>CAZZMV010000001.1:0-15488 GCA_964655425.1 uncultured Bifidobacterium sp.
GACGTATGGCATCAACAGGCTTGTGGTTTGCCGTGGTGTGCGGCCTTATCGCCGTCATTTACGGTTTGATTTCGCGTAGCTGGATCCTGAGTCAGGATCCCGGTAATGCGCGTATGCAAGAGATTGCGGCGGCGATCGAAGCGGGTGCGGCGGCCTATCTGGCTCGCCAGTACCGCACCATTGCGATGGTCGGCGTCGTGCTGGCGATCTTGATCGGCATCTTTCTTGATGTGCCGACCGCTGCAGGTTTTGTACTTGGTGCGGTGTTATCCGGAGCATGCGGCTTCATCGGCATGAATGTCTCGGTTCGCGCTAACGTGCGCACGGCACAAGCAGCCACCCAAGGCATCGGCCCGGCACTCGACGTCGCTTTTCGCGGCGGCGCGATCACCGGCATGCTGGTGGTCGGGCTTGGCTTGTTAGGTGTCTCGATTTTCTTTTGGTTGATTGGTGGCCTCGAGCATGCTGATCCGGCGACATTGAAGCCTTTGCTTGGTTTTGCTTTCGGTTCATCACTGATCTCGATCTTTGCGCGTCTGGGTGGCGGTATCTTCACCAAGGGTGCGGACGTTGGCGCCGACTTGGTGGGCAAAGTCGAGGCAGGCATTCCGGAAGATGATCCGCGTAACCCAGCGGTGATTGCGGACAACGTGGGTGATAACGTGGGCGACTGTGCCGGCATGGCCGCTGACTTGTTCGAGACTTACGCCGTGACCTTGATTGCCACCATGGCGCTGGGCGCACTGATGGCAGTGTCGGCAAAAACAGAGGCCGTAATTTACCCGCTGATCTTGGGCGGTGTGTCGATCATCGCATCGATTATTGGTGTGATGTTCGTTAAAGCCAGCCCGGGTATGAAGAATGTGATGCCGGCGCTATACCGTGGTCTGATCGTTTCCGGCGTGTTGTCGCTGATTGCGTTCTACTTCGTGACCACTGCTTTATTCCCCGAGCCAATGGCATTGGTTGAGGATCGTAGTGCATCAGCGATGGCGCTATTCGGCTCGTGTATTGTTGGTTTGGTGCTGACCGCAGCGATGGTCTGGATTACCGAGTACTACACTGGTACTGATTTTCATCCGGTCAAGCACATCGCGCAGGCATCGACTACCGGTCACGCAACCAACATCATCGCCGGCATTGGTATCTCGATGAAATCAACTGCATGGCCCGTGCTATTCGTTTGCGCTGGTATCGTCGTGTCGTACGGGCTGGCTGGCTTGTATGGCATTGCTGTGGCGGCGACTGCCATGCTGTCGATGGCGGGCATTATCGTGGCACTCGATGCTTACGGCCCGATTACCGATAACGCCGGTGGTATCGCAGAGATGTCGGATCTGCCAGCGAGTGTGCGTGACATTACCGACCCGCTGGATGCGGTAGGTAACACCACCAAAGCGGTCACCAAAGGCTACGCGATTGGTTCTGCTGGTTTGGCAGCGCTGGTCTTGTTTGCTGACTACACGCACGCGCTGCATGATCGTGGCATTAATGTGAACTTCGATCTGTCCGATCCGATGATCATCATCGGCTTGTTCATCGGTGGATTGATTCCCTACTTGTTTGGTGCCATGGCGATGGAAGCTGTCGGTCGTGCAGCAGGCTCGGTGGTTGAAGAGGTGCGTCGTCAGTTCCGCGAGATTCCCGGCATCATGGAAGGCACTGGCAAGCCGGAGTATGGCAAGGCAGTCGACATGCTGACGGTTGCAGCAATCAAGGAGATGATGGTGCCATCGCTGCTGCCGGTGGTAGTGCCTATCGTCGTCGGTGTGGTGCTCGGTCCGAAGGCGCTGGGTGGTTTGCTGATGGGTACGATTGTCACTGGCTTGTTCGTGGCGATCTCGATGTGTACTGGCGGCGGCGCATGGGACAACGCCAAGAAATACATCGAAGATGGTCATCACGGCGGCAAGGGCAGCGAGGCGCACAAAGCTGCCGTGACGGGCGATACAGTGGGTGATCCATACAAGGATACGGCCGGTCCAGCCGTCAATCCGCTGATCAAGATTATCAACTTGGTCGCGTTGTTGATCGTGCCTTTGCTCGCAGCAAAGGGCTTGATCGGTTAAGCGCGCTGGTCTGCAGTAACAAAGGCAGCTTCGGCTGCCTTTCTTTTTAGTGGCGTTATCATTTGGCGCCATGAGCGTGCGGGTCGTGCTGATTGAATTTGCTTAAACAAGAATAGGAGTAACTATGGATATCAAGAACAATGTCTTCATCATCACCGGTGGTGCGTCCGGCCTGGGTGCTGCATCCGCGCGCATGGTTGTCGCCAACGGCGGCAAGGTCTTGCTGGCCGATGTACAAGTAGATGCGGGCGAAAAACTCGCGGCAGAACTTGGTGGCAAGTTCGTCAAATGCGATGTCACCTCGGAGGCGGACGGCAATGCGGTGGTAGCCGCAGCGCAGTCCTTGGGTACAGTGGTCGGTTTGATTAACTGTGCCGGTGTCGCGCCCGCCGTGAAAACGGTTGGTAAGGATGGGCCACATCCGCTTGAGGTGTTCCAACGCGTGGTCAACATCAACTTGGTGGGTACTTTCAACATGTCGCGTCTGGCTGCGGCGGCCATGTCCGACAACACGCCCAACGCGAACGGTGAGCGCGGTGTAATCATTCATACTGCCTCGGTCGCCGCCTACGATGGTCAGATAGGCCAAGTGGCGTACGGCTCTTCCAAGGCCGGCGTGGTGGGTTTGACACTGCCGATGGCGCGCGATTTATCCCGTAATGGCATCCGGGTCATGACGATTGCTCCGGGCATTTTCGAGACGCCGATGCTGCTCGGCATGCCGCAAGAGGTGCAAGATGCGCTCGGAAAAATGGTCCCATTCCCACCGCGCTTGGGCAAGCCAGATGAGTATGCTCAACTGGCAAAGACCATTATCGAGAACTGCATGCTGAACGGTGAATCCATCAGGCTCGATGGCGCTATCCGCATGCAGCCTAAATAAAGCGCTGTCGCAAAGCGCTCATAGTAGCGGGTGGTGCTTCGCAAACGGCTTGCCTGCTGTTAATCTGCGGCGATGTCCTCGCCGCAGAAAACCGCACTTTTTCTGACCGGTGGCGGCGCTCGCGCTGCCTATCAGGTCGGTGTTCTGCAGGCAATCTGTTCGCTACTCAGCGAAGTCGGTTGGCCGCAGCGAAAAAATCCTTTTGACATTGTTTGCGGCACCTCGGCCGGTGCCATCAATGCAACTGCGTTTGCCTGTCGCGCGGACGATTTCGAGGACAGTGTTTCGCACCTGTTGAAGGTCTGGCGCGGGCTGGAAGTTGAGCAGGTCTATCGTGCGGATTCGATCGGCGTGATTCGGTCCGGTGCGCGCTGGCTCTCGCTACTCTCGTTTGGTTGGTTACTTCGGCAGTGGCATGCCTCGCCGCCCAATTCTCTGCTGGATAACTCGCCACTGGCCGCATTACTGCACCGGATGCTGGATTTGCCACGGCTTGACGCCGCACTGGATAACGGACACCTGCACGCGCTGGCAGTATCTGCATCGTCTTACACCGCCGGACGCCATGTCGTGTTTTATCAATCGGTGACAGAAATTCCACATTGGAGTCGAATTCAGCGAATCTCGGTGCCGCAACAGATTGGTGTCGATCATTTACTGGCGTCATCCGCTATCCCGCTGATTTTTCCCTCGGTACCGCTGTACTGCGGTGAGCGCCGTGAATATTTTGGTGACGGCTCATTGCGTGAGCTGGCGCCGATCTCGCCTGCCATTCATTTGGGTGCCGATCGTGTGCTGGTCATTGGTGCGGGCAACATTGGTACCGGTGGCCGAAAGTTTGATGAATTTTCTGGTTACCCGAGCCTGGCGCAGATTGCTGGGCATGCGATGTCGAGTATTTTCCTGGATGGTTTGTCGGTCGATATTGAGCGCATGACGCGCATCAATCAAACACTTTCTCTGCTGACGCCGGTGCAACGACAGCAGACTTCGTTGCGTCCGATTGAGATGTTGGCGATCACGCCCTCCAAGCCACTCGATGCAATTGCCAGTCAGCATACGGGTAGTTTGCCGCTACCGATCCGTACCTTGTTATCCGCGATCGGTGCGACCGAGCGGCGCGGTGCTGCGCTCGCGTCTTACTTGCTTTTTGAATCTACCTATACACGCTCATTGATTGAACTTGGCCAGATCGATACCATGCGCCGACGCGATGAGGTGCTGCAGTTTTTCGGCGCGGCCTCATCGTCGGCGCTGCCGCCCGGGCGGATGGCGCGTAGTGCGTGACTAACGAGCTTGCCCTGCCGCTGGATAGTCTGGCAACAAACCGCCCCTATCCGGTGCGAATTATCTGTGAACAAGGCCTGTTCACATGCTGATTGGCGGCCATCTGCGCCAAATTTGCTTCGGTGACGGTCAGAATCAGTTTTGGATCAATGCCGACGATTGGTAAAAAATGACGGATTTTGGACACAGATAGGCGAAATAATTGTCATATTTAACAGTTTTATGGATGCCACTTGGATTCAGGGGTTTTTCCGGCAACGAAGCGCGGGTATGATTTCACATTGCCGTAAAACAATTCGCCGAAGGCCTTGGTGTCAGGGGCGCTGAGGTTCGCATGTACCCGTACGCATCGGCGTTGTAATAAAAATAACTTTCCGATGCGCTTTGTGTAGTTTTGACAGGATCGTGAACATTTATATGCTGAGCGCGCTGCCACAGCGCGACGAACAGATCCCGGATTCGGATGCGGGCGGAGAGTTGCTGCGCACCGTGCCGGGTAACGTCGTGCAATCGATACGCGCATTTCGGGTCGTTGACCTGCAGTCCGAGGCGGTTCGGCTCGCCCATCATTTTCTGTACGCGAATCTGGCCCAAGCGCTAACGCGCCAACAAGTGCTGGCCGCGGTTGCTGAGTCTTTTCAAATCCCGAAATCCTCTGCCAAGAATTTCGATGCCTTGCGCGATTGTCTGACTGAGCAGATTCATCGAGCGGGTCAACAACCCGGCTTTTTGATCGTGCTTGATCAGTTACCTCAGACGCAGAAATTTGATCGGGAAGCACGTGAGAATTTGCTTGATGTATTCCGTGATGCTGCGGATTACTGGGCGGAGAAGCGTGTCCCATTTCGTGTTTTCTTCTCGTTCGACTGAACAAAGACTAAGCTGAAAAAATAATTTTGCGGCAGGCCTCGCAGCTTGGATAGATTGCAATCTCTGTAATACAGCGTAAATCGTCGCTGCTACAATCCGCGCCATGAAAAACATCGTGATCCTGATCTCGGGTCGCGGCAGCAACATGGAGGCTATTATCCGGGCCGCCGCTGCCGATAACTGGCCTGTTCGGATTGCGGCGGTGATTAGTAATCGCGCCGACGCCGCAGGGTTACGTACAGCTGAACTCGCGGGTATACCAATTGCCACGGTTGAACATGCCAACTACGGCGATCGGGTCAGTTTTGATCGCGCCCTGGCTGAGCAGATTGACTTTTTCCAGCCTGACTTGGTCGTACTGGCTGGTTTCATGCGCATTCTGAGTGCGGGCTTTGTTGACCACTACCGTGGTTGCCTGCTGAATATCCATCCCTCGCTATTGCCGAGTTTTCCTGGCTTGTCCACGCACCGTCGCGCGATTGAAGCGGGGGTGCGATTTCATGGCGCAACCGTACATTTCGTGACCCATGATCTGGACCACGGCCCCATCGTTGATCAAGCGGTCGTTCCGGTTTACGAGGAAGATACCGAGTCAACGCTGGCAGCGCGCGTGTTAAGCGAGGAGCACCGGATTTACCCAGCGGCTGTGCGCGGCATCATCGAGGGACGCATCAGGCTGGAGGGCGATCGTGTGCGCCGTGACGTAGCGCTAGCACCCCCAACATGAGATTCTCGCCCGTGGTGGTTGGCAGTACCGAGCAGGCCTTGCGCGAGATCATGCGATTTACCGGTCCAGCCGATGTCACCTTGTCGCGCTATTTCCGGGCGCATCCCAAACTCGGTTCGCGAGAACGAGGTGCGATCGCCGAGGCGGTTTATGGGTTCTTGCGACATCGTCTGGCGCTAATGCATTTATCTGAATCGGGCAGTGGACCTCAGCTACGCCGTGTCGCCCTGCTGGCGCTCGCGCAAACCGCGAGCATCGATGCGCTTGCCGGACTGAGTGAATCTGAGCGGCAATGGCTCACGCACGTGCTTGGTGTTGATCGCGCTAATCTTTCGCCCGCCCTGCGTTTTAATTTTCCTGATTGGATTCGTGAGCGCTTGCTTGCGCAGTATGGTCAAGACGAGTCTGAGCAGCTGATGACTGCATTGAACCGATCGGCACCATTGGATCTTCGAGTCAATACGGTGCAATCCTCGGTTGAGCAAGTGACCGCCGCACTCGCTGAGGCAAACATTACTTTTGAACGCACTGCTTATGCGCCGCAAGCGGTTCGACTGTTGTCCAAACCCGCGCTGCAAAATCTGCCTATCTTCAAGCAGGGTGCGATTGAAGTACAGGACGAAGGTAGTCAGTTACTGGTACACATGCTTGGCGCAAAGCGAGGCGAGATGGTGGTAGATTTTTGTGCCGGCGCGGGTGGCAAGACATTGGCTATCGGCGCCATGATGCGCAACACAGGCCGGTTGTACGCCTTTGATATCTCCGACCGACGCCTCGGCAAGCTGAAGCCGCGGCTCGCACGCAGTGGTCTGTCGAATGTGCATCCTGTGCTGATCGCGCATGAGAACGATGCCAAGGTCAAGCGACTCGCCGGTAAAGTGGATCGTGTGCTTATCGATGCGCCGTGCAGTGGGCTGGGTACCTTACGCCGCAATCCGGATATGAAATGGCGCCAGCAACCGGGTGACTTGAGTGAATTGTGTGCGCGTCAGTACAGCATTCTGATGAGCGCAGCGCGGTTGCCGAAGCCGGGCGGGCGCTTGGTGTATGCCACGTGCAGTTTATTAGCCGAAGAAAATCAGGCCGTCGTCGAACAGTTTTTATCAGCGCAAACTCAATACCGACTCCTGCCCGCTCACCAGGTATTGTCCGAGCAAAAAATCGAATTGGATACGGGCGACTACTTGCAACTGATGCCGCATCGGCATGGTACGGATGGATTTTTCGCGGCGGTATTTGAACGCGCAGCATGAAGCAGTACCGACGCATCACACTGGGTCTGCTGCTGCTGATATGCCTTGCTGAATCACCTGCGCGCGAGACCGTGCCGGTATTACCGGCAGCGGGTACGATTGAAGCCTATTTCACACCTTGGGATGATGCGCAAGGCGCACTTGTCTCGGCGATTGAGCAGGCTCGGCAACAGGTGCTGGTGCAGTCCTATGTGTTGACGAGTCGTACCATCGCCGCTAGCCTGATCCGCGCACATCGTCGCGGCATTGATGTGAGAGTGCTGGCGGACCAGCGTCAGTACATTGATGTCGATGGATCACAGCTGGACGATTTGGCGCGCGCGGGCATTCCCGTATGGCTTGAAACCCGTTATCGGAGTGCGCATAACAAGGTCATGTTGATCGATGTCCGGTCTTCACATGCTGTCGTGATCACAGGCAGTTACAACTACAGCTGGGGCGCGCAGCACATGAACGCAGAAAATCTTCTGGTGATTCGGGGCCATGCAGCGTTGGCAGGCCGCTATGAGTCAAACTGGATGCGGCACCAGTCAGATGCCGCTTTGCTTGAATCAAGATGAACCCTACACAAAATCTTTGGTCACAACTGCTGGCCGATCTGAACGATCCGAATCTGCAGTGGCAACTGTTGGCCGTGCTGGCTTGTATCGTTGCAGGTTGGTGGTTATCTCGTGTTTTGGTGCGCAGGTTGTCGTCATCGGGTGGCACGGTAGGGGTCAACCAAGTCAGTTTGGGACGGTTACTGACACCGTTGTTAGTCCTGCTGTTCATCGTACTTGCGACGCGTGCTCTGTCGAGTTTCCAGAGTGTTGGCCTGATGCGGGTTGCCATACCGCTGGCGTTGTCTTATTTGCTGATTCGCGCCGTGTTTTATTTGCTGCGCATGGCTTTCGCGCCAGACGGTCGGGTTGGTGTGATTCTGCAGACGGTGGAGCAGGCACTTGCCGCGTTGATCTGGGCAGGTGTAGCGCTCTACATCACCGGGTTATGGCCGGAGTTTGTCGATTACCTTGAGCAGACCAAGGTACCGGTCGGGCGACACCATGAATCGCTCAAAGTGTTGTTGCAGGCGTTGGTTTGGGTGGGTGTCACCTTGGTGCTCGCCCTCTGGGCCGCCGCGCTGCTTGAGCAAAGATTGATGCAACTCGACAGCATGCATAGCTCGCTGCGCGCGGTGTTGGCACGGGTTGGGCGAGGCTTGCTGATTCTGGTGGCCGTGTTGATCAGCTTGTCCTTGGTCGGGATTGATTTGACTGTGTTGTCGGTGTTTGGTGGTGCGCTGGGTGTCGGCCTCGGCCTTGGCTTGCAAAAACTTGTCAGCAGCTACGTCTCCGGCTTTGTGGTGCTGCTTGAGCGTAGTTTGAGTATCGGCGATCTGGTCAGCGTGGAAAAGTTCAGCGGGCAAATCGTACAGATCAACACCCGCTACACCGTGCTGAGAGCCAGCGACGGTACCGAGGCCATCATTCCGAATGAGATGCTGGTATCGCAGCCCGTCCAAAACTTCAGTCTGAGTGATCGAAATTCGCGCGTCAGCAGCATCTTCAAGGTGGCGCATGGTGCCGACGTCGAGCGTTTATTGGCGGCTATTCCTGCGGTGCTGGCCAGGCTGCCTCAGGTGCTGGCGAACCCGGAACCGAGTGCGCATCTGCTTTCGATGAGCCCTGAGGGGCTGGAGATCGAGGCTGCTGTCTGGGTTGACGATCCATACAAGCTGCGGGGCAGTGTGCAATCTGCAATGAACCGGGCGTTGCTGACACTGCTTCACGAGCAACAAGTCAGCTTGGCCTCCATCCTGCCGGCCGCGACTTCAGGCAATCCGTAATCCCTTGATTTGCAATGGTTTCTTGCTAAACCGAGCGGAAAATTCGGGCTTTCCGGCAGAAAACCACGTAAAATGTGAGCACCGACAGGGGTGGTTACGATTGCCCCACTGGCAAATTGCATGGAGAAATAATGACTCAGCATTCCGGCTTGGATCTCGTTCTCGATTTCCTGCTCAACGGCGTCACGCACGCAACCGGCTGGCAAATCTTGTTGTTTACCTTGGCGGTGACCCATGTCACGATCGCAGCAGTCACGATTTTCTTGCACCGCTGCCAGGCCCATAGGGCGCTGGATTTGCACCCGATCCCCAGTCACTTTTTCCGCTTCTGGTTATGGATGACGACCGGCATGGTGACCAAAGAGTGGGCTGCCATTCACCGTAAGCACCATGCGAAATGCGAGACCACCGAAGATCCTCATAGCCCGATCACGCGCGGCATAGACACGGTGGTGTTCGAGGGAGCAGAGCTTTACCGCATCGAAGCAAAAAATCGCGAGACCATTGAAAAGTACGGTCACGGCACTCCCGATGATTGGATCGAGCGTCATGTGTACGCGAAGCACTCTGCTTTGGGTGTTTCGCTGATGTTGATCATCAACCTCATGCTGTTCGGCGTACTGGGGCTGACCGTGTGGGCAATACAGATGGCGTGGATTCCGGTGACGGCGGCAGGTGTGATTAACGGTATCGGTCACTACTGGGGTTACCGTAATTTTGATTGCAAGGATGCGTCGACCAACATTCTGCCGATCGGCATCATTATCGGCGGCGAAGAGCTGCACAATAATCACCATACCTTTGGTACTTCGGCCAAGTTGTCCGCCAAATGGTACGAGTTCGATATTGGATGGCTGTACATCTCGATTCTGGCGGCGCTGGGTTTGGCCAAGGTAAAGAAGGTCGCACCCGAGCCAAAATTTGATCGCAGCAAACTGGTGGCGGATCTGGACACTTTGCATGCGGTCGTCGCCAACCGCTATGATGTGATGGCGAAATATGCGCGCTCATTGCGTAGTGCTTGGCGCGAAGAGGTTGATCAAATTCGTGCCAGTTCCGCGCTCGGGTCAGGGTTTTTGAAGTCGTCCAAAAAGCTGCTACAGCGTGAGCCGGCCAGTCTTGAAACCAGCCAGCGTCAGCAGTTGTCGGAACTGTTCGAGCACAGCAGCGCGCTCAAGACCATGCACGAGATGCGCGTTGAATTGGGTGCGATCTGGGAGCGCTCTCATTTCACCAGCGAGCAGTTGTTGCAGCAGTTGCGTGACTGGTGCGCGCGTGCGGAAGCTTCAGGTATTCGATCGCTGCGCGAGTTCTCGTTGAGATTACGTACCTACGCGTAAAGACAATTTCGCCGGGCCGCCTCGTAGCCCGGGGCGTTGGCGGTTGTGCTGATCCGCAGAATGTCTTGAAGCGCGGACTGCATTCCGGTCAAATAAAAAACCCGCTCGAATGAGCGGGTTTTTTGTGACCAAGTTGACGTTAACGATAGTTACTTGATCTTGGTCTCTTTGTACTCAACATGCTTGCGTGCCTTTGGATCGAATTTAGTGATCGTCATTTTTTCAGGCATGGTGCGCTTGTTCTTGGTCGTGGTGTAGAAATGACCGGTACCGGCGGTCGATTCAAGCTTGATTTTTTCGCGGCCTTTACTGGTTGCCATGATGTCTTTTCCTGTTCTTTAATTTGATTAGACCTTGGCGCCGCGTGTTCGCATGTCTGCGAGCACAGCCTCAATCCCGAGTTTGTCGATGATGCGCAGACCGGCGTTGGACACGCGCAGACGTACCCAGCGGTTTTCGGATTCGACCCAAAAGCGACGGTTCTGCAAGTTAGGCAGGAAACGGCGCTTGGTCTTGTTGTTGGCATGGGAAACATGGTTGCCACTCATCGGCTTTTTCCCGGTTACTTCGCATTCACGTGACACAGCAGACTCCTTGAAAATTACCAATTGCTGAAAGAGGCGCGAGTATACTCAAAAAAATACGTATATTCAAGCACTTGCGATAAATAAGTGTGAAATATAAATTCGCCAATAATTTAACATTTGAGCGTGGGTTTTCGGGATTTTCTGATCATCAACACAAGCCATGGGCCCGGAACGACCAGATATCCTGTGGCGTGACGATTAAATGGTCGAGCAGGCTGACTTCGATGCATCGCATGACATCCCGGAGTTTTTGGGTCAATGTCTTGTCAAGTTCACTGGGCTCGGCCCGTCCACTGGGATGGTTATGCGCAAACACCACGCCAGCGGCGTTGTGCCTGAGCGCGGACCGAACAATCTCGCGTGGGTACACCGCGACGCGCTGCAAGGCGCCACTGCCAAAATCTTCAATGGCGATCAAACGATTTTGGACATCGGTGAATAAGCCAACAAAGCTCTCATTCAGGTGGGCATTGAAATGATGTCGAAGGAATAAGGACACCTGCTCTGGTCGGTCGAATACTGGCTTATCGATTAGCAGTCCGGTGAGCGCGCGTCGCTGCAATTCGGTCACTGCCATCAGTACCGTGCGCTTGGCTGTACCCAGCCCGCGGACGGCGCCAAGTTCGTCAGCCGATGCGGACAACAGGCGCGCCAATGAGCCGAAACGGTCCATCAGAGCCTGTCCAAGCTCGATAGCGCTGATGCCGCCGACACCGGTGCGCAGCAAAATAGCGATCAACTCGGCGTCTGTCAGCGCGGCCGCGCCTTTTTCGAGCAGCCGTTCGCGAGGACGCAGTTCGGCGGGCAGGTCGGAGATACGCATGGTCGGTGTAGGGCGCGGTCTTGAAAAGTGCGGCAGATGCTATCGCCTTGGCGCCGCCCCGCTATGCAGAACGTACGCCATTGACTGGCTTACAATAGGAAATTGAAAAAAAGCTGGTCAATCAATGCTGAATTCACCACATCCCGTTGTCACCGTGGGGGCTTTCCTGACCTTGCATTACCGACTTACTGATCAAGATGGGCGAGACATTGTGACGACGTTCGGCACGACACCAGCGACGCTGCAAATCGGTGCGGGTCAATTGTCGCCTGCGCTCGAGTCGCAGTTGCTGGGTTTGCCTGAGGGCGTACAGCGTACTTTTGAACTGGCCGCGGGTGAGGCATTCGGGCCGCACAATCCGGATTTGGTTCAGACGGTATCCATGACTACGCTACGAGAGCATTCGGTTGACGATGCGAGCTATTCAGTGGGTGATGTGGTGGATTTTTCAGCCCCTGGTGGTGGACGCTTCGCGGGTACCTTGTTGGCAGCAAATGATGAGGAAGCAGTTTTCGATTTCAATCATCCGCTTGCAGGCAGGGCAGTGACATTTGAAGTGAACATCATCGGCATTTTGTAAAGGGAGCCAAGGTGGAACAGGCGAAAGAAATTCTACTAGCGCAGCCGCGAGGATTTTGTGCCGGCGTTGACCGCGCGATTGAAATTGTCGAGCGTGCGATTGCGCAATTTGGTGCGCCGATCTATGTACGTCATGAGATTGTTCACAACCGATATGTTGTTGATGAATTGAGTGAAAAGGGTGCAGTTTTTGTTGAAGATTTAGCTGAGGTGCCGCCTGGCAGTCATGTAGTATTTTCGGCGCATGGCGTGTCACGTTTGGTTAAAAGTGAGGCTGAGCAGCTCGGCTTGCAGGTGTTTGATGCGACCTGTCCATTGGTCACCAAGGTGCATGTCGAGGTTGCCAAGATGCGAGCAGAAGGATTGGAGATTGTGATGATTGGTCATCGCGGTCACCCTGAGGTCGAGGGCACCATGGGTCAGTCAGATGGCGGTATGTATCTCATCGAGACGACGGAAGATATCGAGAAGCTTCAGGTACGTGACCCGAACCGGTTGGCCTATGTCACGCAGACCACGCTATCCGTAGATGACACCGCGGAGATTATCGATGCCCTGAAGCGCCGCTTCCCTAACGTCGCCGAACCCAAGAAGGGTGATATTTGCTATGCCACCACCAATAGGCAACAAGCGGTGAAGTTCATGGCGCCCCAGGTGGACTTGTTGATTGTGGTGGGTAGCCCGAGCAGCTCCAATTCAAGCCGACTGCGCGAGGTAGCGCAAAAAAACGGCACGGAGTCTTACATGGTGGACGATGCCAGTCAGATTGACCCTTTATGGGTCGAGGGTAAAAATCGTATCGGCGTGACTGCGGGCGCTTCGGCACCCGAGGTGCTGGTGCAACAGGTGGTCGCTCGCCTGAAAGCACTCGGTGTGAATTCTGTGCGTGAGCTCGACGGTGTACAAGAGAACGTGACCTTCCCGCTGCCGAAGGGGCTCTCGGCACAACCTGCGCATCCATAATCAAGATGGACTTACTGGTCCAGCAGCTGATTAATGGTTTGGTGCTGGGCAGCATGTATGCCTTGGTCGCGCTCGGTTACACCATGGTCTATGGTGTATTGAATTTGATTAACTTCGCCCATGGCGATGTGCTGATGATCGGCGCATTGACAGCTTGGTCGATTCTGCAGCTACTGCAGCATTGGGTGCCCGACTGGCCCGGATTGATCAAGTTAACCATCGCGATCGTCGGTGCTATCCCTGTATGCGTTATTGTCAGCTTGCTGATCGAGCGCATTGCTTATCGGCGTCTGCGCAACGCCCCTCGGTTGGCACCGTTGATTACCGCGATCGGTGTATCGATTCTGTTGCAGACCCTCGCGATGATGCTGTGGGGCCGAGACCCATTACCTTTCCCGCAGGTCTTACCCGTTGAGCCATTGCATGTGGCAGGTGGTTTGATGACACCAACCCAGCTATTGCTGTTGCTGTTAGCGTTCGCGTCCATGGTCATCCTGACCTTGGTCGTAGAGCGAACCCGTATCGGCCGCGCGATGCGAGCTGTTGCCGAGAATCCGCGAGTCGCCGCATTGATGGGTGTTGATGCCAATCGCGTCATTATGCTGACCTTTGCGATGGGTGCGACCTTGGCAGCGGTCGCTGGTGTGATGTGGGCAGCCAACTATGCGTCAGCGCAGTTTGCGATGGGCTTTGTGCCCGGGCTGAAAGCATTTTCAGCGGCAGTACTCGGCGGCATCGGCAATATCTACGGTGCCATGCTGGGGGGTATTTTGCTTGGTCTGATAGAAAGCCTGGGCGCGGGCTACATTGGTGATTTAACTGCGGGAGTGCTAGGCAGTCATTACCAAGATATTTTTGCTTTCATTGTGTTGATTCTGGTGCTTACGCTTAGACCATCTGGTTTGATGGGGGAGCGCGTTGCCGACCGATCGTGAGTCTGATGGTATGAGCACTGGCAACGCCCGTTTTTCGTCGCGCACCCAAGTTGCGCTGTTGATCATCGCGGTCCTGGTATTTCCGTTTGTTGCTGCGCCGTTTGGAAATGCCTGGGTGCGTATTGCCGATGTAGCGCTTCTGTACATCATGCTTGCGCTTGGTCTCAACGTGGTGGTCGGCTTCGCCGGCTTACTCGACCTCGGGTATGTCGCGTTCTTCGCGATCGGTGCTTATCTTGCCGGCTTATTGGCGTCACCACAGCTCGCTGCAACGATCGAATCGCTGCAAATGGATTTCCCTACTGCCGGTATCTGGGTTGCCGAGTTGTTCGGGCCAGTGATTGCGGCGCAAGGTATGCATCTCTCTGTGTGGCTCATTGTTCCCTTGGCGGCATTAGTCGCGGGCATTGCCGGCGCCTTGCTCGGTGCGCCGACACTCAAGCTTCGTGGTGATTACCTCGCGATCGTGACACTGGGATTTGGCGAGATCATTCGTATTTTCATGAATAATCTCAATGCGCCCGTCAACATCACGAATGGTCCGCAGGGCATCAACTTGATCGATCCGATTCGGATCGGGTCGGTGTCATTCGCGGGCGAGGCCGGTGTGGTCAGACTGGGTGAGCTTGCTATCCCTTCGGTCAATGCGTATTACTACCTATTCCTGCTGCTCTGTGTCGTGACTATTATTTTTTCATACCGCTTGCAGCACTCTCGATTAGGTCGCGCCTGGATAGCGATCCGTGAAGACGAGGTGGCGGCCAAGGCGATGGGTATCCATGTACGCAATATGAAGCTGCTGGCCTTTGCGATGGGAGCGAGCTTTGGTGGTGTAGCGGGCGCGATGTTCGGTGCATTTCAGGGATTCATTTCACCGGAGTCATTCACTCTGACCGAATCGATTGCGATTTTGGCGATGGTGGTGCTCGGTGGTATCGGTCACATTCCCGGCGTCGTACTCGGTGCCGTGTTGCTCGCCGCATTGCCTGAAGTATTGCGGCATACGGTCGAGCCATTGCAAATGACTTTATTCGGACAGGTATGGATAGACGCTGAAGTATTACGGCAACTGCTGTACGGTTTGGCGTTGGTCTTGATTATGCTGGCGCGGCCTGCCGGGCTGTGGCCCGCATCGCGCAAAGAACAGCACCTGCAAACGGCAGAAGCGGCGCCATGACGACAGCGTTGTTGTCAGTACAGGGTGCGAGCAAGCGCTTTGGTGGACTGCAGGCTTTGGCTGATGTCAGTCTGGCTGCGCGGCGTGGCCAAATTCATGGGCTCATCGGCCCGAATGGAGCGGGTAAGACGACCTGCTTTAACGTCATCACCGGCCTGTATCAGCCAGAC
>CAZZMV010000001.1:15588-40614 GCA_964655425.1 uncultured Bifidobacterium sp.
TGACGCTGGTCGGTATCGCCGGTTTGGCTCAAAGGACTGCACGTTATCTCTCGTATGGTGATCAGCGTCGCGTCGAGATTGCGCGTGCGCTGGCCACCGATCCGCTGCTTTTAGCACTAGATGAGCCAGCCGCTGGAATGAATGCCACCGAGAAATCCAGTCTCAGTGATCTGCTGCAGCAGATCCGAAACATGGGCACCACGATTTTGCTGATCGAGCATGATGTCAAGATGGTGATGAGTCTGTGTGATCAGATCACAGTACTTGACTACGGACGAGTGATTGCCGACGGAACCGCAGATGAAGTTCAGCGTCACCCGGAAGTGATCGCCGCTTACTTGGGCCGGGACGCTGCATGAGTACCGCGCCGCTGCTGCAGGTCAACCAGCTGTCAGTTGCATTTGGCGGTATCCAGGCAGTACGTGAGCTCTCATTACAAGTTGATGAGGGTGAGTTAGTCACACTGATCGGTGCCAACGGCGCTGGCAAGACCACTACCTTGAAAGCGATCACTCGTACCTTGCCGCTAGCGCATCGCACTGGTTCGATCCGATTCGCCAGCCAAGATATTCACGAGGCCGATGCGCATCGCTTGCCGCAGTTGGGGCTGGCGATGGTGCCCGAGGGCCGTGGCGTGTTTACTCGAATGACCATCCGTGAAAACCTGCTAATGGGTGCGTATGTTCGCGATGATCTCGATGGAGTTCAAGCTGATACCGAGCGATGGTTCGAGATTTTTCCGCGTCTTGCAGAACGACAGTCACAATTGGCCGGTACTTTGTCTGGCGGCGAGCAACAGATGCTGGCAATGGCGCGCGCACTGATGAGTCGACCCAAATTGCTATTACTTGACGAGCCATCGATGGGCTTGGCGCCCATCATGGTCGAGAAAATTTTCGAGGTCATTCGCGAGGTATCGAAGCAAGGCGTTACGATTTTGCTTGTTGAGCAAAATGTCAAACAAGCGCTATCGATCGCAACCCGCGGCTATGTCATGGAGAGCGGTCGTCTGGTACTGCATGACCGAGCTGAACAATTACTTCAAGATCCTCGCGTCATGCAGGCCTATCTTGGCCATTAATTCATACCTGTGCAGCGGCCATAATGAAACTTTATAGTTACTTTCGCAGCTCAGCGTCTTACCGTGTGCGGATTGCGCTCAACCTGAAGGGTTTGGCTTATGACACCGTACCAGTACATTTACTGAAGGATGGTGGTGAGCAGTTTTCATCCGATTACCGCAAGTTGAATGCGGATGCACTGGTACCGTCACTGACGCTGGCTGAAGGCGAAGTGCTGACACAATCGCTAGCAATCATTGAGTATCTCGACGAGGTTCATCCCAAGCCAGCCTTACTGCCGCCTCAGCCCAAAGACAGAGCTTGGGTGCGCGGCCTTGCCTTATCCATTGCTTGTGACATTCATCCGATCGATAACCTGCGGGTGCTGCGCTATTTACAAAATGAGATGGGCGTATCCGAAGAGAACAAGAACCGCTGGTACCGGCACTGGGTCGAGCAGGGCTTGGCGAGTGTGGAGCGCACACTTGCTCAAGATACTCGTGTTGGAAAATTCTGCTTTGGTGATGAACCCGGCTTTGCAGATTGCGTGTTGGTGCCTCAGGTCGCAAATGGGCAACGTATGCAGTGTGATTTATCAGGCATGCCGACCATCCTTCGCATCAATGAGGCATGCTTGCAGTTAGATGCCTTCGCCAAGGCATCGCCTGCACAGCAGCCCGATGCCGAGTAAGCACCCGTAGTCACCACCACACACTTGATGCAGGCCTGTGGTGCTAGCGCGACTTCTTGTAAGCAATCACTCGCTGATGCTGCTCGCCCAGACCATCGATTCCTAATCGCATCTCATCACCAGGCGCCAGAAATTGCGGTGGCTGCATACCCATACCAACCCCCGGCGGCGTACCGGTGGCGATCACGTCTCCCGGCATCAGTGTCATGAATCTGCTGACATAGCTAATCAGCTTGGCGACCGGGAAAATCATGGTTTTTGTGTTGCCAGTCTGACGCCGTTGCCCGTTCACATCCAACCAAAGATTCAGACGCTGCGGATTAGCGATTTCATCGCGTGTCACAAGCCAGGGGCCGACTGGGCCAAAGGTATCGCAGCCTTTGCCTTTATCCCAGGTGCCGCCACGCTCGGCCTGGAATGCGCGCTCGGAGACATCATTCACCACACAATAACCTGCTACATGAGATAAGGCTTGTCGCTCACTGACATACTGCGCTTTGGTGCCGATCACCACGCCGAGCTCAACTTCCCAGTCTGCCTTGGTCACTTCTTTCGGCAGCATCACCTCATCATGCGGGCCGTTCAAACAAGTAATCGCCTTCATGAACACGATCGGTTCAACGGGGATTTTCATGCCGGATTCTTTTGCATGATCGGCGTAGTTCAATCCTATTGCCACGATCTTGCCTATGCCCGATACGGGCACACCCAAGCGGGGTTTGCCCCGCACCAGCGGAAGATTGCCTGTTTTGACTCGGGATAGCTTATTGAGCGTCTTATCGGACAGCTGCGCTGGGCCGATGTCTTCAACGATGGCGGATAAATCCCGAAGCTTGCCTTCGGCGTCAATCACTCCGGGTTTTTCATGGCCGAGCCGGCCGTAGCGAACCAGTTTCATCAAAATTCCTTTTTATTATTGATACGTCGATTGATAGACAGTTTTTTGCCATTATGCCTGCGCTCTGTTAAAAATTTGTGATTGCCTGTATAGCTGATGCTATCCGCTACCTGTTGGCGGCTATGCCATTTGTTCATATGACTACTTTAATATCTTGAATAGGTTATTACTGTCATCTGTCCATGCCTGCAAGCCCTCGATGATGGCCGGCTTTTTTGCCACCTTGAGTAGTGTCGGTTTCATCAGCGCCTCGCGGCTCGCGGCTACCAATACCCAGTCGGTATTCAGTAGCGGTTTCGCGGGCTGATCATCCGTAATCAGCATGGCATGCATACCAGCATCCTCAGCTAATTTCTCGACCACGGGCGCGAGTGCGAGGTAGCGATTCGACACATGAAATGCAATCACGCCATCGGGTTTCATGTGCTTACGGTAAAGTGCCACAGCTTCGCGTGTGATCAGATGCACCGGTATCGAATCACCAGAAAAAGCGTCGATCACCAGTATGTCAAATTCATTGGGCGCTTCTCGCTCAAGGTTCAGTCTGGCGTCACCGAGTACAGTCTCGATGGTCGCGTGACTATGACGCAGATAGCCAAACTCGGTTTGTGCGATGCTGATCACTGCCGGGTCGATGTCGTAAAACCGGAAGCGATCACCTTGCTCACCGTAAGCGGCCAACGTACCCGTTCCGAGACCGACCACACCGACAACACGCTGCCCAATAGCATCGGGTACCGCGAGTAAACGACCGATGCCCGAACTGATGCCGTAGTAGGTAGTTGGTTTGTTACGATTGGGTCCGGATAAATACTCTTCGCCATGCAAGATGGCGCCGTGCAGTAAACGTCGTACCGTCACGCCGGGCGTCGCGCTAGCGATATCACGTACCAACAGCCGACCATAGAAATTCCGTGTCATCAGATGCGCGGATTTCAAGTCAGCTTGAACTTGCCGCCAAAGCATCAGCGCACAAAATACAGCGAGTAGTAGGCCAATCGCCAGCGTGATTTTTCTATCGCGCATGACAACGGCTGCCAACAAACTCGTCAGAAAAAAGCCAAGCCCAAGCTCGTAGTAGGCAGGTAGTACGCGCGGTGCCAGTAGTCCAACCACTGCACCACCGATTGCGCCGCCGAGCGATAAAGCGAGATAGAAGCGCGTGAGATAGCGCGGTTGTGGACGCAGTGCTGCCAGCTCACCGTGCAGGAATAGCGTGGCAAGCAACAAAGTGCCACAGTAGAGCGGGATGGCCCATACGATGTTCAAGCCGAGCTTGTTATCTTGCAAGCCATATGCGGCAATACTCATGCTTACTACAAGCATGGGTAAACACCAGTGGCGCCGGTACCAACGGTCGCTCTCAAAGCAGAGTACAAAACTCAGCAAATAAAGTGTGAGCGGCAGAATCCACAAAAAAGGAATTGCAGCGATATTTTGTGTGATGTGGTTGGTCACACCGAGCAGCAACCAAGCGCTCATCGCGGCAAGTGATAACCACAGCAGCTGTTGCTTGTAGGTCGGTGGATGATCGGCTGGCGAGTGCTTGGTCGCAGCCACAGCCGCAGCTGCGACGGCGCGGGCGCTGCGCGTCAGCGTGATACCCGATGCAATGCAGAGCGTCACGAAGCCGATATAAACCACAGACCAGATCAAAGACTGGGATTGAAGCGTCAGCCAAGGCTCAATCAGAAACGGATAACTCAGCAGTGCCAACAGCGACGCCAGATTTGACAATGAAAACAATCGGTAAACTTGCGTGCCATAGCCGGCACTCGCCGCCCACGCTTGAATCAGCGGCCCAGTGGTGGAGAGCATCAAATAAGGCAAACCTACCGTAGCACTCAGCAGTAGCAGGATATGCAGGCTGGGATCCTCGGTGCCCACTGGCCGCCAGTGACTATCAGCCAGCACCGGCAACATCAGCAAACTAATCAACAGCAGCGCTGCGTGCGGCCAGATCTGTCGATGGGGTGCCAACCAGCGCGTAACTCGCTCTGCGTAGGCGTAACCCAGTAAAAGCGCGCTTTGAAAAAAAACCAGACAAGTCGCCCATACCGCTGCCGACCCACCGAACCAAGGCAAGATATGCTTGGACACAATCGGCTGCACCAAAAACAGCAAGAAAGCGCTGGAGAAGATTGTTGCAGCGTAGAGCAATACGTTCATGCAGCAGCTTGATTCACGATGATGGGGCTATGCTTGCTCATGGGTGGTCCCGCCGACAGGAATCGAACCTGTATCTAGCGCTTAGGAGGCACTCGTTCTATCCATTGAACTACGGCGAGGACACTCGTGCAAGACACATCACTTGATCAAATAGTCTGCGAAGCCGACAAGCCCTGTGCGGCGAAACGGGTACTGATCGCATTACAAGCCACGGTGTAGCAGCGAGAACAGTTCAGAGGCGCAGTCGCAGACCACTCAAGATTGCTCGTTTATTTTTACCGGGTATTTTGTCTCTGATTATAACTTAGCGGCACTAACGAAAAGCTGACGGTCAGGCGTGCCGCCGCAGACAGTACGCTTGTATGACAAGGTGGTGCAATGACGCCAGCCGCTTTTCGTTAGAGCCTCGTAGGCACCATACTTATCATAGATTGCAATGGTGCTCGGTCTGTATTCAGTGCCAGTACAATGCACTATCTTCTTCCTCATCCAGCGCTGATGATCAGCGCGGTGCCTGTCTATGGCAGTTATTTCATTAAGCAATGCCCAGCTTGCCTTTGGCCATGTGGCGCTACTCGATCATGCTGAGTTATCGCTTGAGGCAGGTGAGCGCATTGGTCTGATTGGACGAAACGGGACTGGCAAGTCGTCGCTGCTTAAAGTGATTGCTGGTCAGGCCAAGCTGGATGATGGCTTGCTCGTGCTCCAGCAAGGGCTCCGGATCGCCTATGTAGAGCAAGAGCCGCAGTTTGATCATGATGCATTGATTTTTGATGCAGTGGCCAGCGGCGTCGATCATATTCGCCAAGCGCAACAGAGCTATCAACAACTCACGACCCAACTCGCTTCGGGAAGCGATGCCGCGTTGATCGAGCAATTGAATGCCCTACAAGCCACACTGGATTTAAGTGACGGGTGGAATCTGACTCACCGTATCGAAACGACTTTGCAGCGTCTGCAGCTTGATGGGCAGCGCCCGATGACAACTTTATCCGGCGGTATGAAGAAGCGAGTCGCGCTAGCGCGTGCCTTGGTATCTTTGCCTGATGTGTTATTGCTCGATGAGCCTACTAACCATTTAGATTTTTCATCGATACAGTGGCTGGAGAATCTGCTTTGCGATTTTCGAGGCAGCCTGCTGTTCATTACGCACGATCGTAGCTTTCTGGATAAAGTCGCAACCCGTATCGTCGAGCTAGATCGTGGGCGGCTGCAGTCTTATGACGGTAACTTTAGCGCTTACCAGAGACGCAAGGCCGATCAGCTGATGGTCGAAGATATCGAGCGCGCAAAGTTCGATAAATTTCTGGCGCAGGAAGAAGTTTGGATACGTAAAGGTGTCGAAGCACGTCGTACCCGCAACGAAGGTCGGGTGAGACGCCTGGAGTCTTTACGCCTGGAGCGTTCACGTCGGCGCGAGCAACTGGGTCAGGTCAAGCTGGCACTATCGTCGGGCGAGCAATCTGGCAAGCTGGTGACGGAACTCATCAACGTGCGTATGGCTTATGACGATCGAGTGATCGTGAGGGATTTCAGCGCAACTATTCTTCGCGGCGACAAGATTGGATTAATCGGTGTTAACGGCGCAGGCAAGACGACTTTGCTAAGACTGATCTTGGGCGAGCAAATGCCCGACTCGGGCACGGCGCGCTTGGGTAGTCGTTTGCAAATCGCTTACTTTGATCAGATGCGTGAGCAATTGAACGAGGAAGCATCGTTGGCTGACACGATCTCTCCGGGCAGTGACTGGGTCGAGGTGAATGGTGAGCGCAAGCATGTGATGACCTACCTGGGCGATTTTCTGTTCGCACCTGAGCGAGCGCGCTCGCCGGTTAAATCGCTATCCGGTGGCGAGCGCAATCGCTTGCTATTAGCTCGATTATTCGCCAAACCAGCCAACGTGCTGGTACTGGATGAGCCGACAAATGATCTCGATATCGATACCCTGGAATTACTTGAACAGTTACTGGAAGATTACCAAGGCACCGTTTTTTTGGTGAGTCATGATCGAATGTTTCTCGATCATGTGGTGACGCAGGTATTTGTAGCGGAGGGCGACGGTATCTGGCGTGAATACGTTGGCGGCTACAGTGATTGGGAGCGCGTCAGGGCGCCCGATTTGAAAAGCGAGCCGAAGAACGCAGGCCACAAGCAGTCATCACCCAAGCAGTCATCGCGAGCGCCGACTAATCAAGCTGCGCAACAGTCCTTGGCGTCAGATTCGTCGGGTTCAGCAACGATTTCGGTATCGGCAGATGTATCTGGTGGCGCTGCACCTACACTCAAGCCAAAGAAGTTGTCATTCAAGGAGCAGCGCGAGTTGGAGCAGTTACCGCAGATGATCGAGCAGCTCGAAGCTGAACAGAAAGATCTCTCTGCTCGCTTAGCTGATCCGGCGCTCTACCGTCAGTCGCCGTCCGAGGTGCAGCAACTGAATCAGCGCTATGCAGAAATTGAGACGCTGCTGACACAGGCGCTTGAGCGCTGGGAAGCGATTGAACTGCGCGCGCAGGGCGGGTAAACGCGCTTGCGGCATGAACACGCCCACACCGTTAATTCAGCCGCCTGGATGCGGCGCGTAATTCAGGTAATTGACGGCGTAGTGCATCGGCATCGGAGGCCTGCGGGCATTGCGCCAAATAGGCTTCCAGATCATCCAGCGCGGCTTGCGGGCAGTCGAGGTGAGCATAAGCCAGCCCTCGGTCACGCCGTTCGCTTGCTTCTTCAGGCAGCAACATGACCAAGCGCTGCTGCACATTGAGAAACTGCTGCCAGTGCGGATGTTCGGCAAACAAAGCTTTCAGATTACGCAGCATGCGCACCAAAATCGTCGCGGCAGAGGCCTCTGCCAAATAGCTCGATACCGGTGGATCGTTTGGACCACGACCATCAATGAAAAATGGCTCGAGCCGATCTTCGATCTCTTCACGCGACAGGCTGTTGCCATTAAATGGGTCGAGAATGATGTCTCCGTTTTTGACCGACAGTTTCATGAGAAAGTGGCCTGGGAAAGAGATTCCCTTTACACCCAATCCGATTTGCTGTGCCAGTTCCATGTAAATGACTGCCAATGAAATTGGGATGCCGCGTCGGGTGGCGAGTACCTTGTGCAAGTAGCTGTTGTCCGGGTTGTAGTAGTCATTCAAATTTCCGGCAAAGCCTAATTCTTGGTAAAAAAAGTTATTCAACAGCCGCAGTTTGGGAATCGGTGCAATATCGGCGGGTAGGCGTTGTCGCAGCTGCGCCGCAAAGCGGTCAATTTCAAGCAGACAGGCGTTGAGGTCGAGATTGGGATCAGCATCCTGACCAATGCTCAGCGCTGCCTCGAACAAGGGGATGTCATCCTCTGCTCGGACCAATGATGCGAAATAATCCAGCGCATTGATCATGATTTACTTATTCAAAAATACCTTCGAATTTCTCTCTTGAGGTCGATGGCAGGGCACCAGTACCAAACACACTGCACAACGTGCGACGCACCGCTGCTGACGCCACTAGCGGCCGCACGATATCAGTTGTTAATGCGATTCTCGACGGAAGTCCGACAATCTAAACCCCATCGCCCACAATGCTCCAAAGTAGACAACAACGCACAGCGTAATCACGTAACTTAGCGCGCCGACGCGTAGCCAAGGTGTGGCATGCATGGCGATCCAGTCAAACTTGCCAGCTGCCCAAAGACCCACCCCAGCCAGTAACAATAGAGCACCAAGCAGCTTAATCATGAACAACGACCAACCAGCTTGCGGGCGATAGATACCCCGCTTCTTGAGAATCAGGAACAGCATGCCGGCATTCACGGTGGCGCCGAGGCCGATCGACAATGCCAATCCGGCGTGTGCAAGCCACGGGACGAACAACAGATTCATCAGCTGCGTTGACACCAGTACGCCGATGCCGATTTTCACCGGTGTGCGGATATCTTGTTTGGCATAGAAACCGGGCGCGAGAATTTTGACAAGAATCAGCCCCATCAGTCCAACGCCATAGGCGACCAAAGCGCGCGCTGTCATCGTCACAGATGTCGGGTCAAATTTACCGTAGTGAAACAGCGTGCTGGTCAAGGGCTCAGACAGAATCACGAGCGCGACCGCAGCGGGCATGGCCAACAAAAAACATAGCCTCAGGCCCCAATCCAGCAGAGCCGAGTATTCAACCAGATCACCAATAGCATTTGCTTTGGAGAGGCTCGGTAGCAAAATAGTGCCGAGCGCTACACCAAGCAGACCAGTCGGTAACTCCATTAACCGATCGGCATATGACAACCACGACACGCTACCGTCGCTCAAGTGCGAAGCGATATTGGTGTTGATGATCAAGCTGATCTGCGCCGCTGATACTGCAAAGGTGGCTGGCAACATCTGTTTCAGGACGCGTCGGACACCCTCGTCCTGTAACGCGCGCATCGGGTTTGCGCTGATGTGCGGCAGCATCCCGATTTTTCGCAGCGCCGGGATTTGCAAACCGAGTTGCAACAAGCCGCCGATGAAAACGGCAATTGCCAGTGCGAACACGGGTTGAGACATCATGGGTGCCAGCAGCAGCGATGCAGCGATGAACGACAGGTTCAGCAGCACTGGTGTAAACGCCGGTACGCGAAATTCACGCCAGGTATTCAAAATACCGCCCGCCAGTGCGACCAGTGACATGAACAAGATGTAGGGAAACATGATCCGTGTCATGGTGGTCGACAACGACATCGCGACTGGGTCGGATGCGAAGCCACTCGCCATCAGCAGCACAATCGCTGGCGCAAACACAATGCCAGCCAGCGAGGTCAGCAGTAGCAACCAGAACAGCACGGTTGCAACATGATCGGTTAGTACGCGGGTTGCGCGCCAGCCTTGCTGGTTTTTGTACTCCGCCAGAATTGGCACAAATGCCTGCGAGAATGCGCCCTCGGCAAACAATCGACGCAGCAGGTTGGGGATTCGAAAGGCGACGAAGAAAGCGTCGGTGTAGACCGAGGCGCCAAAGGTACGTGCAATCAGAAACTCGCGAACCAAACCGGTAATGCGTGACAGCAGTGTCATGCCAGATACCGTGGCGAGCGTTCTGTGCAAATTCATGGGGGCTGATTATAGCGGCAGACCAAGCGCCAGCCGGGACTGGGTTTTCATTCTGAAAACAGCGCTGCTCTGCTGCCGTGCGTAACTCGCGGCTCTTGCAGAGTTTGCCTATACCAGCGTTGCTTTGTTATAATCTTCGTTTTTCCAAATTCGGCACGGGGGCTAGCCCGGGCCTTGATCAGGGACCTTTCATGGCAAATTCCGCACAGGCTCGCAAGCGTGCCCGTCAGGCCGTCAAGCAAAATGCGCATAACTCCAGCCAGCGCTCGGCACTTCGCACTGCAATCAAGGCAGTGCGCAAGGCGATCGAAGCGGGTGACAAGGCGGGCGCGACCCAAATGTTCCAGTCTCAGGTATCAGTGATTGACCGGATCGCAGACAAGAACATCATTCACAAAAACAAAGCGGCTCGCCACAAGAGCCGCCTGTCCGCGGCGATCAAGTCGCTGGCCTGAATAGCTGTTTCACCGAGCGTTTAGTTCGGTCCTGCGGTTTTAAAACCTCAAAATTCAAGCTTCAACGCTAAATCTGCAAATTTCCAGCTTTGAACACACCCGCCGCACCCAAGGTGCCGCGGGTTTTTATTTTGGCAAGCCGGAGACAGCTTCGCCGGGTTTGATGTTCCGCTGGCTGAACCACGCTGGCCGCATCTCGAGCGCATAACGCGCGGCTTGCTTGCTGCAATGCTCGGTCGTGGTGTGAGGTTGCATCTCTTCGATATTGATGATGCGGCCATCGTCGCCGATGAATGCTACCGACAGCGGTATCAGCGTGTTTTTCATCCACATGCAAACCTTCCGGGGCTCCGGAAACCGAAACACCATGCCCTCGTTTGGTCCAAGCTTTTCACGAAACATCAGGCCGCGTGCGCGCGACTCGGGTGTGCTGGCCACTTCTGCCTGAATCAGGTGTACGCCGATATTGATTGAAATCCGCGGGAAATCCTGGGCGCCAACGCTTAATGGCAGCCAGAGTATGCCGAGTAGCAGCAGGTATCTCATGGGGGTCTCGACGAGGCAACGCATGAATTTTAAACCGCCGCCATGCGCCGGCCCAGGTTAATCATCGGTCCAGACGGCGGGATCAATTTCGCACCACTCGCCAGGCAACAGGGGGTGGGTTGCCAGCGAAATGGGTCCGATTGATTGCCGCACCAGTCTCAGGGTTGGCAAGCCGACGGCCGCCGTCATTCGTCTGACCTGCCGGTTTTTGCCCTCGGTCAAGGTCAGCGCCAGCCAATCAGTGGGTATCGTGGGCCGTTCGCGTACTGGTGGCTCACGCGGCCACAACCAGTGCGGCGGCTCAATCCGCACCGCTTTGCACTCCTGTGTAGTGAAGTCGTTCAGTTGCATTGGTGCCCGCAGTTGCGCCAATTGCGCGGGTTGCGCCAGGCCTTCCACCTGAACCAAATAGGTTTTTGATTTTTCATGCTTGGGGTGGCTGATTTTCTGCTGCAAGCTGCCATCGTCAGTGAGCAGTATCAGGCCTTCGCTGTCGGCGTCGAGCCGTCCGGCTGGGTAGATATCGGAATGCTTCAGGAAATCCGCCAGGCTCGGTCGGCTGGGGTGTGGCGAAAACTGACAGATCACCCCAAAAGGTTTGTTGAAAAGAATTAGTGTCATCGAGCGAAGAATGCAGGCTGGTTTTGTGGCATCAAGCAAAATTCTAGTGCATAATACGAAATGTAAGTCTTATGTCTTATATAAGACTTGGAAGTCAGCTGAAGCCAGCCGCAAATTCAAGCGTACGGCACGATTCCAACACTACAATCCCACCATTCGCCCATCTTCGGAGAGAAACGATGTACCAACATATCAAGGTGCCCGCCGAGGGTCAGAAAATTACGGTCAATCCGGATTTCTCGTTGAACGTACCAGACCAACCAATCATTCCCTATATTGAGGGTGACGGTACCGGCGTGGATATCAGCCCGGTGATGATCAAGGTGATTGATGCGGCGGTTGCCAAAGCCTACGGCGGCAAGCGCAAGATCAGTTGGATGGAAATTTATGCTGGCGAGAAATCGACGCAGGTCTATGGCCCGGATGTCTGGCTACCGGAAGAAACCCTGAAGGTACTGAAAGACTATGTGGTGTCAATCAAGGGCCCGCTGACTACTCCTGTAGGTGGTGGAATCCGCTCGCTCAACGTTGCCTTGCGTCAGGAGCTCGACCTGTATGTTTGCTTGCGGCCGGTGCGCTATTTCAAAGGTGTGCCATCGCCATTGAAGGAGCCCGAGAAAACCGACATGGTGATTTTCCGCGAAAACTCGGAGGACATTTACGCAGGTATCGAATGGCAAGAGGGTTCGGATGGCGCCAAGAAAGTGATCGATTTTCTGATCAAGGAGATGGGGGTCAAGAAAATTCGTTTCCCGCAAAGCTCGGGCATCGGCGTCAAGCCGGTGTCGCGCGAGGGTACCGAACGGTTAGTGCGCAAGGCGATTCAGTATGCGATCGACAATGACAAGCCTTCGGTCACTTTGGTCCACAAGGGCAACATCATGAAATACACCGAAGGCGGCTTCCGCGATTGGGGCTATGCCTTGGCGCAAAAGGAGTTTGGCGCGCAGCTACTGGATGGCGGCCCTTGGTGCAGCTTTAAAAATCCCAAGACCGGCAAAGATATTGTCGTGAAGGATGCAATCGCGGACGCCTTCCTGCAGCAAATCCTGTTGCGACCCGCCGAATACAGTGTGATCGCCACCCTCAACCTGAATGGTGACTACATCTCCGACGCCCTCGCGGCGCAAGTGGGCGGGATCGGTATCGCGCCGGGCGCGAACTTGTCTGATTCGGTCGCGATGTTCGAAGCAACTCACGGCACGGCGCCGAAGTATGCTGGTAAGGACTACGTCAATCCCGGGTCTGTCATTCTTTCGGCTGAAATGATGCTGAGACACATGGGTTGGTTCGAGGCGGCTGATCTGGTGATCAGCTCGATGGAAAAGTCGATTTCCTCAAAGAAAGTGACTTACGATTTTGCTCGCTTGATGGAAGGATCAACCCAGGTCTCCTGTTCAGGGTTCGGCGACGTGATGATTCAGCATATGTGATCTTGATTTTCCGAAAAACAAAGGCCGGGGTATTCCGGCCTTTGTTTTTGGCATCACAAAATAATGAACTTTCAGCCGTAAACGCAGTCTTTAAGTACAGTTTTTTAATGGATTAAGGATCGTTGAAACAAAAAACCCTCGGATTAACCGAGGGTTTGGAACTGCAGTTCGCCAGATGTCGTAATTAATCAGCTGACGAGTTGAATATTTGAAGCCTGCTTTCCCTTCGGACCTTGGGTTACCTCAAAAGAAACCTCTTGTCCTTCCTTCAGGGTCTTGAAGCCGGACATTGTAATTGCAGAGAAATGCGCAAACAAATCTTCGCCACCATCATCCGGAGTGATAAAACCGAAGCCTTTGGCATCGTTAAACCACTTGACCTTACCTTTTGCCATAAAACAGTCTTTCTAACAGGGGCCAATCACACGAGCGCTAAAAGCAAGAGCCCTGCGTAAAGCTGACCCCCTCCATTATTGCTCCTCCTCAGGTCAATAAGTGCTATAACCCACATATTGATCTTTTGCATTGTTCTGGCAAAAAATAGAAAAGTCAAGCAAATTGTCAAAAATGCCAGATTCGCCTGCTGAAGCCTTGAAACTCAGTCAAATTGCGCCATTTTTGGATTACCCGATTACTCGATTCCGGGTTATTGTTGTCAAGTCAGCGCATGCCTTGGAAAGCAAGTAATATCGAATTGAGCTTGGATCCGCGCTGTAACGCGGGTTACCTAGCGTGGTGTGGGCGATAGAATAGAAGCATGGCAACTAATAGCGATAATGGCACTCTGCTAGTACGGAAAGAAAAAAAGGCGGCCACCAAGCCGCCGCCGATGTACCACGTAGTGTTGCTGAATGACGATTACACGCCGATGGAGTTTGTTGTGGCCGTCATTCAGGAGTACTTCAACAAGGACCGCGAGACAGCGACTCAAATCATGCTCAAAGTTCATCGTGACGGCAAGGGCTTGTGCGGTGTCTATCCAAAGGACATTGCCAGCACCAAAGTCGAATTGGTATTAACCCATGCCAGAAAGGCGGGGCACCCGCTGCAGTGCGTGATGGAGGAAGCATGATCGCTCAGGAACTCGAAGTTAGTTTGCATATGGCCTTTGTCGAGGCAAGACAGGCCCGGCATGAGTTCATTACCGTCGAGCACCTATTGCTGGCACTGCTGGATAACCCTTCGGCTGCCGAGGTACTTCGAGCCTGTGCGGTCAGTATTGATGATCTGCGCAAGACATTATCGAACTTCATCACCGATAACACGCCGACTGTCCCGGGTACCAGTGAAGTGGATACCCAGCCGACGCTTGGCTTTCAGCGAGTGATACAGCGCGCCATCATGCATGTGCAGTCGGCGTCGAATGGCAAAAAAGAGGTCACAGGTGCGAATGTGCTGGTGGCTATCTTTGGCGAGAAAGATTCGCATGCGGTGTACTACCTGCATCAGCAAGGTGTGACTCGTTTGGATGTAGTGAATTACATCTCTCACGGCGTGCGCAAAGATCAGCAGCCCGAGCCTCAAAAAGCTTCGGAGAGCGCAGACGAGGCGCAAGCCGAGGGACCACAAAAAGAAAGCGCGCTGGATCAATTCACCCAAAACCTGAACAAGCTTGCCGCTGAAGGCAAGATTGATCCGCTGATCGGACGTGAGGCCGAAGTAGAGCGCGTTATCCAAACGCTATGCCGCCGCCGTAAGAACAACCCGCTGCTGGTTGGCGAGGCCGGTGTCGGCAAGACCGCGATCGCGGAAGGCTTGGCTTGGCGCGTAGTGCAGAGTGATGTACCCGAGATTTTGCAAAACGCTGTGGTGTACTCGCTTGATATGGGTGCGCTGCTGGCGGGCACCAAGTACCGAGGCGATTTTGAGCAGCGATTGAAAGCCGTGCTCAAGCAGATGAAAGCCAATCCGAATGGCATTTTGTTTATCGATGAGATTCATACCATCATCGGCGCGGGTTCTGCCTCGGGCGGTACTTTGGATGCTTCCAACTTGCTCAAGCCTGCTTTGTCGTCGGGCCAGTTGAAATGCATCGGTGCCACGACCTTCAATGAATTCCGCGGCGTGTTTGAGAAAGATCACGCGCTGTCGCGTCGTTTCCAAAAAATTGATGTCAACGAGCCGACGATTGAACAAACCGTCCAGATTCTGCGCGGTTTGAAGTCGAGATTCGAAGAGCACCATGGTGTGAAATACTCGGCATCAGCGCTGACCTCCGCCGCCGAGTTGGCAGCACGCTTCATTAATGACCGTCATCTGCCGGACAAGGCGATCGATGTGATTGATGAAGCCGGCGCAGCGCAGCGCATCTTGCCGAAGTCCAAGCAAAAGAAAACCATTGGTAAATCCGAGATTGAAGACATCATCTCGAAAATTGCGCGCATTCCGCCGCAGTCCGTTAACCAAGACGATCGCACCAAGCTGCAGACGATTGAGCGCGACCTGAAGAATGTGGTGTTTGGCCAGGATCCCGCCATCGAAGCGCTCGCCGCGGCGATCAAGATGGCCCGTGCCGGCTTGGGCAAGATGGACAAGCCAATCGGCTCTTTCCTTTTCTCCGGACCAACCGGCGTCGGCAAGACCGAGGTAGCCAAGCAGTTGGCGTTCATCTTGGGGATTGAATTGATCCGCTTCGATATGTCGGAGTATATGGAGCGCCACGCAGTGAGCCGACTGATTGGTGCGCCACCGGGTTACATCGGTTTCGATCAGGGCGGCTTGCTGACAGAGGCAGTCACCAAGAAGCCGCACGCGGTGCTGTTACTCGACGAAATCGAGAAGGCCCATCCCGATGTGTTCAACATCTTGTTGCAGGTGATGGACCATGGCACGCTGACGGACAATAACGGCCGCAAAGCGGATTTCCGTAACGTCATCGTCATCATGACTACCAACGCCGGTGCTGAAAGTCTTCAGAAGCGCACCATGGGCTTCACCGAGACCAAGCAGGCCGGTGATGAGATGGCGGATATCAAGCGCATGTTCACGCCAGAGTTCCGTAATCGTTTGGACGCCACGATCAGCTTCCGTGCGCTGGATGAAGAAATCATTCTGCGTGTAGTCGATAAATTCCTGATTCAGCTCGAGGAGCAACTCCACGAGAAGAAAGTGGAGGCGACCTTCAGCGAGTCATTGCGCAAGTTCTTGGCGAAGAAGGGATTTGATCCGCTGATGGGCGCACGTCCGATGTCCCGCCTGATTCAAGACATGATACGCAAGGCGCTGGCAGACGAATTACTGTTCGGTCGCTTGATTAATGGTGGTCGCGTCTCAGTCGAAATGGATGAGAGCGAGCAGATCAAGCTTGAGTTCGCCGAAGGTGATGCGCCGCCACCGGCTGCGCCTCCGCAAGAAGCAGCAGAGGTTGAGTAAGCGCTGCTTGGTTTAAATTTTACGTCGGTAAAAAAGCCCGCCTGGTTCGGCGGGCTTTTTCATTTGGTATCGGTCTAAACCTGCTCAGGTCGTCAAGGTACCAAGGGTTTTTTACCGGCTTGCTTTTTTCTGATCTCGGCCAGGGTGTCTCGCATCTGGCGTTGTCGCTCAACAGTCCAAGGGTGAAGCGCGGTGTAATTGTTCAGCACGGTGGCGGGATAGCGCTGAGCCAACCGGTCCAAAGTAGCTACCGCAATCGACGAGTCAAATCCTGCGCGTGCCAGCATGTACAGTGCTATGCGGTCTGCTTCCTGATCCAGTTTTTCATCCATCGGCTTTAATCCGGCACTACCAGCAAAGCCGCTTAGATCAGGGCTCGGCGGTAGCAGGGTGTCGATGATGGCTGCCATGGTGGCGCGGGTCTGCATGGCGGCAGCATGCTGTTGAACATTGTGGGCGATCTCTCGCGCCAGGATTACAGCGAGTTCCTGATCGGATAGCTCAGCCAATAAACCAGCGGTCACCATGATCCGACGGCCATCCGAATAAGCATTCGCATGGGGTGCATTGCCAATATCGATGGTGAATGCGCAGGCGGTTGTCAGCGCAACCCTCAGGGTTATCGGCTGTCCATTTCGCAGCAGCGCCACGTCAACCTCAGTCGTTTGCCTGAGCAGTGGGGCAAGTACGCGCGCAGTGTCTGTTTCGGCTTGCGGCCCTTGCGGAACGGGCTTGCCGGCAATGGCAATTAACGCGTCGCCGCGCTGCACGCCCGCGCGCTGCGCGCCACTACCGTCGAGAACCTGCACTACACGTAACGCTTCATCCGCACCCATGCGCGCAACGACCGCATCACGCAACTCTGCCGGGTAAGAGTAACGATTTTTGGCAGTGAACCCAAGCAGTGGTCGAGCGGCAGTTTTACAGAGTACTGCATTCTTGACGATTAGCGGCGCGATCACACGATACACGCGATCTTGCAGCGCGATCAGCTGATCGAAAGCTTGTTCATGGGTTAGGTGACTGCTGGTGCCGCGAGGCTTGGATGGCGCGCTGTGGGTCGAGCTGGGCGTCGATCTGGTTGTCGCATCCGGTGTTGCGGATGGTGTGCTGATGAGCGAGCAGCCAGTGAGTCCGAGTGCCGATACCAAGCAGGGTAAGGTTACACGCAGACGGAGCCGCATCTCGCTCGCCTCATTGTTTGCCAGTGCTGCCGAATCCGCCGCTACCTCGCTCACTCTCAGTAAATTCTTCGACGACATTGAAGGCGACTTGCAGCACAGGGACGATCACCAGTTGAGCTAAGCGTTCCATCGGGTTCAGTGTGAATGAGGCGTTGCCCCGATTCCAGGTCGACACCATCAGTTCTCCTTGGTAATCGGAATCGATCAGACCAACCAGATTGCCGAGCACGATACCGTGTTTGTGACCCAAGCCACTGCGTGGCAGGATCATGGCTGCGTATGCCGAGTCAGCGATGTGAATCGCCAAGCCAGTAGGGATCAGATGCGTGCTACCTGGCTCAAGTGTCAGCGGCGTGTCGATGCAGGCGCGCAGATCGAGCCCGGCACTGCCGGGTGTGGCGTAGGCAGGAAGTTGCTCACGCAGCTGTTGATTCAGGATTTTGACATCAATGGTTTTCATTCGCGTGCAATGCTAGCGGTTGACCGTGTCATTCGCTCACCCTTCTAAAAACAGGCCATCAAGTTGATGAGTGGTTTTGACAATAAATGATAAATCTTAACTACACCTTTGGCTAAGGCTTTAACTACATCTTCTGCTCAATTCCGAACTACACCTTCGCCGCAGGTAGGCGATTTGCGATTTCCTCTATCAGCTTATCCGCCAGCCAGTCTTTACTCGCGCGCGGCAGCAAAGTGTGACCTCGAGCATCAAATATCACGAGTTCATTGTCGTCCTGACCAAACGTTTGATGACCGATATTGCCTATCAATAGCGGAATGTTTTTTTTGATTCGCTTGGTCGCGCCATATTCGAGCAGATTTTCAGATTCCGCTGCGAAGCCCACGCAATAGGGCGGTGAGGGCAGCGCGGCTACGGTCGCAAGAATATCTGGATTGATTTCAAATGCCAGCGATGGCGCATTACTATCCTGCTTCTTGATTTTCTGTGGGTTGAACTCGGCAATACGCCAGTCGGCCACTGCCGCAACTGCAATGAACACCTGATGCTCGTGAACACATGCCATCACGGCGTCGTGCATCTGCTGTGCTGTCGTGACTGAAATTCTGCGAACATCAGCCGGTGCCGTCAATGAGGTAGGCCCGGAAACCAACGTGACCGAGGCACCTGCCATAGCAGCTGCGCGCGCGATGGCGTAACCCATTTTGCCGGACGATAGATTCGTGATACCCCGCACTGGGTCGATCGGTTCAAAAGTCGGGCCGGCGGTGATCAGTATTTTTTTGCCACTCAGGTGCTTGGGATAAAAGAAACTCTGTAATGAAGAAAGCAATGACTCCGGCTCCATCATGCGACCCAGCCCGGTCTCGCCGCATGCCTGCTCACCTGCGACAGGGCCGAGTAAGTGCACGCCATCTTGCTTGAGCTGCGCAACATTGCGTTGGGTAGCCGGGTTTTCCCACATCTCGACATTCATGGCAGGTGCAACCAGCAGCGGCAGGGTCGCGGGTCGCGCTAGGCACAGCGCAGATAAAAGATCATCGGCGGCACCATGTACCAGCTTGCGAATGAAGTCAGCCGAGCAGGGCGAGATAACGATCGCATCAGCATCGCGGCTGAGATCGATATGCGCCATGTGGTTGGATATGCGGCTATCCCATTGGTCAGAGAACACTGGCCGACCGGTCAGTGCCTGCATGGTCACCGGGGTGATGAACTGTTGCGCAGAAGCCGTCATCACGACCTGCACTGACGCGCCGGCCTTTACCAGACCGCGCGCAAACTCAGCCGCCTTGTAGCAGGCAATGCCGCCGGAGAGGCCGAGTACGATGTGTTTGCCTGCAAGCGTCATAGGGCTCAACGATTGACTCGTCGCAATTCATCCAAAACGAATAATGCCGCACCCAAGGTGATCGCGCTATCGGCGACATTGAATGCGGGCCAATGCAGTGTGCCGATATGAAAGTCGAGAAAATCGATCACGTGACCGTAGATCAGCCTGTCGATCAGGTTGCCGACTGCACCACCCAGGATAAGCGATAACGACCAGCAGAACAGGCGCTGTGATGCATTCTTCCAAAGCATCCAAATAATCGCTAGCGAAACGACAAACGCCAAGCCGCTGAAGAACCAGCGCTGCCAGCCGCCTGAGTTCGCTAGAAAGCTGAACGCAGCACCTTGGTTGTACACCATCACCAAATTGAAATACGGGGTAATCACCTCCGACTGGCCGTACACCAGCAGGCGCGACATGGTGATCTTGGTGACCTGATCGAGCAACACAATAATGATCGCGATGCCAAGCCACATGAGCAGGCCGCCTGATTTTTTTGCCATACAAATGGTCCTGATTCAGGCGATTAAGCGCGATTCGCCGTGGCCAAACAGATTGGCCACGCAGCGACCACAAATACTCGAATGCTGGTGGTCTATACCGACATCGGCGCGGTAATGCCAGCACCGTTCACACTTTTTGTGCGTCGATGGTGTCACGATGAATTTCTCATCTGCCTCATTGACTACCGGAATGACGACTGCTCCGGAGGTGATTAACACAAACTTCAAATCGTCACCAAAGCTCTGCAAGAGTGCCAGCTTGTCACCCGAGGCATGAATCTCAACCTCGGCTTGTAGCGATGAACCAATGGCGCCCGAGGCGCGCACTTCTTCCAGTTGTTTCAATACCGCAGCACGAATTAACTGCAGTGATTCATAGCGCTGCAACAGCACCGCGCTATCTGTGATGGTGGGTAGGGTATAAAACTTTTGAGTGAAAATCGTCTCGCTACTAGTTTTATATTCTTCTTCATTGTTCAATACTGCCCAAGCCTCTTCGGCGGTAAAAGATAGTATCGGGGCCATCAGCCGCAGCAGTGCATGAGAGATATGCCAAAGCGCAGTTTGCGCCGAACGGCGCGCACTCGATTGAGCACCGCTAGTATATAAACGATCTTTCAGTACATCGAGGTAGAACCCGCCTAACTCTTCCGAGCAGTACATCTGCAGCTTGGCTACCACAGGATGAAACTCATACTCATCAAAATGCGCTTGAATTTCTGCCTGTAACTGCGCCACGCGAGCTATCGCATAGCGATCGATTTCGAGTAATTGATCGATCGGTACTGCATCGGTATGACTATTAAAGTCAGAGGTATTGGCAAGCAAAAAGCGCAGTGTGTTTCGAATCCGGCGGTAGCTTTCGACTACCCGTTTCAGAATTTCATCAGAGATCGATAACTCGCCTGAGTAATCAGTCGCCGCGACCCAGAGTCGTAAAATCTCTGCGCCCAAGGTATCTGATACTTTTTGTGGCGCCACCACGTTGCCCTTGGACTTGGACATTTTCTTGCCCTCGCCATCGACGACAAAGCCGTGCGTCAGCAGCGCCTTGTAGGGCGCGCGACCATCAAGCATAGACCCGGTCAGCAGTGAGGAATGGAACCAGCCACGGTGCTGGTCCGAGCCCTCGAGATACAAATCAGCAGGGAATTGCAGCGAATCCGCATGCGAACCGCGCAGCACAGTGTAGTGCGTCGCGCCCGAATCGAACCATACATCCAGCGTGTCACGATTCTTTTCGTAATGTTCGGCATCGGTACCCAGGAACTCTGCCAGATCAATCTGATGCCAAGCCTCGATACCCTGCTGCGCTACCAAGCCTGCGACTTTCTCCAACAGTGCGGGCGTATTCGGGTGCAGCTCACCGGTCTCTTTATGTACAAAAAACGGCATCGGCACGCCCCACTGACGCTGACGCGATAGGGTCCAGTCCGGGCGATTCGCGATCATGCCGTGTAATCGCGCCTTGCCCCATGCCGGGTAAAAACGAGTCGCTTCTACGGCGGCCAATGCGGTCTCGCGCAAGCTGGCGTCCTCGGCATTGGGGCGTCGATCCATCACAGCAAACCATTGCGAAGTAGCGCGGTAAACAATCGGTGTCTTATGTCGCCAGCAGTGCATGTAGCTATGATCAAACATGATTAGTTTGAACAACGCACCTGCTTGCTCGAGGGCGGCGCAAATCGGCTTTGATGCTTCCCAGATCGTCATGCCGCCGAATAGCGGCAGGCTGGAAGCAAAATGTCCGTCGCCCATCACAGGACTGAGGATTTCATCATCACGCAGACCATGCGCCTTGCATGACGCATAGTCTTCAAGGCCGTACGCAGGTGCAGAGTGCACAATGCCGGTCCCTGAATCAGCAGTCACATAATCGCCCAGATAGACCGGCGACAGACGATCATAGCCTTTGTCTATGGCGGCGAGCGGGTGATGAAATTTCACCATCGATAAACGCTCGCCTTGCGTGGTCGCGATTACTTTGCCTGCCAAGCCATATCGCTGCAGGCAATTCTCGACCAGTGCGTTGGCAAGAATCAGTAGCAAGGGTTCGCCATCACGCTCGGTTTGCACCAGCGCATACTCGAACTCCGGATGCATATTCAGTGCTTGGTTCGAGGGGATGGTCCACGGCGTGGTGGTCCAGATGATCAGAAAGCCTTTTTGCGTTGGTAGCGATGCGAGACCGAAAGCGTTTGCGATTTTTTCGTGTTCCGCAAATGGGAAGCCGACATCGATCGCGGGATCGCGTTTGTCTTGATATTCAACCTCGGCTTCTGCCAATGCCGAGCCACAATCAAAACACCAGTTGACGGGTTTCAGGCCACGGTAGACATAGCCTTTCTCAAGAATCTTGCCGAGTGCGCGGATTTCATCAGCCTCATTACGCGGGTTCATGGTGAGATAGGGATTATCCCAATCGCCCAGCACACCCAAACGGATGAAGTCTTTTTTCTGCCGCTCGATCTGCTCTGCCGCATATGATCGCGATTTGGCGAGCACCTCGGCAGTGGGCAGATGTTTACCGTACTGCTTTTCAATTTGAATCTCGATGGGCATACCGTGGCAATCCCACCCCGGCACATACTGCGCGTCAAACCCATCCAGCTGACGGGTTTTGACGATCATGTCTTTCAAAATTTTGTTGACGGCATGGCCGATATGAATATCGCCGTTGGCATACGGCGGGCCGTCGTGCAAGATGAACTTGGGTCGCCCCGATGAGGCCTGACGAATGCGTTGGTACAAAGCTTTTTTCTGCCATGCGGCGACCCATTGCGGCTCACGTTTGGCGAGATCACCGCGCATCGGGAACGCGGTCTCGGTCATGTTTACCGGGTACTTGCTTTCAGGCTTCTTGCTTTGATCAGACATGTAGGGGGCAGGTTGGGTCAGAAGTGAATACGGCTTAAGCCGCGACTTTGTCGGCAAAATAGGCGCGGGCGTTGCGCGCATCGTTTTCGATGGCCTGCGTCAGACTTTGCAGATCGTCGTATTTCTCTTCGTCGCGTAATTTCTTCAAAAATTCGACGCGAATCAATTTACCGTAGCAGTCGGCAGCAAAGTCGAACAGATGCACTTCCAGCAGCACGCGACCGTTATCTTCAACGGTGGGCCTGACACCGAGGCTCGCCACCGCAGGCAAAGCATGATCAGCCAAGCCATGTACTTTGACCACGAAGATGCCGGACAGCGCGGGGCGACGATGAGCAATTTTCAAATTCAAGGTTGGAAAGCCAATGCTACGACCGAGCTTGCGACCATGGAGTACATGGCCAGAGATTGCATACGGATGACCGAGCAGCTCGCGGGTTTGATCCAGATCGCCAGCTACCAGTGCAGCGCGCACAGCAGACGAAGAAATTCGCGCTTGGTGATGTGTCACGGTCGGCAGCGCAACCACATCGAAACCGAGCCGCTGTCCGGCAGATTGAAGCATCGCCAGATCGCCCAAGCGCTTGGCACCAAAGCGGAAATCATCACCGACGATCAACCACTTCACATGCAAGCCATCTACCAGAACGTCTTGGATAAAGCGCTCCGCGGGTTGTGCAGCAAACGAGCCATTGAAGTGCTCTACAATCACGCGATCGACACCGCAGTCGGACAGAGATTGCAACTTGTCGCGCAGGTTTGCAATTCTGCGTGGTGCTCGAGATTCATCACCAGAGATTTGGGCGAAGTATTCACGCGGGTGCGGCTCGAAAGTCATCACAGCCGTTTCTACATTCAAACGAGCGGCTGCCGCAGAGAGTTTCTCGAGCAGCGCACGATGACCACGATGAACGCCATCGAAATTACCAATGGTTAAAGCGCAGGGACGGCGCGATTCAGCGTTGGGAAGTCCGCGGAAAACTCTCATGGATGGGCTATCAACTGCCGCCTCAGTGAAAACTCTCGATTATAGAGACTTTCGAGCGGGTCTCTGAGCCCTCAGAACTCTCCCCACAGCGCATGCAGGGCGGCCAGTGCTGCGATTCCTGCGGTTTCGGTTCTGAGTACCCGGCGACCGATCGACAGACAGATCGCGCCGCGCGCGATGGCCAGCTGTTCCTCCGCTTCACTCAGCCCGCCCTCGGGGCCGATGATCAAAGTGACGGGTTGTGCCGGACGATGTCTGGCCCAATCAGCCAGTGATTGCTGAGCTCTTGGCGACAACAGGATACGCGGGTGCAGATCGTGCTGCGCGATCCAGCTTGCAAACGGGATCGGTGTCGCTACCGAGGGCAGCCGATTACGTCCAGATTGTGCTGATGCAGCAGCAACGACAGCCCGCCAGTGCATCAGCTTTTTATCCGCGCGTTCTTCAGTCAGGCGCACCACCGAGCGCGCTGCGATCAGCGGTTGGATGGTGGTGACGCCGAGCTCGACCGCTTTTTCGATCACCCAGTCCATCTTGCTGGCCTCGGGCAGTGCCTGCGCCAGTGTCAGTGCATGCCCCGGCTCCGCCTCGCGGGCATCAAAGGTTTTGATGTGCGCGACCACTCGGTGTTTGTCGATGACGGTGAGCGTTGCAGCAAACTCGCCACCTCGCCCATTAAACAAGGTAATAACATCGCCGACTCGCAATCGAAGAACGCCGATATGGCGCGCGATATCCGGCGGTAACTCGTACTGAGCGCCGACCTCAAGCGCATGATCGAAATAAAAGCGGGGCATGTCCAAGTGAGTCGCGATGGCCACGGGTTGTGGCCTGCGCTGATTGTAAGTGGGCTAAGGTGGTCTGGTAAAATCGCGCGCTTTTCCACCGGTCTGCGCTACTGCCGCCGGCGGCCGTCTAATCCAGCCCGGCTTGCCAACATGACTACCTCCCAAGACACCCGCAGTATGGCGAACGCGATTCGCGCGTTGGCAATGGATGCAGTGCAAAAGGCCAACTCAGGTCACCCCGGCATGCCGATGGGGATGGCTGAAATTGCCGTGGCTTTGTGGTCCAAGCATCTTCGGCACAACCCGTCCGATCCCAGATGGGCTGACCGAGATCGTTTTGTGGTGTCGAATGGTCATGGCTCCATGCTGCACTACGCATTGCTCCATTTGGCGGGTTACGACTTGCCGATGGACGAGTTGAAAAACTTCCGCCAACTCCACTCCAAGACGCCAGGTCATCCTGAAGTTGGGATCACTGCCGGCATCGAAACAACCACCGGCCCACTCGGACAGGGAATTGCCAACGCAGTCGGCATGGCACTGGCAGAGTGGTTACTGGCTGCGCGCTTCAACAAGCC
>CAZZMV010000001.1:40714-43074 GCA_964655425.1 uncultured Bifidobacterium sp.
CGCGATCGCAAAAGCCAAACTTTCGAGCAAGCCGACCCTGATCTGCTGCAAGACCGTGATCGGCAAAGGCGCACCGAACATGCAAGGGACCGACAAAGTACATGGCGCTGCCTTGGGCGATACGGAGATCGCAGCCACGCGCGCAGCCATTGGTTGGTCTCATCCACCGTTTGAAATTCCTGCGCAGGTCTATGCCGCGTGGGACGCCAAAGCAAGCGGCAAGATGCTGCAATCTGCATGGACTGATATGTTCGCCGCGTATCGCTCGCAATTTCCGGTGGACGCTGCGGAGTTCGAACGACGCATGAAGGGTGATCTGCCTGCAACGTTTGATCAAACTGTCAGCGCCATGATTGCCGCTTGTGTCGAGAAGAAGGAGACTATCGCCACCCGCAAGGCTAGCCAAAACGCAATTCAAGCATTGTCTGCGGCGCTGCCTGAATTTCTAGGTGGTTCGGCTGATCTCACCGGATCCAACCTCACCAACTGGAAAGAGTGCGTTGCGGTGCGCGCCGGACAGCCGGGTAACCATATCAACTACGGTGTACGCGAATTCGGCATGAGTGCCATCATGAATGGCGTTGCGCTGCATGGTGGTTTTATTCCCTTTGGGGCGACCTTTCTCACCTTCTCCGATTACAGCCGCAACGCTTTGCGAATGGCTGCGTTGATGAAGCAGCGTAGTTTATTTGTCTTCACGCACGACTCGATCGGTTTGGGTGAAGATGGGCCAACGCATCAATCAGTGGAGCATGTGTCCAGCCTGCGACTGATACCGAATCTTGATAATTGGCGTCCGTGCGATACCGTGGAATCGGCGGTCGCGTGGGCCGAGGCAATCAAGCGTCATGATGGCCCGAGCACCTTGATTTTCTCGCGCCAAAATTTACCTTTTGTCGAGCGTGATGCGGCGCAAGTGGCAGCGATCGCGCACGGTGGGTACGTGCTTCGCGACGCGCCAAATGCGAAGGCAGTCATCATCGCCACGGGCTCCGAAATCGAGTTGGCGCTGAAGTCGGCCGAGCAACTTGCCACCGAGGGTGTGCCGGTCCGCGTCGTATCGATGCCCTCTGCCGATGTATTCGCCCGTCAAGACGCCGACTACCAAGCCACTGTGTTGCCAAAAGGCCTGCCGCGTGTGGCGGTCGAGGCTGGCGTCACTGATTTCTGGTTCAAGTATGTGGGTCTGGACGGCAAAGTCATAGGCATCGATACCTTTGGCGAGTCTGCGCCGGCCGGCGCTTTATTCAAATATTTCGGCTTCACCACCGATCGCGTGGTAGCCGCAGTCAAATCAGTACTGCACTGATTTGAACTGTCACGGTTAACTACTATTGCTATCAGGAGAAATGCATGACCATCAAAGTTGCCATCAATGGTTACGGCCGCATTGGTCGTAACGTGTTGCGTGCTCATTACGAAGGCGGTAAACAGAACGATATACAGATTGTTGCGATCAATGATCTGGGTAACCCAGAGTCGAACGCACACCTAACGCGTTATGACACCGCGCATGGCAAGTTTCCTGGTACGGTCACCGTTGAAGGTGACAACATGATTGTCAATGGCGACAAAATCCGCGTTTTTGCACAGCGCGATCCAGCGCTAATTCCTTGGGGTGAGCTCGGCGTTGATGTGGTTTTGGAGTGCACCGGTTTTTTTACATCCAAAGAAAAGGCTTCGGCCCATCTTAAAGGTGGCGCTAAGAAGGTCATTATTTCCGCGCCTGGCGGCAAGGATGTCGATGCGACGGTGGTCTACGGCGTCAACCAGTCGGTCCTGAAATCGTCCCACACCGTTATTTCGAATGCTTCGTGCACGACGAACTGTCTGGCTCCGCTGGTCAAACCGTTGAATGACAAAATTGGCTTGTTGAATGGATTGATGACGACTGTGCATGCCTACACCAATGATCAGGTGCTGACGGATGTGATGCACGAAGATTTGCGTCGCGCGCGTTCGGCAACCATGTCGATGATTCCCACCAAAACCGGCGCTGCAGTTGCGGTCGGTTTGGTACTGCCGGAGCTTGACGGCAAGCTTGATGGCTATGCGATTCGGGTACCGACGATCAATGTATCAGTGGTGGATCTTTCTTTTATCGCAGCGCGCGATACCAGTGTTGAAGAAGTCAATGCCATCATGAAAGAGGCAGCCGATGGTGCCTTACATGGTGTTTTGACCTACAACACCGAGCATTTGGTATCGATCGATTACAACCATAATCCGGCATCGTCCAATTTTGATGCCACGCTCACCAAAGTTTCCGGACGACTCGTCAAAGTCTCGTCGTGGTATGACAACGAATGGGGCTTTAGTAACCGTATGTTGGATACGACGGTTGCATTAATGAACGCAAA
>CAZZMV010000001.1:43174-49933 GCA_964655425.1 uncultured Bifidobacterium sp.
AATGGGGCTTTAGTAACCGTATGTTGGATACGACGGTTGCATTAATGAACGCAAAATAATCGGAGCTGCGGCCCCATTCGTTGCGTAAAAAAAGGATCGCGTATGCGATCCTTTTTTTAGACTTAGTTGGCAGGATTACTTCTGTGAAGTCCTGATAAATATCGCGTCGCCGATTTTATTGAAGGCCGATTCATATACCTTTGGATCAAGAATGGGCTTTTCGCGGTTGGATTGTTGTCCATACTCTCGCAGCGTCTTATCTCGCTGAACAAAATTCAACCGAACTTTTGTGCTTTTGCTTCCCAGCTCTTCCACAAATGCTGTTACTGCAGTCTTTCCCTCTGAGCGAAAGTTACTGATATTTTCCAGGAATGCTTTCATCCCATCGGCACCCTTCAGCGGTGATTCTGCAGAAATAAAGCCGGTTTCAAGGCTGGCGGAATTCACCACATAGCCTAGATCCTGAAAAACCGACATGGTTGAGTTAAATGCGGTTTTCTTATCGGTGTCGAACTGCTTGGATTGAAACGATTGAATTTCGAGTGAGGTTTTTTCTGGTGCGTTGCCGTCGGTTGCGCAGGCCGAAAGAATGATCGGCACAGCGATGAGTAATGCGAGTCGGATTGTCATTTTTTAACCTCCTTAGAATGATGATGAGCGAGACGAGAAATCAGTGACGGTTTTCAAGCCATTGATTTCTTTGAACTTGATGATCAGGGTGATGGTGCGACTAGATTGTTCGAAGCCGGAACTACTACTGCCGCCACCGAGCAGGATGATGGTCGCGCTGAAACTGCTATTGCTGGCGTTGGATACGGTTGCGTGCTTCTGATATGTCCAGACCTCTTCGCCATCCGCACTCTGTGTCACCAAGTTGGGCGATCCGAATACCTCGATGACCTGTTGCTGCGTGGTGACATTTTTTTTGAGTGTGAGGCTGACTTGCCCTGCTGTCAGATTATTGGTGTTTGAGGTGGGTTTGGGCTGGCTGGCGCAGCCGGTGAGCAGGCCAAGGCAAATACTGAGCGTAACTAATGGGATTTTCATGATCGTTCGAGAGAAATCCGACCCATCGCTGTCTCAATTACTGGGTCAGAAAGTGATTGAAAAGATGACGAGATTGTGTGGAATGATTGCCTATATGGCAATAAGAGTGTCGCTAGCCCGCAACCTCTGGTACGTTGTGGTTAGCCAGCAGGGTCAGGACGTGAGGATTTTTTTCCAGAGGGCAATCACGGCATTGCGCATGGGAGCAATCATCTCGGGCGAGACCCGCGCCTTATCCTCGCCGCGCAGTCGGATTTGGTGTTGCAGCCGCCGAAACTCGCGGTAGGCATCTGCGACCTGATCGCCCAGTACATGATCAATCAGGCCGATCTCACCGGCTAGCTTGAGTAGCGCGATGTTGCCGATATCTGCAGTTAACTCAGCATGGTCGTGCGCGTGAAGTAGTACGAGATACTGAACAATGAACTCGATATCGATCATGCCACCCGGGTCGTGCTTCAGATCGAATTCGGTCGAACGGTTGGGATGCGCATCATGCATGCGCTTGCGCATCGCCAACACCTCCTGACGCAAGGCCGCGGCTTCACGAGGTTGCCTCAGCAAGGCAACGCGCAAGGTTTCAAAACGCTCGCCTATACCTGCGTCACCCGCACAGAATCTTGCACGGGTAAGTGCCTGGTGTTCCCAAACCCAGGCTGACTGATATTGGTATTTTTCGAAAGCGCTGAACGAGGACACCAGCAACCCGCTCGCGCCGTCAGGTCGCAGCGCGACGTCAATATCAAATAGCACGCCGGCCGCAGTGTGGCTGGTCATCCAGGTGATGAAGCGTTGCGCCAATTTTGCGTAGATCGGTGGCGCATCCTGGTCTGCATCGTCGTACAAAAAAATCAAATCAAGATCCGATGCGTAGCCTAATTCTTTGCCGCCCAGCTTGCCATATGCAACCACCGCAAACGCAGGACGATCCCGGTGACGTGCGGGAAGCGTCTGCCAGATGGCTTCGATGGTGACGGCAACCAATACATCTGCCAGTGCGGAGAGGTGATCAGCGAGTCGTTCTACCGTCAACAGACCGCCGATATCTCGCGCCAGCAAACGAAACTGCTGTGCATGATGTAGCTCTCGCAGCAGATCCATTTGACGCTCAGTGTCGCCCCCGAAAGCCAGCAGGCTTTGTCGACACTCGGCTGCAAAAGCCGGCCAATCAGGCTCGGTTTCCAGCACCGATACATCGAGCAACTCATCCATCAGCACCGGGTGGCGGTTCAGATACTGCGCTGCCCAAGCACTTGCAGCGATCATGCGCACGACCCGAGCAAGTGCCTGCGGGTATTCGGTCAATAATTCAAGGTAGGCAGAGCGCCTTGCAATGGCTTCAAACAGATCTAGTAACCGATTCAGCGTGACGGATTTACTGCCCGGCTCTTCCACCACCATCGGCAAGGCTGTGCGAATCAAGGTATGAAGTTGCGTCTTGCGCTGCTCTGACAGGGATTGCATACGATTCGAGCGTAAGCTAGAAAGCAATCGCTGTGCACTGATCCCGGGCTCATCAAAAGACAAGGACTCGAGATAAGCGGTCATTGCGTCTTCATCAAGCTCATCGAGTCCTGCTCGTGTAGTGCTGCTTTCGTCGGCGCCTAAATCATTCCGCTTATCTTCAAACATTGCATCAAACTGTGCTGCAACCCAGTGGCTACATTCGTCATACGCCTTCAGTAGCGCTTCAACGCTGGGGTAGCCCATCATCCGGGCAATCAGCAGGCGGTCATCATTATTCGCCGGTAGCACATGACTCTGTGCATCATCAAGATACTGAATGCGATGTTCGAGATTGCGCAGAAAACGATAGCTATCCTGTAAACGATCGACCACTTCGCTACGCATCAGTTTTTTTTCAGCCAGCGTACTAAGGGTGCTGCGAGTCGAACGATCGCGTAGCGCGGGGTCGCGGCCACCACGAATCAACTGGAATACTTGTGCCAAAAATTCAATCTCGCGAATCCCGCCACGCCCCAGCTTGACATTCACATTGCGCTCCGGATGACGCGACTCTTGGCGCACCACCTCGGCGCGGATTTGCGCATGCATGTTGCGCAATGCTTTGATTGCACCAAAATCGAGGTAGCGCCGGTAAACAAAAGGCCGCACGGTTTGTGAAAGTGCTTCAATTTCCTGCGGGCTGCCGGTCAGAGCGCGTGCTTTGACCCAAGCGTAACGTTCCCACTCGCGGCCTTGCGTCACCAAATACGTCTCCAGCATTGAGAAGCTCGCAGCCAATGGGCCTGAACCACCATTCGGCCGCAATGCCATATCAACCCGAAAGCTGAAACCGTCTTCGGTAATCTCGGCGATATCACTAATCAGCTTGCGCCCGAGCCGTATGAAAAACTCGTGGTTCGACAGACTTCGTTGATCGGCGCGGGTGCAAACTGTTTCGCCGTCTTCCGGGTATAGAAAAACCAGGTCGATATCAGAAGAGACATTCAACTCGTAACCACCCAGCTTGCCCATACCCACCACAATCAGGTGCTGTGCCAGTCCGGACTCCTCACCCACAGGCTGACCATGCAGTTCGCACATCTCGCAGTAGCGTGCGTCGAGGTGAGTATTGACTGCGAAGTCGGCAAAGCGCGAAATGGCCGTGAGCACTTCATTCAACTCAGCGTATCCGCCGAGATCGCGGGTGGCGATCGCGGCTACCAGCAGATTGCGCAATCGGCGCATGGCAGCGGGGAGCGAGTCGGTTTGTGTCAACTGCCGCTGCAGCAAATCAGCAAGGTCGAGCCGGTCAAGCGATAATCCGACCAATTGTTCGAGCGCCGTTGCCCGCGCCGCGTCGGCCTGCAGCCAGCGTTGAACAAAACGCGAGGCAGTGCCTTGCACCAATAGCGGTTGGGTCGTCATGATGGGGTTCTCAAGAGGCAGCGCCGAGGCACTGCTGGCTTGCATATATGATAACGAAATAGTGGTTGGCCGATACTCACCGACGAGGCGGTCTGCCCGAGCCTGATGATACTTGCCCTCGATGTCGACTGAGCCACCAATCGCCGAACCGACCACACCTGTATTTGCGGGTCGTTGGCGCGCGATGCTGTCATTGCTAATGTCGCTCACTCACCTGTCGCGCCGATCGCTGTATTGGTTGGCGGTCACTGCCGCGGTTTTTTATTTTGCTTTTTGCGGGCTGTTTCTCGGCCTGCGCTACGTCGTACTTCCCAACATCGACCATTACAAGTCTGCGGTAGCGAGTGTAGCGAGCCATATGCTGAATCGCCCGGTCGAGATCTCGGGCATTAGCGCGCGATGGTATGGCCTGATGCCCAGTCTGAAGCTGGAGGGAGTGCTGATCAGGGACATGCATGGCGAGCAGGCGCTACTGTTACCTGAGGTGAATGCGACCTTGTCATGGTCTTCCGTGCTGGGGCAGATACAGCTTCGTTCACTGGAATTGGTGCGTCCCGATCTGGAAATCGAGCGTGATTCAGATGGCCGCATCTATGTGGCTGGTATGTTGATCGATACCCGACAAGCAGACGACAGCCAGGTGATTGACTGGCTACTTGATCAAACGGAAGTCGTGGTGAGATCAGGACGTTTACGTTGGCTGGATCGGCAACGCGCTGCCCCGGAACTCGATTTGTCGGATATCAGTTTTGTGTTGCGCAATGGTTGGCGTTCACACAAGGCCGCATTGCGCGCGACGCCGCCCACCCATGTATCGGCGCCGATTGATCTGCGTATCGAGTTTACTCACCCACCTTTTTTACGGGATCGGCCTGATGTGTCGCAATGGTCCGGTAGGTTATACGCCGACTGGCGCGAGGCGCGCTTCGATGCATGGAAGCCCTATTTGGATTTGCCATGGAAACTTGCCGGTGGCGAGGGAGCTTTACGTACTTGGATCAATTTTGATGCGGGATCGATCGAGAATATCACTGCAGATTTGGCCTTGAAGAATATCTCGGTCACCTTGGCGGATGATTTACAGCCGCTCAGATTGGTTGAGGTGGGTGGTCGTATTTCGGCTGAGGAAACAAGCAGTGGTATCAAAAGTCCATGGTTCTCATTCGGTACCAAAGGGCATCAAGTTGAATTGAGAGATTTTTCTTTGCGCACCGATCAAGGCTCGGTATTGCCAAAGACTACCGCCAGTCATCATTTCATACCTGCTAGCAGTAGCAAACGTGAGCGTCATGAACTCAAAATCACGCAAATCGATCTGGATGCAATTTCACGTTTGGCTGACCATTTACCTATGTCTGCATCTGAACGAAAACTGCTCGGCGATCTCGGTCTACGGGGACAACTGACAGATTTTTCTGCGAGCTGGGATGGAGCGTTGCCTGGTGAGGCCAACTTCAAGTTGCGAGGTAATTTTGAGCGACTCACCATCAAGCAGCGTTTGGTCACAGCAGAGAGCGCAGCTGCCTCTGTGCTTGGGTTCGAGGGCTTATCCGGCGAGATCGATGCCGATCAAGCAGGTGGTCGTGTCAAGCTCAAGGGCGACCAAGGCACGCTACATACTGCTGATTACCTTGGTGCCCCATTCATGCCGTTTGAGCATCTTAATCTGGATGGTCACTGGTCTTTTCGTGATAACCACCGCATATTGTCGATCAAGCTGAATCACCTGGATTTTCAGCAAGCTGGCTTGAAAGGAAAACTTGAGGGCACGCATTCGTTGCCTTGGCCACTCTCACCAGGAAAGCTGGGTAGCACTGATTTGCAGGCCAACTTCCCGTCGGTGGCGCTGAATCGTGTGGTCAGCTATCTTCCGGCGGCGATCGGTAAAGAGCCACGTGACTGGATGAATGCTGCTTTGCTCGATGGTCGTGCCGAGGATGTCAATGTCACGATTCGCGGCGATCTGAGCCAGTTTCCGTTTCGAGCACGATCAACGGGCGCGGGCAGCGATGGTGTGTTCAAACTGACTGCTCGTGTCAAGCAAGGACGACTGAGCCCAGCACCGCAGTTACTCGCATCGGATCGTCGAACACCGCTGTGGCCTCGTCTTGAGGATATCGATGCGCAGATCATCATCGATCGATCGCGACTGCAAATTCGAGCTGATGCTGCCAAGACGCTGGGCGTACCGCTATCGAATGTAGAGGTTGTTATTCCTGATCTGATGGCGAGCGCGCCCTACCTCGATATCTCCGGTAACGCTAATGCTGCGCTGTCGTCCATGATTGGGTACGTCAACGCTACACCCGTTACCGGATGGATTGATCAGGTTGTCGCGGAGACACGGACAAGCGGCGCTGCCAAGCTCAACTTGAAGATGCAAATCCCACTGACTGACACGGGCAAAGTGATGGTTCAGGGTAATGTCAAATTTGCGGGTAACGAGGTACAACTTTGGCCCTCGCTACCGACGCTCACTGGCCTGCAGGGTGAACTAGGATTTTCTGACCACGGATTTCAGATTTCAAGTTTGCAGGGTAATGCCTTGGGCGGCCCAGTCACCATCAGTGGCGCGACTCAGCGCGATGGTAGTACACAAATTCGACTCGATGGTTCGCTCAGCGCGGATGGCGTGGCGCGTTTCGTCACGGGTAGTTCAGCCAAACGACTTGCTCGCAGACTGTCTGGCGGTGCTCGCTACCAAGCCAGCGTCAAGCTACGCGACCAGCGGCTGGATTTTTCGCTTGATTCGAATTTGATTGGTCTTGGTATTGATCTGCCTGCACCGCTGCGCAAAGCGGCGCCGGAGAGTTTGCCGATGCGATTGTTGATGACGCCCTC
>CAZZMV010000001.1:50033-54522 GCA_964655425.1 uncultured Bifidobacterium sp.
TTCGCGGAGCGCAGCTTTGACAATGCAGTAGTTAGTGCAAATCGCATCCGTGGTGGCTGGCAGCTCAATCTCAATATGGACGCACTTTCCGGGCGCGCCACGTGGGAAGATCCGTGGTCGGAGCGCGGCGCCGGCAAGATTACTGCCAGGCTTACTCAGCTTAAGGTGGAGGAGCGTGATCGGACTGATGTCAGCGATCTGCTGGCAGGCAAAAAATCATTCACCGAACTACCCGGACTGGACGTTGTTGCAGACAACTTCGAACTGCACGGCCAGAAGCTTGGCAAGCTGGAATTAGCCGCAACTAACGGTAGCCTGAACAACGGCCCGGGTCGGGAGTGGCGCATCAGCAAATTAGCGCTAACCAACCCCGGCGCCAACTTGCGTGCAACCGGCCGTTGGCTCGCTAGCCGAACCGACAGCCAAAGTTTTTTGAACTACGAGATGGAGATTATCGACGCCGGCCAATTACTTGATCGGCTCGGTTTCGAGCGCACCATGCGCGGCGGCAAAGGCAAGATCGAGGGTGAACTCAACTGGCGCGGTGATCCCTCGCAATTTGATTTCCCCACGCTGAGCGGTAGCCTCAGTCTCAAGTTAGGCAGTGGTCAGTTCTTGAAAGCAGATCCAGGTGTCGCAAAACTACTGGGCGTGATGAGCTTGCAATCGCTACCGCGTCGTCTCACGCTTGATTTTCGAGATATCTTTTCCGAGGGCTTTGCGTTTGATGGCATCGCCAGCACTGCCACGATTACCCGCGGTACTTTGAAGACGGATAGTTTCAAGATGCGCGGCCCGAACGCAGTGGTGTTGATGGATGGTACGGTTGATCTGGCCAATGAAACCCAGAATCTGACTGTGGTGGTTATTCCGGAATTAAACGCGGCGGGTGCTTCGGTCGTGTATGGCTTGGCGGTGAATCCTGTGGTTGGCTTGGGGGCATTTTTAGCCCAGTTCTTCTTGAAAAATCCTGTTGCAGCCGTGCTGACGCAAGACTACCAAGTGACCGGGCCGTGGAAAGATCCCGTCATCAAAAAACTTCCTCCCAGGCGCAAGCCGAATGACTCAAATTCAACACCTTGAGGGCGGCATTATGAGTCAGGCTCATCATTTAAAAAAATTTCAGGTCGCTGCAGTGCAGATGGTCTCGACACCTGACCCCGCCGAAAATTGCGTGACAGCGGCGCGACTCGTGCGGCAGGCCGCTGCCTCAGGTGCGCAGCTGGTATTGCTGCCTGAGTACTGGTCGATACTCGGGCGTACCGAGCACGACAAAGTTGGCATTGCCGAGCCAAGTGGTGACGGCCCGCTGCAAACATTTCTTGCAGAACTGGCCCTTGAATGCGGAATCTGGCTGCTGGGTGGCACCATACCGTTACGTTCGGATCAAGCTGGCAAGGTGCTCAACACCCTGCTGGCATATGCACCTGATGGTGCAGTAGCCGCGCGTTACGACAAAATCCATTTGTTTGGCTTCACGCGCGGTGACGAATCCTATGACGAGTCACGTACCATCGTGCCCGGCGCTGAAGTCGTCGTACTGCAGACACCATTTGCTCGCGTCGGGCTCTCGATTTGTTACGACCTGCGCTTCCCCGAGCTGTATCGAGCCATGGGGCAGTGTGATCTGATCGCCATGCCGGCCGCCTTTACTGCGACCACCGGCCGCGCTCATTGGGAGGTTCTATTGCGCGCACGCGCTGTCGAAAATCAGTGCTTTGTGCTGGCGTCTGCGCAGGGTGGACTGCATCCGAATGGTCGACGTACCTGGGGGCACAGCATGCTGGTCGATCCTTGGGGTGAAATTCGTCACCAGCTTGCCGAAGGCGAGGGCGTAGTGGCGGGGGAGGTTGACCTCGATTGGATGATGGGTATTCGCGCCAGTTTGCCGGCACTTCGTCACCGCACCCTGTAATCCACGGCGGTCGCGGCGAGCTCGACCGCTATCCATTAAAATCTGCTCTCAATCTCCACACCTTGAATCCTAATGAACCTGATCGAGCCAAATCTCCAGTCACAAATGACGGCCACCAACTTGTTACTGACGCCGAACGGTCTGGATCACGACAAATTGTTGAGTGCACTGGGCTCGATTTTTACGCACAAGGTTGATTACGCGGATCTCTACTTCCAGTTCACCAAGAGTGAAAGCTGGAGCCTTGAAGAAGGCATAGTGAAGACCGGCAGTTTTTCGATCGACCAGGGTGTTGGTGTTCGCGCGATCTCCGGAGACAAAACGGCCTTCGCTTACTCAGATGATATTTCCGAGCGCGCCCTGCATGATGCTGCGGAGGCGACAAGAACCATTGCACGTCGAGGCGCCGGTCGGATTAAGTTAGCCTCATCCATCAAGCCGGGTTCTGCAAGAGCTTTGTACCAAACGCATGATCCCGTGATCTCGCTGGATGCCACCGCCAAGGTTAAGCTACTTGAAAAAATCGAGAGGCTTGCACGCGCTAAAGATCCGCGCATTGTGCAAGTCATGGCGGGCTTGTCTGGTGAGCATGATGTCGTGCTAGTGGTTCGTAGTGATGGTGTGATCGCTGCTGATGTTCGGCCGTTGGTCAGGCTATCGCTCACCGTCATCGCTGAGCAAAATGGCCGTCGTGAAGTCGGCACCGCCGGTGGCGGTGGTCGCTATGATTTTCAGTACTTCGGTGAAGAGCTACTGCACAAGTATGTCGACGATGCAGTGAACGCTGCGCTCACGAATCTGGAAGCCAAACCTGCACCGGCCGGTCCAATGACCGTTGTGCTCGGCCCGGGTTGGCCGGGCGTGTTGCTGCATGAAGCCATCGGTCATGGTTTGGAAGGTGATTTCAACCGCAAAGGTTCGAGCACTTTCTCCGGTCGTATCGGGGAGCGAGTCGCAGCAAAAGGCGTGACGGTAGTGGATGACGGTACGATCGCAGACCGCCGCGGCTCACTGAATATCGATGATGAAGGTAACCCGACCCAATGCACCACGCTGATTGAAGATGGAATTCTTCGTGGTTATATTCAAGACACGCTGAATGCGCGCTTGATGAAAATGCCTACCACGGGTAACGGCAGACGCGAATCGTATGCACATTTACCGATGCCGCGCATGACCAATACCTACATGCTGGCGGGTGATCGTGATCCTGAGGAGATTATCGCTTCCGTCAAAAAAGGTTTGTATGCGGTGAACTTTGGCGGTGGTCAGGTCGACATCACCAATGGCAAGTTTGTGTTCTCTGCCAGTGAAGCCTGGATGATCGAAGACGGCAAACTCGCTTACCCGGTCAAAGGCGCGACACTGATCGGTAACGGCCCGGACGTCTTGAACCGTGTTTCCATGATTGGCAGAGACATGCGCCTCGATTCCGGTGTTGGCGTTTGCGGTAAAGATGGCCAGAGTGTGCCGGTGGGTGTTGGCCAGCCCACCTTACGAATTGAGGATCTGACCGTCGGCGGTACTGGCTGATACCCGGCGCGAGCATCATAAAAATATCGATAGACTCAGCACGTCACTTCGGCGAAAGCAGGGGGCCGGAGAAATAAAGAATTAACAATAAGCTATCGTTACTTGCCAAGTTCGCCGATTTATAGGACTATCCGAGTCTGCTTTAATCTTACGTATTTAAAGTCAATGACTGCTCTGCGTTTTTTCTTTGAGTATTACTTTAGCTACCCCAGCCCTTGGGCGGTGGAGAAGCGGTAAGTTCACGACAAAGCAGAACAGAAACCGAATCTTTGAAACCGCCAGCGATGGCGGTTTTTGTTTTTATACCCGAGACACATCTGGAGAAACCATGCCACGCACTGATGATCTGAGGATCAGAGAATTGAAAGAACTGACGCCCCCATCGCATTTGCTTCGTGAATTTCCTTGTGACGAAAAAATTGCGACGGTGACAGCGAATGCGCGGACCGCACTGCACCGCATTCTGCATGGTCAGGATGATCGTTTGATGGTAGTGATCGGGCCGTGCTCGATTCACGATACCAAGGCCGGTATGGAGTATGCACACCGTTTGGTTGAACAGCGCGAGCGTTTCAAGGACGATCTCGAAATCGTCATGCGCGTTTATTTTGAAAAACCACGCACCACCGTAGGCTGGAAAGGTCTCATCAACGATCCTTATCTTGATAACAGCTTCCGCATCAACGATGGTTTGCGTATTGCGCGCGAGTTGCTGGCGCAGATTAATGCACTTGGCCTCCCCGCTGGTACCGAGTTTCTGGATGTGATCAGCCCGCAATACATTGCAGATTTGATCAGCTGGGGCGCTATTGGCGCACGTACCACAGAGTCGCAAGTACACCGCGAGCTAGCTTCTGGTTTGTCCTGCCCGGTAGGTTTCAAAAACGGTACCGACGGCAACATCAAGATCGCTGCAGACGCTATCAAAGCTGCTTCACAACCGCATCATTTTTTATCGGTGACTAAAGGCGGCCACTCAGCCATTGTCTCGACGGGGGGTAACGAGGATTGCCACATTATTCTTCGTGGCGGCAAGGTACC
>CAZZMV010000001.1:54622-56240 GCA_964655425.1 uncultured Bifidobacterium sp.
GGCCAGTCGATTACGGATGGGTGTATTGATTGGGATAGCAGCGTGCAAGTGCTAGAAAATCTGGCTACCTCAGTCAGGCAGCGGCGTCTTCATAGCGAAAAGGAATAAGCCGTTAATCGCGGAAGTTATTAAATTCCAGCGGTAAATCCGTCACCTCTTTTTTCAGCAAGGCAATCGTCGACTGTAGGTCATCGCGCTTCGCGCCTTGCACGCGCACCGAGTCGCCCTGGATACTGGCCTGTACTTTGATTTTGCTGTCCTTGATGATGCGCTGAATTTTTTTGGCGGCCTCGGTCTCGATACCGTTCTTCACCTTGATCACCTGCTTGACCTTGTCGCCCCCGATTTTTTCGATCTTACCGAGGTCGAGAAAGCGTACATCCACATTACGCTTGGCCATTTTGTTGGTTAGCACGTCGCGCACCTGACCGAGCTGGAACTCGCTATCGGCATAGGCAGTGAGCTCATGCTCTTTTTGCTCGACCCGCGCATCGCTGCCTTTAAAATCAAAACGCGTCGTGATTTCCTTATTCGCTTGATCTACTGCATTTCTGACTTCCACTTGGTTGGCTTCAGAAACGATATCAAATGAGGGCATGAGGCTGCTCCGTGAGATGAAATGATGGTCGCTATTATAGTGGAGCGCCGTGGGCCATCATTAGGCAGCTGGTTATAATCGGCGGCTCATGATACCCAAACTCCATATTCTTCACCATCACTCGCTGCGCACATTGAATACCTTTGGTATCGACGTGAGCGCAGCGCACTACCTCAAGATTACTGACTCCGCGCAGCTTGATGCGCTGTATCGCGAGCCTGCCTTGCTTGAGATGCCGCGTTTAGTACTCGGTGGCGGTAGCAACCTGCTGCTGACACAAGATTTTTCCGGGCTGGTGCTGCATATTGCTAATCAAGGTATCGCCATTACTGGCGAGGATGATCGGCATGTATTCGTGACCGCGCAGGCCGGTGAAAACTGGCACGGTTTCGTACAGTGGACCTTAGCGCAAGGATTACCCGGACTAGAAAATCTGTCATTGATACCGGGTTATGTCGGTGCGGCGCCAATTCAAAATATTGGTGCTTATGGCAGTGAACTGGCCGACCACTTTCATGCATGTGATGTATTTGATTTTCATACAGGTGAGACGCGTTCACTGAATAAGCAAGATTGCCACTTTGCTTATCGCGATAGCGTGTTCAAGCATGATCTCCGCGAACGCGTCGTGATCATCAACGTCACGTTTGCTTTGCCGAAGCAGTGGCGAGCGAATCTGCGCTATGCGGAACTCGCTAATGAGCTTGCTACACGCGGTATCCAATCACCAACCGCAAGCGATATCAGCCAAGCAGTGATTGCGATTCGCACGCGTAAGCTGCCAGATCCGACTAAGATCGGTAATGCGGGCAGCTTCTTCAAGAATCCAGTCGTCACTGCAGATCAGCGCGACGCCTTACTCGCGAAATATCACGCCCTCGTCAGCTACTCCCAAACTGACGGTGGTTATAAATTGGCTGCAGGCTGGCTGATCGAGCAGTGCGGGTGGAAGGGAAAAAGTATCGGTGCTGCAGGAATACATGCGCAGCACGCGCTGGTACTGGTCAACCATGGCGGGGC
>CAZZMV010000002.1:0-5431 GCA_964655425.1 uncultured Bifidobacterium sp.
ACTGAGCGTTTGGTAGTCCGTGAGCTTGATTTGCAGTGCCCCTGTCTGGCGCGCGTAGTCACGCCAGATACCAGCCACCGTGAAGTCATGTCGCTGACCGGCGAAAGGCAGTTGTACTGTTTGTCCGGACTGCCAACCGTAAAGGTCAACCATCGCTTCTGAAATCCAGACCGGTCGTGTTACATCCTTGAGTGTAGCCCCAACCATCGGCAGCACGCGCTCGGGGTCGTCGCTATTCATCGAGCGTGCAATCAGCGCGACATTCGGCCTCGCCGGGTCGAGTGATAAATATGACCAGCGGGTTCGTTCAGTTCGCGCCAGCGCAGGTAGTGATTCGATGGTTGCTTGTTCATCCGGCTTGATGCGGGCTGATTCATGCCCGCCTGCTACCCGAACATACATGTCGGCTGACAGCAGGTGCTGCAGCCAGTCATCGACCGAGACACGGAAACTGGCCACCATAATCGCCATCGCCACCATCAATGAAAAACTTGCGAGTACGCCACCCAAGGCAATCGCTGTTTGGTTGGGCGCATTGGCCAGCCGTGCCAGGGCCAGCCCGCGACTGCTCGCTTGCCAGCGTTTCGCCAATGCGCCAAACAACCAGGCGGCGCAGCGTGGCATCAAGGCGATGCTGCCGACCAGTATCAGCACGATGGCCAGGTAGCCGAAAACAGGTAGACCAGATACTGGCGGTAACTGCGTGAACACTGCACCCATCAATAACGCCACCATCGCAGGCCAGGGCGTGGCAAGTGGTGTGAGTGCGAGGTCTTCACTCCCTGCTTTGAGCGCTGCAGCGGGTTGTGCACGCGCGGCCTCCATGGCAGGTGCAATACTCCCCAGAAGTGCGACACCTGCGCCAGCGATAAAGAAAACTACTGCAGCCCCGATGCTGAACTGTGCCGTGGGTTGCACACCCGGGAAATAGCCACCGCCCAAGTCACCACCGAGCAAGGAAAGCGCTGCGCTGGCCAAGACCCAACCGAGTGCAATGCCGAGCAGCGCGCCCAGTACACCCAAGGTGGTGCCTTCAATCAGGATCTGGCGTACCAACTGAGCACGCGTCACACCCAGTGTGCGCAGCAGTGCTAATTGCGGACGACGTCGCAGTACCGACAGCGCCTGGGTTGAAAAGACCAAAAATGCGCCCGTGAACAGCGCCACCAGCGCCAGCACATTCAAGTTCACTCGATAAGCACGCGACATAGTTGCGCTACGCTTATCCTGATCATCGCTCTCAGTCACCACCAATGAGGGACTAAATTGCTTTTGTAGTGAAGTACGAAACGCTGCGCGATCGACACCCGGCACCAATTTCAAATCAATACGCGAGATCTGACCGATTCGATCCAGCTGCCACTGAGCGCTGCCAATATCCATCACTGCCAGGCGCTGACCAGCACGCGCTTGCAGCAAGCTACCTGCGACACGGAGTTTGATCTCACGCGTACCACTGAATACACGCAACGTGTCACCTGCTTTTAAATTCAGCCATTGCATGGCGGCGGGCGATAAAAACACGGTGTCATGCATTAGCGCATCGAACGGCCGATCACTCTCCGGTACACCCAGCAGGTCGGGGGTAATCGAAGCCGCAGCAAAGCTATCAATACCGAGCAGCTTGAGCGCGCCGCGATGTCCCGGTACCGGCAGATCAAGCTCAATGACCGGGGACGCACTATCAACTTCGGGGAGATTGGCGAGCTGTGGGTAGAGCTGCTCATCAACGCTGCCGTTGATTGCGCGTGCCTGCAAATCAGCGCTACCGGACAAGCTGCGCGCAGCCGCTGAAAACTCATTGAATGCTGCGCTATTGACCAGGTGAATACCAAAACCCAGCGCTACACCGATCGCAATCGCAATGATGGCCACCAGTGCACGCAGCGGATGGGCGCGCCACTCACCAACCAGCAGACAGCGCAGCAGGTTCATCAGGCCGGGTTTGCGCTGGCGAGGTGGGGACGCAGACCATCACGCGTCAGCATCAGCACGCGGTCGGCACTTGCTGCAGCAACAGGCGAGTGCGTGACGATGATGGCGGCGGCACCACTGCTACGGATTTCGTGCTTGAGCAAATGCAGAATCTCATTCGCGGTGTCCGGGTCGAGATTGCCGGTGGGTTCATCGGCTAAGAGCAAGCGAGGCCTGTGTACTAATGCGCGGGCAATCGCGACTCGCTGCATTTCTCCGCCCGAGAGCTGACGTGGAAAATCATGCTCACGTCCACTCAAGCCGACTGCCTTCAACATCTCGAGCGCACGATGCTGCGGCAATTGGTTCAGCATTAAAGGCAATGCGACATTTTGCAGCACACTCAGGTGCGGCAATAAATGAAACGCCTGAAATATGAACCCCAGCTTTTGCCGCCTCAGTAGGGTAGCGTCATCATCTGTCAGCTGGTGTACGGCAACGCCATCAATCCGTAGCTCACCTTCATCTGCCTGATCCAGCCCTGCGATCAGGTTCAACAGCGTCGATTTGCCCACGCCGGATTCGCCCATAATCGCGACATATTCACCGCTCTGCAGTTGTAGGTCGATGTGCTGTAGCACAGTCCGTGTGCCATAGGTTTTACGCAGATCGCGACAGTACAGCGCCAGCGGTGATTCAACGGCTGGCGTCATCCGCTCAATACCTCGACACCGGGTGCGCCAGACTGCAGTTCACCGATCACCGCGGCGTGAGCAAATCCGTGAGATTGAAATACCTGCATTACTTGATCGACTGACGCCGGTGAGCAAGCGACGAGCAATCCACCCGAGGTTTGCGGGTCGCACAGCAAGGCTTGCTGTATTGGTGTGATGGCTTTATTGAGGGTTATGTCTTTGCTGTAGCCGGCCCAGTTACGTGCAGATGCACCGGTGATGAAACCATCGCTGGCAAGTTGCATGGCAGCGGGCAGTAAAGGAACCGACTGCGCATTGATGTGAGCGCGTAATTGCGCACCTAGCGCCATTTCACGTGCATGGCCAAGTAAGCCGAAACCGGTCACATCGGTTAGCGCATGCACGCCATCGATATCAGCGAGTGCCTTACCGGGTGTGTTCAGCTGTGTCGTGCTCGCGATCATGGTGTGATAACCAGAGGCATCGAGCGCGCCTTTTTTCAGTGCGGCGGATAACACGCCAACGCCGAGCGGTTTGCCGAGGATCAGTTTGTCACCGGCTTGTGCGTCAGCGTTACGTTTTAACTTATCAGGATGAACCAGGCCCATCACCACCAAGCCGTAGATCGGCTCGACTGAATCGATGGTGTGGCCTCCCGCGATCGGAATGCCTGCGGCGGCACACACAGTTTCGCCGCCCGCCAAAATCTGTCCGATCATCTCGACCGGTAGCTTATCGATCGGCATACCGACCAGCGCCAGCGCCATGATCGGCGTACCGCCCATGGCGTACACATCAGAGATGGCATTGGTCGCGGCGATGCGACCGAAGTCGAATGGGTCATCGACGATCGGCATGAAAAAATCAGTCGTGGCGATCAGCGCTTGATCATCATTCAAGCGATACACTGCAGCATCGTCTGCCGTTTCAATACCCACCAGTAGCTGCGGCGGCACCGGAAAGCCACGGGACTGTTTCAGAATATCGGCCAGCAGCCCGGGCGCAATTTTGCACCCGCAGCCACCGCCATGTGAAAACGAGGTGAGTCGGAGAGTCGATGCGTCTGCGGCGCCCATGCGATGCTCCTATCAACAAGCTGAAAAACGCGATTATCTCATCGCGTTGATTGCTTAGCGGTGTCGCTCGTCGCGACCGCCCGCCGGCTTGCCATAGCCGCGTGTCTCTTTGCGCTGCGCGTCTGGTTTGGCGAAGCTGCGTTGTCCGGGTTTACCGGGCTTGCTCGGTTTGCTGCGACCGTCGCCGGGTTTCCAGCCCGGACGCTTGCGTGCAGTCGCAGTTTTTTGCGGTTCGAACCCCGCGATCACATCGACCGGAATCAATTGCTTGGTGAAGCGCTCGATGCGTTTAACGTGAATGCCTTCAGCGTGATTCACCAATGACACTGCGATACCGTTGCGGCCAGCGCGACCGGTGCGACCAATACGGTGCACATAGTCTTCGGCGAATTTGGGCAGGTCGTAGTTGAATACATGACTGATACCCGGCACATCAATACCGCGTGCCGCGACATCGGTCGCCACCAATACACGCAGCTGACCACGGCGCAGTGCATTGAGCGTGCGATTACGTGCGCCCTGATGCATGTCTCCATGAAGCGCAGCGGCGGCGAAGCCAGCGAGGCTCAGGCGGTCTGCGATCTGGTCTGCATCGCGCTTGGTGGCAGTGAATACAACCGCTTGTTCTATCGCGCTGTCACGCAGCAGATGATCAAGCAGACGATTCTTGTGCAGCAGGTCATCGACAAAATGCACACGCTGCGCAATGTTTTCATGGCGAGTTGAGGCGCCGGCGATTTGAATTCGCAAAGGATCAGTCGTGATGCGTCGTGCGATGTTACCGACCATGCCGTCCAGCGTGGCCGAGAACAGCAGGGTTTGGCGCGTGCTGGGTGTACGGCTGACGATCAGCTCGATATCCTCGATGAAGCCCATGTCCAGCATGCGATCAGCTTCATCCAGCACCAGAATTTCCAGCATAGAAAAATCAATCTTGCCGGACTCCATGTGGTCGATCAGTCGACCGGGTGTTGCCACCAGAATCTCAGGATTGCGTGCCAGCAGTTGCATCTGCTTGGGGTAGGGCATGCCGCCCAGGATGGATGCTGCTTTAACACGTCGCATATGCGCACCGTATTTATCGGTAGCGGTCGTGACTTGTAGCGCTAGCTCGCGGGTTGGCGTCAGCACCAACATTTTGGGTTGTGCAGGCATGAAGCGCGGACGTTCACCGCGCGAACGCGCGGCTTGTGCTTGCGGGTTCGGCGTTTTACCTGGCCGTGGTGCTTCGGGTTGATTGGCAAATCTGTTCAATGCAGGCAGCATGAAAGCGGCAGTTTTGCCAGAGCCAGTTTGCGATGACACCATTAAATCGCGGCCGGCGATGGCGGCGGGTACGGCTTCCAGCTGTACTGGCGTCGGTTGGGTGTAGCCAGCATCGGTCAGGGCTTTCAGAATCTGCGGGTGCAGACCGAGTGATTCAAACGTCATTTGTTTCTTTCAAAAGGTAGCCTCTGCACGCTTGGCGGGCAGTGACATTGCAAAAGCAACGCGGACCGGTGATACCAGCGACAACAACAGTTCAACGCGAAACCAAAGCGGCTTCGGAGAAAAACTTGCCAGAAGAGATACGGCACAAAAGCTTTGCGCCGTTAAGTGGGGTATCGAAAACCAATGCTGCCAAGTCTTCGGTACGCCACATTGGTGCTCTGTAGATCGGCACCAGAAGGCGGGAGGGCTTCAGGTAATGCGGCTCGTCAGGGGCTGCGGTGCAACCGTGCGCTGTTTGTTGCAGCGCGGGGCGGA
>CAZZMV010000002.1:5531-12247 GCA_964655425.1 uncultured Bifidobacterium sp.
GGCTCGTCAGGGGCTGCGGTGCAACCGTGCGCTGTTTGTTGCAGCGCGGGGCGGAGCATACAGCATGCCGGGCTTTTGCGCTGCAAAAATGCGACAAAGCGATCATTTATCTCAAATTGAGATAAACTCCGGGCGTGAGGCTGATCAGTTATCGTGCGCTTCGTGAGTTTGCGGACATTCATCCGCAAGCGCTCCCGCCACTTCAAGGTTGGCGAAAGGTGATTGAGGCCAACCGTTTTGACCACTGGGCAGCCCTGAAGAAGGTATTCAATGCGGCCGACAAGGTTGGCGATTTAGTGGTCTTCAATATCGGGGGCAACAAGTATCGCCTAGTCGCCTATGTACAATTTGAGCGGCAAATTGTTTATGTCAAGGCGGTCATGACGCACGCCGAGTATGACAAAGGAGACTGGAAATCATGAGAGCCAGAGTGGACGTCAAGCCCCTGTTACCTATCTGGGAGCATTTTCGCCAAGCGACTGATATCGCGCCAATTCGCGGAGAACAGCACTACCAAGAGATGAGTGATTTGTTAGAAGCGTTGTTACAGGAGGCCGGTTCTGACCCACAACACCCAGCGCTGGAGCTGTTGGAGATTGTGGGTGATTTGATCGAGGATTACGAGGCCTTGCACCCTTCGCTACCCATCCCTACCGGCCTCGATGGGCTGACTTTTTTGATGGAGCAGCATGGGCTTCGTCAGGCAGATTTACCTGAAATCGGGTCGCAGGGCGTGGTGTCCGAGATTTTGAGCGGGCGAAGAGAGCTGAATCTGCGCCAGATTCGCGCGCTATCCGAACGATTCGGCGTTTCGCCGGCAACATTTATTTGATGGTCCATGAGGACCGATGCAGCAATGCACTGAGGCGTCAAGGCCTGAACACTTCAAAGCCTGAATACTTCAAAGCACCGAGTGTCTTAAACCTCATCCTCCATCCCAGGAACAACCTGCGAGAACCCGCCGTCAACATAGGTGATCTCGCCGGTAATGCCGCCGGCAAGGTCCGACAGTAAAAAAGCGGCGGCGTTGCCAACATCATCAATCGTGACATTGCGCCGCAACGGGGCATTTTGCTGCACGTAATTCAGAATCTTGCCGAAGTCTTTGATGCCGCTAGCAGCAAGCGTCTTGATCGGGCCGGCGGAAATACCATTGACCCGCGTGCCGCGTTTGCCCAGTGAAGCGGCGAGATAGCGCACGCTGGCCTCTAGCGAGGCCTTGGCCAGGCCCATGGTGTTGTAGTTGGGCAGAGCGCGGATCGCACCCAAATAGGAAAGCGTCAGCAATGCCGAGTTAGGCGACAGCATAGGCAGCGCTGCTTTGGCCATCGCTGCAAAACTGTAAGCCGAGATATCGTGAGCGATACGGAAATTCTCGCGCGTCATACCATCGAGGAAATCACCTGCAATGGCTTCACGTGGCGCGAAGCCGATAGCATGCACCATGCCATCGAACTGCGACCATGATTTGCCTAAGTCGTGAAACAGCGCATCGATTTGCTCATCACTACCCACATCGCAATCGAACACCAGCTGGCTATTGAACTCTTGTGCAAAGTCGGTAATGCGTTCTTTGAAACGCTCGCCGACATAGGTGAAAGCAAGCTCGGCCCCCTCGCGGTGACACGCACGCGCAATGCCGTACGCAATCGAGCGGTTGGACAGCACGCCGGTAATCAGGATTTTTTTACCTTGCAAGAATGCCATGCGATGACTCCGATAAGTTCACGACATCGGCCCAACTTGGCAGTAAAAAATTAAGCCAACCGATGCAAAAGCGATATTGTAGGCTGGGCCGCGCGAACCGGGCAAATCCCGCACCTACCGAGGCGCCTATCGCGAATATCGCTGGTCTCTGCGACTGGTCACAGCGAAACCGGCTATGCTTGACCCCTCTGGCTATTTTGAAGTCAACGTTATGCAGCGTTTTGTCGCTTTTATCGTTTTGGTGAGCAGTGTCCTGTGCGTACAGTTTTCGTGGGCAGGCCATGCATTCTCGCTTTACGACACGCCCAAGTATCCGCCGGATTTTTCGAATTTCGCCTACCACGATCCGAATGCGATCAAAGGTGGCGAAATTTATTTGGCTAATCCGGGTGCGGCCAACAGCTTTGACAAGTTCAATCCATTCTCGATGAAGGGTGTCGCCGCAGCGGGGCTCAGCAACCTGATGTTCGAATCCTTGGCGATTGGTTCGTCTGACGAGGTTGCAACCATGTACGGCTTGCTGGCCGAAGACATGATGCTGGCATCCGACCGAATGGCTATGACCTTCCGCTTGAATGCCAAAGCACGATTCAACAATGGCGATACAGTCACCGCCGAGGATGTGAAGTATTCATTCGAGACGCTGATGGCCAAGGGCGCGCCGCAGTTCAAGATGATTTTTTCGGATGTGAAGCAAGCGGTGGTGGTGGATACGCGCACCGTACGGTTCGAATTCAAGACATTGAACCGTGAATTACCGCTGATTGTAGGCGGCATGCCGGTGTTTTCCAAAAAATGGGCAGCAGGTATACCGTTCGACAAGATACAGCTGGTGGCGCCAATCGCGAGTGGCCCTTATCTGATTGACCGTTATGACGTCGGTCGATCGATCACTTACCGAAAAAATCCGGATTACTGGGGAAATGAGCTACCCGTACGCAAGGGCTCATTCAATTTTGATCGCATCATTTACCGATTTTATAAAGATGATCTGGCACGGCTTGAGGCTTTTTTGGCGGGTGAGTTTGACGTCGTTGTAGAGAATCGTGCCAAGAATTGGGCGCGCATGTACAAAGGGCCGAAATTCGACCGCGGTGAATTGATCAAGAAAACACTCAAGCACCAGAATGGCGCCGGTATGCAAGCCTTTGTCATGAATATGCGGCGACCGCAGTTCCAAGACAAGCGAGTGCGACAAGCATTGGGTCTTGCGCTTGATTTCGAGTGGATGAACCGGCAACTGTTCTATGCGCAGTACATGCGCATTGATTCATTCTTCAGCAATTCGGAGCTGGCAGCGCGTGGTGAGCCGACTGCAGCCGAATTGGCTTTGCTTGAGACGATGCGCGATCAGCTGGACCCGGACGTCTTTGGCCCGGTGCCCGTGCCGCCATCGACCGAGGCGCCTGCATCCTTGCGCGCCAACCTGATCAAGGCGAGAGATTTGTTAAAGCAGGCTGGCTGGGAGTACCGCGACGGTGCGCTGCGTAATGCCAAGAATGAGCCATTCACTTTCGAAATTCTGGATGATCAGTCCGCGCTATCGCGCATCATCGCGGTGTACGTGCGCAACCTTGAAAAACTCGGCATCACCGTGCGTCAGCGCACAGCAGATTTTGCATTGGTACAAAAGCGTATGGAGGCGTTTGATTTTGATATGACCAGCCAGCGCTTCCCGGATGTCACCAGCCCAGGCAACGAGATGTTCGATATGTTTGGTTCCAAGGCTGCGGATGAGAATGGCTCAAGTAATTACTGGGGCCTGAAAGATCCGGCGGTCGACAAACTGGTGACGGCGCTGGTTCAGGCGAATACCCGTGCGGAGCTGGTGACGGCGGCGCGTGCGCTGGATCGGGTACTGTTGCACAAGCACATGGCGATACCGCACTGGTACTCGGGTACGCATCGCGTCGCGTATCGCAATCGTTTTGGTATTCCGGCAGTGTCGCCCAAGTATTATCAGGCTGATCCTTACGTGATATCGAGTTGGTGGCAGGTGAAATCCAGAAAATCTGATTAGTTAGTCACGAATTCTTGAAATTATCCAGACAATGAATCTCTGGTCATACATACTGAAACGTGTCTTGTTGATGATTCCCACGCTGTTGGGTGTAATCGCGATCACGTTTGCAGTGATTCAGTTTGTGCCCGGTGGTCCGGTCGAGCAAGCCCTGATTGAACTTAAAAAAGGTCAGGTGGGTGCTGGCGAATCCTCCGGCGGTGGGCGTTCCGAATACCGTGGTCGGCAGGGCATCGACCCCGAGCGCGTAGCTGAGATCAAGGCGCTCTACGGGTTTGATAAACCACCGCTTGAGCGTTTTTGGCTGATGCTCAAAGGCTTTGCAAAGTTCGATCTGGGTCAGAGCTTTTATCACCACCAGGATGTCTGGCAGCTAGTGAAATCAAAACTGCCGGTATCCATATCGATTGGTCTGTGGACCTTTTTTCTGACCTACTTGATATCAGTTCCACTCGGTATCGCCAAAGCCGTGCGAGAGGGTTCTCGCTTTGATCATGTCACCAGCATGGTGGTGCTGGTCGGCTACTCGATACCGGGCTTTGTTTTAGGCGTCGCGCTACTGGTGCTGTTTGCGGGTTCCAGCTTTGTGCAGTGGTTTCCGTTGCGTGGCTTGACCTCGGACGATTGGGAAACACTCACCACCTTCGGCAAAGTTAAAGATTATCTCTGGCACATCACCTTGCCTGTCACTGCCTCGGTGGCCGGGGCTTTCGCAGTGATGACCATGCTGACTAAAAATACGTTTCTGGAAGAGATTCGCAAGCAATATGTGATGACCGCTCGTGCCAAAGGTTTGTCCGAGCGTGCGGTGTTGTACAAGCATGTATTCCGCAATGCACTGATTCCTCTAGTGACTGGTTTTCCGGCAGCGTTTATTGGCGCCTTTTTTGCGGGCAGCCTGTTGATCGAGACCTTGTTCTCGCTGGATGGCCTGGGTCTGTTGTCGTATGAATCAGTGGTGCGGCGTGATTACCCGGTGGTGCTCGGTACGCTGTATTTATTCACGCTGATTGGCTTGGTCGTCAAGTTATTAGGTGATCTTTGCTATGTGTGGGCTGATCCGCGTGTGCAATTCGAAAGCCTGGCGTCATGAGTGCGACCGTCGATAACAATACAAATACAGTCACCTCGGTACCGTCGCTGTCCCCGAGCCAGCGGGTCTGGCAGCGATTTCGTCAGGACAGGCGTGGCTATATCAGCTTGCTGATATTCAGTGTGTTGTTCGTCATCAGCTTGTTTGCGGAATTTATCTCGAATGATCGGCCGCTACTGGTACGCTATAACGGTCAGTGGATGGTGCCGATCGCCCATGACTATTCCGAAAAGGTATTTGGCGGCGACTTTGAATCGCCGGCTGATTATCTGGATCCATTCATTCGGCAGCAGCTCTCGAAAGACGGTAACTGGGCAATTTATCCTGTCAATCACTACCGTCATGACACATTAAATTATTTTTCCAAGTCGCCCAACCCGGCACCACCTTCATTAGATAACTGGTTCGGTACCGATGATCGCGGCCGTGACGTACTAGCGCGTTTATTGTATGGATTTCGGATCTCGATATTGTTCGGCTTGGCACTGACGATTACCGGGATAGTCTTGGGTGTGATCACAGGCGCAGTTCAAGGCTATTTTGCTGGCAGAACCGATCTGCTGTTTCAGCGATTCATGGAGATCTGGGGTTCGATGCCTGAGCTCTACCTGCTGATTATTTTTGCATCGATTTTTGAGCCCAGCATCCTGCTGCTACTGTTGCTCTTGTCTTTATTTGGCTGGATGGGCTTGTCCGATTATGTGCGCGCTGATTTCCTGCGCAACCGTCATCTGGACTATGTTCAGGCAGCGCGTGCCTTGGGTTTGTCTAATGCACAGATTATCTGGCGTCATGTGTTGCCGAACAGCTTGACTCCGGTGGTTACCTTCCTACCGTTTCGCATGAGTGCCGCCATCCTCGCGCTGACGAGTCTGGATTTTCTGGGGCTGGGCGTGCCACCGTCCATGCCTAGCCTCGGTGAATTACTCGCGCAGGGCAAAAATAATCTGGATGCATGGTGGATTGCACTCTCGACCTTCATGGTGCTGACCATCACGCTGCTGCTGCTAACCAATATCGGTGACGCATTGCGTAACTCGCTCGATGTCCGGAGAAAAGCATGAGCTTGCTCACGGTACGTGAATTGTCGGTGCGCTTTGCAGGCAAGGCGGTCGTTGACCGCGTGAGCTTCAATATCGAGGCCGGTGAGAAATTTGCGCTGGTGGGTGAATCCGGTTCCGGCAAAACAGTCACTGCCCTACAACTCATGGGTATGACGCCTGAGGCAGACACTAGTGGCAGTATTGTTTTCGAAGATCGCCAAATTCGCGGTATGTCTGATGCTCAGTTGCGCGCACTACGCGGCAAAGACATCGCAATGATTTTTCAGGAGCCAATGACAGCGCTGAATCCGCTGTTCACGATTGGCAATCAAATTGCCGAGGTTCTGATGCTGCACGAGGGCTTGAACGCCCGAGATGCCGCGCTGCGTGCGGTTGAATTACTCGAAAAAACCGGTATTCCTGAACCCGCTCGGCGTGCTCTGTCGTATCCGCATCAGCTATCCGGCGGTCAGCGCCAACGTGCCATGATCGCGATGGCGCTCGCTTGCAAACCCAAGTTGCTGATCGCCGATGAGCCAACCACCGCACTTGATGTGACGATACAGGTGCAAATCCTTGAGCTGCTGAATCAACTACAGCGCGATGAGGGTATGGCGGTACTGATGATCACGCATGATCTGAATCTGGTGAAGCGCTTCGCCGATCGGGTGGGTGTGATGCAGCATGGTCGTTTGCTTGAAACGGCTGATACGGCAACGCTATTTGCATCGCCGCGCGAGAGCTATACCCAGCAACTACTGGCAAGCCATGCCAAGCGTATGGTGTCCGATCACGCCGATGGTGCCGTGCTGATGTCGGCGCAAGGCGTGCGCTGCAGCTTCTTTATCAAGCA
>CAZZMV010000002.1:12347-21903 GCA_964655425.1 uncultured Bifidobacterium sp.
ATGGTGCCGTGCTGATGTCGGCGCAAGGCGTGCGCTGCAGCTTCTTTATCAAGCAGGGTTGGTTCAAGCAACGTGAATTTGTTGCAGTAGACAAGCTTGACCTGACACTATCGCGTGGGGAGACACTCGGCATCGTTGGCGAGTCAGGCTCCGGCAAATCTACCCTGGGCATGGCGCTGCTGCGCTTGTCGGTCGCGAATACCGAGGGCACCGTGACCTTTGATGGTCAAACCATCAGCGATATGCGCGCTGCTCAGCTGCGCCCATTACGAGCGCAGATGCAGGTGGTGTTTCAGGATCCGTTTGCGTCGCTCTCGCCGCGTCGTACGATCGAGCAAACAGTCAGCGAAGGGCTGGCATTACACCAGCCGCATTTGTCGCGATCTCAATTGCGTTCATTAGCGTCGCAAGCCATGCGCGAGGTTGGGCTCTCGCCAGAGATGATGTCGCGTTACCCGCATGAATTCTCAGGCGGTCAGCGACAGCGGATTGCGATTGCGCGCGCGCTGGTGTTGAAACCCGCCTTGATTCTGCTCGACGAGCCGACCTCTTCGCTGGATGTGTCGGTGCAGTATCAAGTCCTAGAATTGCTGGCAACGCTGCAGCAACGGCATGGCATTGCGTATTTGTTTATCAGCCATGATCTGGCCGTGATTCGCGCGATGGCACATCGTGTACTGGTGATGAAAGATGGCAAAGTGGTGGAGAGTGGTACCACCAGCGAGGTTTTGTCCTCGCCGCGTGAAGCGTATACACAGCGGTTACTGGCAGCAGCAGAGTTTTCGCTCGCCGCCTGATGATCTATGCCGGAGTGCTGTCAGAGGTGTTGGTAGCAGCCGGCAGCATGTCTACAAGTCCTTGCGAGGCTGTTATCCGCAACGCGTAATAGTTACTCGTAGCGCTTGCGGTGGCGCGGCTCAACGCGTCGCGTGTCACGCCGATCCGCAACTTCGATGCGGCCATGTTTGCTAACCCGTCGCGTTGACGACGGTGAGTCCTCGCGCACCGAGGCCACCGCCACGCGAGACTTGCCGCGCTTATCGGCACGAACTTGCAGCTTCACCTCTTGGCCCGGTTTCAGTCTGTCGTTCTTCAAATCATTCCACTCACGTACCTCTGCCACCGTCACCTTGTAGCGCGTGGCAATACTATTCACCGTATCGCGCTTGCCGGCGCGTACCTTGATACGCTTGCGCGGTGGTTCGTCAGGTGCAACAGCGAGGGTGGCGGTATCTGCCAGTTCCTGACCGATATCCTTGCCTGATTCACTGGCGGGCTTAGGCACCAACACCACCGAGCCCATGGTCGGGTGCATGTTGGGCGGTATGGCATTCGCTTCGCGAATAACGGCCGGCGTGGTTTTGAATTTGGTCGCAATGGTCTCAATACGCTCGCGCGCTGCGGTGACCTTGTGTGCAGTCCAGCTGGACAGCGCGTGAGTCCACTTCGAGAGGTTCTCTTTGAATTTCTCGGCGTTAGTTTGCGGCAGCAGAATGCGTGTGTTCGGGCTGCCAGTAATCACCGGCTTGTTGAATTGCGGATTCAGCGCCTTAAACTCTTCCATTGGCAGCTCGGCCAATTGCGCGGCGAGTTTGACGTCGATGTCGCGCGTTTTATTGATGGATACAAAGTAAGGCTGGTTCTCTACCACCGGCAGCGTCAATCCGTATTGCGCGGGCACGGACACCAGGTTTTTGACTGCTTGCAGCTTGGGGTAGTAGTTGCGGGTCTCGGCCGGCATGTAGGCTGACAGGCTGTTGTAGTCGATGTCACGACCGGCCGCTTGCGCCTTGGCGATCGCGCGCGACACTGAGCCTTCGCCCCAGTTGTAAGCCGCCAATGCCAGCTGCCAGTCACCGAACATGCCGTACAGCTTTTGCAGGTAGTTGAGCGCGGCATCAGTCGAAGCCACTACATCACGGCGCTCATCCTTGAAAATATTCTGCTTCAGGTTGTAGTCGCGTCCCGTACTCGGAATGAACTGCCACATACCCGCCGCCTTGGCGCTGGAGTAAGCCTGCGGATTGAAGGCGGATTCGATGAATGGCAGTAGCGCCAACTCCATCGGCATCCCACGTCGCTCGAGCTCTTGCACTACATGGAAAAGGTAACGCGAGGCGCGCTGCGTGGTGCGTTGTATGTAGTCCGGCCGGGAGCTGTACCACGTGACATGGTTGGCCACCAGCGGATTATTCAAGTCCGGGATGGCAAAGCCTTTGCGGATGCGGTCCCAGACATCAAAGCGTGTGACGGTAATGTCATCGTACGCGGCATCGAACTCGGGGTTGGCAAGGTGAGCGCCGTCTGTTGCTCGCGTGTCGCGTCCGGGCTCGAGCGCTTGGGAACCGGGTTCGATACTAAGATCGATGGCTTGTGCGGCGGGAAGCGCTAGCGAGGCCAGCAGCGCCGGGATGGTTAGCCGGCGAAATCGTCTTGGGTGCATAGGAAAATCCGGCGCGATTACCCAACGAAAGGGCCACGGGCGCAAGTAAAGTTGCCGCAAGTGTAAGAACCAGGGGTGATGCCGTCAAGAAAAATTATCTTTTTATGACAACTTTTTGGCGGGCCTAGCGGAAGCCGTTTTTCCACTCCCTGAGCGCGGCAAAGGCGGCGACTGGATCGTCGCTGTTTAATCGCCCGTTGGCTCGCATGGTTTGCAGCACCGACGGCTCGCGGTAACGCAAGAACGGGTTGGTGCGCTTTTCCAGACCGATGGTCGATGGCACGGTAGATTGTCCTCGCTCACGCATCTGCTGCGCTTGCGCCAGCCGACTAGTCAGGTCGGCGTTATCTGGCTCGGCTGCGACCGCAAAGCGTAAATTCGAGAGCGTGTATTCATGCGCGCAGTACACCAGCGTGTCGTCGGGCAGTGCAGCGAGCTTGGCCAGCGATTTGGTCATCTGAGCCGGCGTGCCCTCGAACAAGCGACCGCAGCCGCCGGCAAACAAGGTATCGCCGCAGAATAACCAGTGCTGCTCGGCAGCGACATAAGCAATGTGGCCTGCGGTATGCCCTGGCACATCCAGCACCGATAATTGCAAGCCGAGTGCGGTCAAATCTACACGGTCACCTTCACGCAGCGGGCGCGATACACCATGAATGTTTTCACCTGCGGGCCCGTACACGGGGACGGCCCATTGCGCAAGTAATTCAGCGACACCACCCGCGTGGTCGGCGTGATGGTGAGTGAGTAGAATAGCGTTCAGTTTCAAGCCGAGTGAACGTAACGCTGCTTCGATTGGCGCGGCATCACCCGGATCAACCACAGCAGCGTGCTGCTGGTCGTGAATCAGCCAGAGATAGTTGTCGGCGAACGCCGGTATCGCAGTAACCTGCAGGGCTTGTGGCGCAGACATCAGCATGAATCCAGACGCATCATATTCGCCGATTATATCGCTCGCACCGTGGTTCGATACGCCGCCGGGTGCGTATGCCCATGCCTGGGAGCAGTCGCGGCTAAATGAGTTAACCGCCGATATTTTTGGCTATAACGCAGTTCAGATCGGCTTACCCATGTTTGATACCTTGGCGGCTAATCGCATGCCAAACCGATGGATTACTGATTCGCGTTTGCCATCCGATGCCATACCGGGTGAACGTCAAGTGGTGGTCGTGCATGATTTCACCGAATTACCCTTCGCAACACAGAGCCTTGATTTAGTCGTCATGCCGCATGTGCTTGAATTTTCTGCCGAGCCCCACCAAGTACTGCGCGAGGTCGAGCGGGTGTTAATTCCGGAAGGTCAGGTGATTATCTGCGGCTTTAATCCGATCAGCATGTGGGGTGCGCGTCAGACTGCCGGGCGTATGACCGGTGCGCATTTTCTGCCTTTGCATGGTGAATTCATCAGCGTGCCTCGCCTCAAAGATTGGCTCAAGCTGTTGAATATGGAGATTAACCGCGGCCACTTTGGCTGCTACGCGCCACCTTGTGCTACTGACACCTGGTTGCGTCGCTTCTCATTTTTGGAAAAAGCCGGTAACCGCTGGTGGCCGTATTTGGGTGCGCTGTATATCGTGCAGGCGATCAAACGTGTGCAGGGTATGCGACTGATTGGTCCGGCGTGGGATAAAAAGCGCGCAGTTGTGCCGAGTGCGATGCCGGTCACCAATCGCATGAAAAAACAGCGGGACCGTCATGGATAAAGTAGAAATTTTTACCGACGGTGCTTGCAAAGGTAACCCCGGCCCGGGTGGCTGGGGCGCCTGGATTATTCATGGCAGTTTGGCGCAGTGGATTGAAGCTGGCCGGCCCGCTGCCAAAGCCAAAGCCCTATTCGGTGGCGAGATGGCGACCACCAATAACCGTATGGAACTGCGTGCCGTGATCGAGGCGTTGAATGCGCTAAAACGACCGTGCGATGTGGTAGTCCACACCGATAGCCAATATGTACACAAAGGGATCAGCGAATGGCTGGCAGGATGGAAAGCCAAAGGCTGGAAGACGGCGAGCAAGACGCCGGTAAAAAACGTCGATTTATGGCAGGCACTCGATCAGGCAAGATTGCGGCACCAATTAGAATGGCGTTGGGTCAAGGGTCACGCAGGTCACGAGGGCAACGAGATGGCGGACGAGCTCGCGAATCGAGGGGTTGAGCATGCGCGCGCCGATGCCGCCTGAAAACCTATTTTTTGGTACAGCTATGTCGCCACCTGCCAGAACGGCTTGGTTCCGAGCGGCTAAGTTCCGAGCAGCTAGGTCCTGAGCTTAAACATTGAACTGATTCCATCTATGCGACAAATCATTCTGGATACCGAGACGACTGGCCTCAACCCAAAAAGCGGTGACCGTATTATCGAAATCGGCTGCGTCGAGATGGTCAACCGTCGACTCACCGGAAATAATTTTCACTATTACATCAATCCGGAGCGTGACTCGGATCCCGGCGCACTCGCAGTACATGGGCTCACTACCGAGTTTTTAAGCGATAAACCAAAATTTAGTGACATCGTTGATCCGCTGTGCGATTTTGTCCGCGACGCAGAAATCATTATTCATAACGCACCATTTGATGTGGGGTTTCTGGATGCCGAGTTCGAGCGGCTTGGCAAATCAAACTTTACTGCGCACGTTCGGCAGGTCACCGATACGCTGGCGCAAGCGAAAGAACTGTTTCCCGGTAAGCGCAATTCGCTCGATGCACTATGTGAGCGTTATCAGGTATCGAATGCGCATCGCACACTGCACGGTGCATTGTTAGACGCAGAGTTACTGGCCGAGGTGTATCTGGCCATGACGCGCGGTCAAGATAGTCTGACCATGGATTTGCAAGTAGGTGGTGAGGGATATGAAGCCGACGGTACGGGTATCCCGATTGCCGATATTCTGGTGCTGCCGCCGACCGCGGATGAACTGGCCGAGCATGAGTTGCTGCTTAATGCGCTCGAAAAGGAAGTGAAAGGTACGGTCGTGTGGCGACAGCTTGGATGAAAATCTTGACCAGCCACTTTTTGACGCGACCATCGATAGCCTGCCATGGTGCGTAAACCGCCCGATGCGAACGCCTTCATTGAAGTTAACCCCTTCGATGTTTTTCGCGTGGAAGGTGATATTGATCGGCTAGACAGTCAGCGTTTTGATAAAAACAAAATTCGCCAGTCAAAACCCTCACACGGTATTCGGTCTAACAGACTGATTGATGACCAAAAAGTAGACACTGAAGCGCAGCGGCTGATCCGAGATGTTCGCTATGCGCAGCAGCAGGCATTGAAAGATCTGTATGCGATTAGTAGTGCATCAGGACTCGTCATTCAGAGAGAGATTACTGATAGCGATGGCCCTGAGCATCAGCGCATATTTTCCGATAGTGCCGGTCCCGAAAACCAACGAATCATTTCAGACGCAGATGGTCCGGTGCTTCCTTCGGTGATTAGGCTTGCATCCTTGGGTGAGCCTATGACCAAGGCTCGTCTCGCGCAGCAGAATGCACTGAAAGAGATTCATGCGATTAAAGACATAATTTTTTCCTCATCTGCGCAGCGGAAAGGCCGCCTGCCCGGACCCTTCGAGCCGCGAAAATTTTCGGACGCGAGTGGCCCGATACTTCCATCGGCATCATCATCTCGGCACGATTCGGAGGATAGAAAAAATCTCTCGTTAAAGCAGCTGCTCGAAAGAATAAAAACAGCACGTGCGGAACAACACGAGGCATTAAAGTACTTGCACGCCATGCGAGATGCGGATGGCCCGCAAAAAGATAGAGCAATGTTGGATCTGGATCTGCGTTTGGACAAGGCCAGTCAATCTCAGTTGACGGCTATTGGCTATTTGAAGAGTCTTGAGGATATCGCCGGCCCGCTGATGGCAAAGCACTGGCCTGATTCGGCAAGGGAAACAGATGTCAAAGATCGTAGCGATACCGCGGGCCCCATCAGAGCACGCAATACAGATGATGCGATTGGCCCGGCGATGCCAACACGATTGGTTGATGCCGCAGGACCTTCCAATGTCAAAGGAGTTGGCGATTCTATTGGTCCGCAGACTCCCAGGCGTGCAGATGATGCGCGAGGACCCGTGTTGGCTAGAGAAGCTATCGACGCCGAAGGGCCTGCGGTATCGAGAGAAGCAACAGATGCACCAGGGCCGCTATCGCCAAGGCAGGCAATAGACGCGGCAGGCCCCAACGCACCAAATAGCTTCGATGATGCGGTTGGCCCTACTGATCGACGGCTGATCACTGATGCAAAAGGACCGACGCTGTTTCATCGAATTATTGAAGCCGTGTTGCCGAAAAAAGTAGTGACCGTTTCGACAGAAACGCCAATCGAGATCGAGCATCATCAGAGCAGTATTGCAGAGCGCATCGCGAAAGTGAAAGCAGATCAGCGCGATACAATGCAACAGCTGGGTGAACTTGAAAAAGACAACGACAAGCCTTTGCTTTAATCGCCTGGTGCGCAGCGTCGGGCAGCCGGCTGCTTCGGTTGATGGGTCAGTCTTGCTATGCGATAATCCGGCCCCGATTGGGAGGTTAGCTCAGGGGTAGAGCGATCGCCTCACACGCGATAGGTCGCTGGTTCGAAGCCAGCACTTCCCACCAAGTATCAGAAGCCGGCCTTTTTTTGGGTCGGCTTTTTTTATGTGCCTGAGGTTTACTTGAGGTTAGTGGCTACAGTTTAGGGCGTACGCTTGCGCTGTATCGCCGCACCTGGACGCAGCTTCTTTTGCCCAAATCGCTTCGCCAGTGTTTTTAGCGGTGGCGTTTCGCCGCTACGTGTACGCCGTGTGACCATTGCAGGCGTATCCGAGCGCGGTACCAAATGCTGAGGCCCGTTACCGACCAAGTCTGCGCGTCCCATGCGGCGCAAACCATCACGCAGTACCTCCCAATTGGCTGGATCGTGATACCGCAGCAGCGCTTTATGAAAACGACGGATTTTCGCAGTGCGCGGCGTCTCCACGGTTTCCGAATCTCGCGCGATTTTGCGTAATGGGTTTTTTCGCGTGTGATACATCGCAGTTGCCATCGCCAAAGGTGTAGGTAGAAATGACTGCACCTGATCGAGCCTGAAATCATTCTGCTTCAACCACAGTGCAAGATTCACCATATCTTCGTCGGTGGTGCCGGGATGTGCAGCGATAAAGTAGGGGATGAGGTACTGCTCCTTGCCCGCTTCTTTTGAATACTTGTCGAACAACTCTTTGAACTTGTAATACGAGCCCATACCGGGCTTCATCATTTTCGATAGTGGGCCGTCTTCCGAGTGCTCGGGCGCTATTTTCAGCAAGCCACCCACATGATGCGTTGCCAGTTCTTTGACATACTCAGGTGAGCGAACTGCCAAGTCATAGCGTAAGCCGGAGCCAATCAGGATTTTCTTCACGCCTTTAATAGCTCGCGCGCGGCGATACAACTGCACCAGCTTGCCGTGATCTGTATTCAAATTACTGCAGATGGTTGGATAGACACAGGACAGCCTGCGGCAGCTTTGTTCGATAGTTTTGTCTTTACAACCCAAGCGATACATATTCGCTGTTGGTCCACCGAGGTCAGAGATAGTGCCGGTAAATCCTTTGGTCTTGTCGCGGATTAGCTCAATTTCGCGCAAGATGGAAGGCTCAGAGCGGCTTTGAATAATTCGCCCTTCATGCTCGGTGATGGAGCAGAAAGTACAACCACCAAAACAGCCACGCATGATATTCACCGAAAACCGGATCATGTCCCATGCCGGGATTTTTGCTGAGCCGTAGCTCGGGTGCGGTGCGCGAGCATAGGGCAGGTCGTATACATGATCCATCTCATCCATCGCCAGTGGGATGGGCGGTGCATTCAACCACACATCGCGCTCACCATGCGCTTGTACGAGTGCGCGTGCATTACCTGGGTTGGACTCAAGATGAAATACGCGCGATGCATGTGCGTAAGCGATTTCGTCTTGTTTCACCGTTTCGAATGAAGGCAGCCTAACGACGCTGCGCGCGCGTATCTCAGCCTGCTGTGCTAGTCTTTCTTCGCGGCTGATGATCCGTACCGGTTGCGGTGCCGCTTCCGTGGTGCCGCAAACCTCCGGCGCCTTCTCTTTCATTTCATATGGGTCAGGATGCGGCTCGACTTTGCCGGGGGTATCAACCCGGGTCGAATCCACTTCGCGCCAATCATCCGCAGGTTTCCACCCACTCGCCACAATAAATGCGGTACCACGTAAATCGCGAATCGTCTTGATAGATTCGCCATGCGCCAGACGATGCGACAGCTCGAGCAGCGCGCGCTCTGCATTGCCGAATAAAAGAATATCGGCTTTTGAATCGAGTAGCACCGAGCGCCGTACGGTATCGGACCAATAATCAAAGTGCGCGATACGACGCAAGCTCGCTTCAATACTACCGATCACAATCGGCACCCCGGGGAATGCTTCACGCGCCCGATGCGCATAGACAGTCAGCGTTCTGTCCGGCCGTTTGTTGGGCGCGCCATGGGGGGTATATGCATCTTCCGAACGCGGTTTACGATCAGCGGTATAACGATTAATCATCGAATCCATATTGCCGGCGGTCACACCGAAATACAGATTTGGTTTACCCAGCGCGCGGAATGGCTCGGCCGATTGCCAATCTGGCTGACTGATGATCCCGACCCGAAAACCTTGCGCTTCGAGCAAGCGTCCCACCAATGCCATGCCAAAGCTGGGGTGATCGATATAGGCATCGCCGGTAATCAGGATGATGTCGCAACGATCCCAGCCGAGTTGATCCATCTCGCGCTTGGACATAGGCAAGAAGGGTGCAGGCTTCAGCTCGGGCCGAAAGCGTGGATACGATCGCAGATTGGTTGGTGCAGCGTGCATACGGGTACGCGGATCAGATCAGGGCGCCAGTATGCCAGTGTCTGCGATTATTGACTGATCGGTGCCGTGTTCGTACGAATGATCATCGGGTCATCGAAGGACACTGATCATCCGAATCGGAGGGTGGGCGTTGAGCTATGGCCTCGCCCGCACTGATGGCGCGCGATTGATTATTTGAATGGATTATCGATCTGATCACCGGGCTTGAAGCTGATGTGATCAGGTAGCGTCGGATCATTTTGTAGCTTGCTTACCGTGGCATCCAGAATCT
>CAZZMV010000002.1:22003-42065 GCA_964655425.1 uncultured Bifidobacterium sp.
TGATCAGGTAGCGTCGGATCATTTTGTAGCTTGCTTACCGTGGCATCCAGAATCTGCTTGAGTTGCTGCGCGTATACCAGCCCGACCTTGTCGCGCGTGATCGCCAGCGAGCCATAAATCTCCAGTTGATCAACACGGTTTTCAATCGTCAGCTCATCAATCACGAGTGAGTCGGACTCGTTGTCGAAAGGATGGAGTGTCGGTGTCATGAATAACCTCAAGTCAGAGAATCTCTCAGCAATTTTTCGTGTTTATTTGCGGCCACGAATACGCGGCTCGGGTAATTCCATCACCCGCTGTTTTGCTGTATCCGTCAGCTTGGGAAACAGATTAATCCCAATACGCCGCTCCAGTGTATCCACATTGATCACTTGGTACTCACCACTATCATTATTGGGTGCAAGCCATGCTGCGGCTTCTTGTTTTGCGGGATCCAGTACAGCTTTGAATACATGGGTGGGTACCAGCACGCGCCCGTTAATACGGTCAAGTTTGTCACCTTCGAAGACTGGGCCAGTGATCACATATAACTCACCGCGTAGATTGGTCAGGTGACGCGTAGCCCCTTCAATCGCTGCCCACAGTATCTGATTATTTTTGCGATTTTGCGGGACGATATTCGCCAAAGAAAAGCTTTCATGTTGCGCTTGTTCTGTAGGCATATCCGCTGCCGGCGCCATGTGGCCACGATCAAAACCGGAGCGTACATAGTCAGCCAGCTCGGCGCCCTGTCCGGGCGGCAAGGCGGGCTCCGCGTGAAAACTGTCAGCGCGAGGAATCTCGCGCGCTGCTTTTAAGCTACCCCTCGTCAAATACTCTGCCGACCACAGCGGCGTTCTTGACACGCCTGAGTGCAGCACCGCAAACGCTTCGAAACATAGCCCCACCGTACTGGTCTGTAACGATTTGCGTGTGATCTCCGGTGCGGTCTTTTGGAAAAAATGCCGCTCGCAGTTCGGTGGCTGGGCGCGTGCCGAGGCGAATAAGCCGAGAAATAAAAGTCCTGCGAGTAATTTTTTCATTGCAGTTTCGATCAGCGAATCGTGCGGATTCGAAGTGCAAGGACATCCGAAGTTCCGGGCGTGTATCGGCCAACAAGAACTAGATTTTACTCGAAGGAAATTTCGATCTTTTTAGCCCAAGCCGTGGTCAAACCGCGATGCGAGCCGATGTCACTCCGCAAAGATTTACCGACCGCAACGATGCGGGCCAGCGCTTGGCCGAGTTATTAGCGCAGCATCGGCCACACGCCGGCACTGTAGTGCTGGCGCTACCACGCGGCGGGTTGCCGATCGGCGTGGCCATCGCAACGCGATTCGGGTTGGTGATGGAGCCGCTTTTAGTCAGAAAACTCGGTGTGCCGAATTTCCCTGAGTTCGCCATGGGAGCGATTGCGGCGGGCGGCGTCTGTCTTGTCGACCAACAGGTGGTGAGGCAACTCAAGCTATCTGCTGAAGCAGTTGATCAGGTCATCGAGGCAGAGCAGGGCGTGTTGGCCGAGCGCGAGCACCGTTATGGTCCGATTGCGCCGCTAGCCAGGCTCAAAGGCCTCGATGTGATTTTGTGTGACGACGGGATGGCGACCGGGCGCAGCATGCAAGCGGCCATCGCCACGCTGCGCAAAGCCGATGTGGCTGAAATAACCGTAGCGGTACCGGTACTGTCGGAGGAGGCGCTGGCACGTATTGCGCCACGGGTGAAGCGGGTGGTTTATTTACTTTGTCCTGCGTCTTTTGATGCGGTCGGCCAGTGGTATCGCAAGTTCCCGCAACTTGGCGATGACGAAGTGATCAGCTTGCTGTCGCAGGTTCGGCGGCTGTCGGCGCACACACAAGCTGGCAGCAAGATATCAATTTGATCAATCTGAAAGGAGTGCATCGTGGAGTATCGTACTCAGAGCATGGATACAACGTGGATGAAATGGCTAGCCGGCGTCGCGCTGGGTGCACTAGCGATGTATATCTCCGACCCATCAGTCGGCAGACAACGGCGCGCGCTGCTGAAAGACAAGATGACGCACTATCGCTTGCACACGCAAAAGTTATTCAATAGCCGCATGCGTGACGCACGTAATCGAATTGCAGGTTTGCAGGCCGAAGCCAGCCGATTCCTCGGTACACGCAAGCCGGAAAGCAGTAACCCCCAAGTGGTTGACATCAGCAGCCATGCGCAAGCCAATCCTGAATCATCTGCACCGAACAAAGCAGCCGGGTGGGTCGCTGGCGCGGTTGCAGTTGGGCTACTGACTTGGTGGGCGACTTCGCGTCGGTCTTGAGGTCTGTGTTGGACAGGTACCCCGCCAAGAGCTGTGCCAAGGCAGTGTCCGACCTATTGACCTACACCGGGGCTAACACAACAGAGCAGAGTCAGGCGCCGAGTATCCATCCTTCGATCGGATCATGGGGCGGCAGGCCATAGTCCTGGTCGCGCCGCTGCCACGCCCATCCCGCCATCAGAGCGCACAGCACTGCGTCGAGCAGATCGCCACTACCATCATCAATTAACCTTTGTTTGAAGTGGCCTGCTTCCAGCTGAAGCTGCTGCGGGTAATCGCCAAGCGCCAGCGCGCGCATGATAGCTCGGCGGGCCGCGCGACGCGCGGGTGTCTGTTTGGCCGGGGTATCGCTTTTATAAGAAGCGCTGGTGATGCCGCGCACAACCAAACCAGGGTAGGCTTCAAGCGCAATACGCGAACGATCGCCGGGCTGCATGAACGGTATATGCACACCGGCATCGAGCAGCATCGGCGCACCCGCATGCAGCATATAGGCTACCGGCGGATTGACCCATTTCATCGGTGATGAAGATTTGGCGGGTAAATCACAATCACGGTGAATGAATTTTGAGCCGACCGGTCTGGCATCGCAGATGGCTTTGAATTGCTCGCGTAACTCGGCGCGCTCGAGTCGCCGAATATGTGTGATCAGTGTTGACCAGGTGTCTGGCCATCCAAGCTGATTGACCAATTCACGTGGGAAGGAGAAAGGAAAGTCAAATCCACCCAGCCATGGGCCGGGCCGCTGCAGCCAGTCGGCGAAGCTGGAAAAATCATGCAGTGTGGTGAGGCTGTCGAGGGTAAAGCTATGTTGATGCAGATAACCGCTGGCAATCGTAATGCCTTTTTTGGGGCGTGGCGCCGAGGTAAAGTCGACGCCATGAAGCAGTATGGATCGCTGTTCAGCTGCCATCCGGCAGCACAACATTAACGTCCAGCACCTCAAGATTGCCTTTTTTGTCGAGCGATATCTTGATGTCTTCCGGGTTGACGCGAACGTACTTGGAGATCACTTCGATCAGCTCGCGGTGCAGCGCAGGCATGAAATCTGGCCCGTTATGAATATGCCGCTCGCGCGCAATGATGATTTGCAGCCGTTCTTTGGCTGTATCTGCAGATGCTTTTTTATTGCTGAATAAAAACGAGAAAATATCCATCTCACTTGCCTCCGAAAATACGGGATAGCAAGCCCGGCTTTTCATACTCGGCAAAGCGCAAAGGCCTTTCCTCGCCAAGAAATCGAGCCACCAGATCTTTGTAGGCATCGGCGACATCGCTATCGGCCAGGTGAACGACCGGCGTACCCTGGTTGGACGCATGGAGTACCGCTTCGGATTCGGGAATAATGCCGAGCAACGGAATGCGCAAAATTTCTTGTACATCTTCGTACGACAGCATCTCACCTGCTTCAACTCGCTTGGGCGAGTAGCGCGTAATCAGCAGATGTTCCTTGACCGGTTCGGCGCCCGTCTGCGCACGACGCGATTTGGCTTGAATGATGCCCAGAATCCGATCCGAGTCACGTACCGACGATACTTCCGGGTTGGTGACAATGATGGCCTCATCTGCAAAAGTGAGTGCCATGACGGCGCCGCGTTCAATGCCTGCCGGCGAATCACACACGATGTACTCGAAGCCAGAATTCTTCATTTCTTCGAGAATGCGCTCGACGCCTTCTTCGGTCAGCGCATCTTTGTCGCGTGTTTGCGAGGCGGGCAGAACGAACAGGTTGTCACAGTGCTTATCTTTGATCAGCGCTTGCGTTAGCGTCGCCTCGCGATTGATGACGTTGATCATGTCGTACACCACACGACGCTCGCACCCCATGATCAGATCAAGGTTGCGCAGGCCGACGTCAAAGTCGATCACAGCAGTTTTTTTGCCGCGCAGTGCAAGACCAGAGGCAAAGCTGGCACTTGAGGTGGTTTTGCCTACACCGCCTTTACCAGATGTAACGACAATAATTTTTGTCACGAAAAACTCCTTGTCTGAGTTTGTCAGTTGAGAGAATAAAAAACTATTTCAGCGCCATCAGACGAAGCTCGAGCCGCTCGTCCTTCAGCATCACTTGTACCGGCTTGCCTTGTAAGTCTTTTGGCCAGCCATCTTCGAAGGTGCGGTACACGCCAGCGATAGACACCAATTCGGCTTCCATGCTGGTGGCGATGATGCGTGCCTCAGCAGAGCCTGCAGCGCCCGCCAGTGCCCGACCACGCAGCGGCGCGTAGACGTGAATGCTGCCGTCTGCAATGACTTCTGCGCCCGGGTTCACAGTGGCCATCAGCACCAGATCAACGCCGCGCGCGTAAATACGCTGACCGCTACGTACCGGGGTGTCGATTACTTTGGTGGTGGCTGCAATCGGTGCCGACACTAGCGAGGCTGGTGCTGGCTCCGATACCGGCTCGGGATTGACCTCGGCTTTTGGCTCGGGCGTAGGCGAGGGTGGTGGTGTCAGTTCGAACGTGCGCGACTGATCCATGCCATCAATCGACAAACCGTGCGCACGGATTTCCTGCTCGAGTGCCGCCGGTGCGTTACGAACAGCAACCGGGTTGAGACGGTGTGATTTGAATAAGGCAATCAGTTCAGGCCACGCGATGCTGCCCGCAGCAGGCGCAGGCTGCAGGTTGCCTAAATCAATGATGGTGAATTCGTCTTCAAAGTAATCTGGGGTACCGCCAGTCACCTGCGCGAGCGCCGCAGACACTTTGGCCAGATCGGTGTCGCCAAGCAAAGCGGCGACAGCAACCACGGTGGAAATCTTGATCTCCAGGGGCTTCCTGGTCTGGTTTTTCGACATACTGTTCCGGTTGATGGCGTCATGCGTTGCAAGCGATACCGTCATGCTGCGCAAAAGACTGCAAACTTTTACGTGCTGGCGGTGTTGCTCGCGTTAGCTAACGCGTCCGGGTCAGTATTATACCTGTGTGGCGTGCGCTGATCTTGCGCAAATTTTCGGCGCTCGACACAAGTCAGCGCTGGCTTTTTGTAGCCAGCAAACCGGGGAGTCCCCGGCTTGCGTTTCAGTTGTGCTTCGCTTGGAACAGTGTTGGTTCAATACGCGTTTGATCGGGTTGTGACGCTATGGATTCAAGTTGGCGGCAGCGGCGGCCTGCTTCGCACGGCGGCCTGCTGCCTTGGTGCGCGCAGTTGACGGAGGAAGGCGGCGCAAAGTTCGGAGTGCATCAATATCCTTGATGCCAATCGAGCGCTGATCGACGCTGATTAGGCCGATCTCGTTGAAGGCCGACAGCGTGCGACTCACGGTTTCCAGCGTCAGCCCAAGGTAGCTACCAATTTCATGGCGGGTCATGCGCAAATTGAATAATTTGCTCGAATAACCCATCTCCGCAAATCTTTCCGACAGTGAAACCAGAAAGCGCGCAACTCTCGCCTCTGCTGATAATGCCCCCAGCATGCTGACCATGGCCTGCTCCCGCACCAGTTCACGACTCATGACGGTGTACATGGCGTGCTCAAACTCGATATGACTGCGGCCGAGTTGGGTGAACTTCTTGAATGGCACCAAAATTAGATCGCAATTTGAAAGCGCAACGGCTTCTGACATATAACGCTTGGTGTGAATACCATCAACACCAAACATGTCGCCTTTCATGGGAAAGCTCAGTACTTGTTCATTGCCAAATTCATCAATTAATACGGTTTTCAGAAAACCCGAGTGGACGATGAACAGGGTATCAAAGGATTGACCTATCGTATGAATTCGCTGACCAGTTTTGAATTGCACATGCTGGAATAGAAATTCTTCTTCATCAAAATTCGAAATAGCCGGAATCCGTAAAAGTTCACAAATCTCATTCAAGTTAGACCAGAGCTTACCTTGCCGATGCCAGCCGGATTCAGCCCCGATGTTGATGGTATTGGTGTGAGTACGTGCCGATGAATCAGCGTGTTGAATAGGGGTCATGCTCATCTCCTTTGTTGTCTGAGTCAATGAGTTCTTTCGTCATTACTTGCTACTTTATTTTTTTAGCTGCTGTATTGACCGATTAAGTATCTATTCATACTGGGTGATACGCTATCGGGCCAAACTGAATACCTCGCGTGTTCGAACCGAAAGCCGTTCAGGTGTTTCCTAATTAGCGCCAATAAAAATAGCTATGTCCTATCTTCTGGTTGATTACAATCAAGGCTTGAATTTCTCTAGTAACCCTTGCGCCATGGCGTACTGAACCAATTCGGCCAGCGATGGCGTACCCAACTTGTGAAGGATGTGGGCTTTATGTGTGCTGATGGTTTTGACAGAGAGGTGCAAGGCATCGGCAATATCGGTCACCGACTTGCCCGTGACGAGCATGTTGAATACTTCGAATTCCCGGTTAGTGAGCGATTTGTGGGGTAAATCATGGCGGTTCGGCATGGCATCCATAGCCAGTTGCTCGGCCACTTCCATGCTGATGTAAGGCCTACCCGCATGAACCTTGCGAATCGCCACCAATAAATCAGTGCCTGCACTTTCTTTGGTGATGTAGCCATGGGCGCCTAATCGAATAGCGCGTGCAGCATATTGATCTTCATCGTGCATTGTGAGGACGAGGATCGCGATATTCGGTGCTTCTTCCTTGATTTGCTTGATCAGATCCATGCCACTGCGGCCGGGCATGGACAGATCCATCAGCAAAACATCAAACCCACCTTTGCGCACCAGCGCTAGGACCTCGAATCCGTCCGTTGCTTCGGCCATGACCTGAATGTCATCCGCCTTGCGCAGGATGTACTTCAAACCTTCGCGCATCAGCGCATGGTCATCGGCCAGTACCACCCGAATCATGCTGGCAGCCTCCGGTGGTGGGTCGCGCCGGGATGGTGACTTTCAGAACCAACGCAGTAATAAGCCACCTGAAAGGTGCAGGGCTTGGCCGGAAAAATTGGCATGTCAGATTCCTTTAGTAACAAAATTGCAACATTTTCGGCAAATTTAACAGCAATCCACAAACTGACCAAGCTGATTTGGATCAAACTCGAAATAAAAATGAAAATTTATGCTTAAAAAACCGGTATCGATTCCGTGCAGAAATCTTTGTGATTCCGCTGGGGAAGAAATCGACAATCCGCCATGGCGCAACTGCTAGACTGCGCGCAATTTAGTTTTGCTGAGGGCAATCAGGATGCAAGCGGATGAAATTAGCCACATCATTCAACTCGCTATTGCACCGGTGTTTCTATTGACCGGCGTCGGTACCAATATGCTGGTACTCACCAATCGGCTGGCCCGTATCATTGATCGCAGTCGTGATCTGGAGTCGCAGCTGGAAAGCCAGCAGGCGATGTCGGCCGAGAAGGTTCAGCTTTACCGCGATGAATTGAATATCTTGTTTCGGCGCGCAAAGAAGATTAATCGGGCAATTTTGTTATCGACCTCATGTGCCTTGCTGATTTGCGTCGTAGTCGCTGGATTATTTATTGCGGATGCGCTGAATCTGCGCTTGGCCTCTGTTATCGCGGGTATGTTTGTGCTGGCCATGATCGCTCTGACAGGCAGCTTTATTTATTTGCTGCGTGAAATCTGGTTGGCAACTGAGTTCATGAACACCCAGCAGGGGATCAAAAAAAACAGCTAAGGTCAACGAACTAATTTTGTTGCTGCCAACGCCACAGCCGGGCTGACAATATGGGTTCCTCGCCGCCGGCCGCGATGTATAGATAAGTCCTCAGCCACAGACGTTAGTTTTTTACCTATAGCGAGGAAATCAATTCGCAAGCTGCGTTGAATAGCGGATGCGATTCATCCCCAAAGCAATCGCAAATTGTGAAATGATTTTCTTGCTGCAGCGGGATCTCACGCTGGAACCCGCGCCGCCATTGTGCCGCGATCAGCGCAGTATGCCGTTTGAATTCATCCGACTCCAAATCGCCCACGGCCGTAATAAATGGCGCGCGAGTGGGTTGAGGCATCCAGGCCGGTGACAAGCGCAGCGCGCTCGCTTTATCCAGCTTTAAATCAACATTGATAAATTCTGCGTGGCGTACCGGCTCAAGGTCATACAGACCTGACATCAAGATACCTGCCTTGATCAAATCCTGCGGTAAGTCTTGACCAAATACCTTCCAATGCGCGGCCATCATCATGGCAGCCAAATGACCACCGGCTGAGTGTCCGGCGATCACCATACGATTACGGTCAAAATCCAGCCGTGCGGCGCGTCGATAGAGCCAGGCCAGTGCACGCAATTGCTGTCGTGTGATTTCTTCCACCGAGGCGTGCGGCGCCAAGGTGTAATTTGTCAGCGCGACATTGAATCCGGCGCGGCGATAAGCTGGCACGATAAACGTGAAATCGCTTTTATCGAGTGAGCGCCAGTAGCCACCGTGAATAAACACCAGCAGCGGCGCGCCCGGTTTATCCGCTGGGAAGAAGTCGAGCTGCTCCATCGGCGAGCTGCCAAAGGCCAGATCCAACAAGCCAGACTCGGCCTGACGAGTCTCTGCGGATTGACGCTGCCAGCGCTGGATAATTTCGCCATGCGCCGGCACTGCGGCGCGCGCATTCAATTGGTCGGCGTAGTAAGCCGGCGAGCCAAGCTTGGTGCTGATGGTGTTGTCATTATTTTTCGCCATGGGTATCTCCTTGATGGTATTGCTCAGTCGCGCCTGCCTCATTGCACTGCTTGCTGCGCCGGTCGCTTGATCGGAACGCGGTGGCATCGCTTTTTGTTGACCATATGCAATTTAGTACTCTACACTAGTCTTGTTTTGGTGCTCGCCTGTCGATTCTGACGGGCAGTTAAACGGGAAACACGGAGCCGACTCCTCAAGCATCAGGAGAACGCCAACGTGTGCTGCCCCCGCAACGGTAAGCAAGCGCATGACCCACGTCATGCGATCGGTTTTCATCACCACTGTGCCACTGGCATGGGAAGGTCGAATCGATTCGCTTGTTAGCCCGGATACCGGCCAGAGCAGGTGGGAGAGGCGAACGGGGTGGTTCGTCGGTTATCCGAACTTCGATGTTGCTGCATCGTTTCGCGCTCCTTTTTGGTCTCGCTTGCGGGGAAGCTGGCGGGGCGTCCGATATTTCGTTGGCCATGAAAACCAAATCTCTAGCCGCAGGATGCTTGCGCTCGCAGATGCACGTCATCTGTATCAGCACTTTGATCTTTATTTGTGGGGCGCCGGTTTGCGCTTCAAATCAATTACCTGAGGTGGTCGTTACCTCGTCCCGCACAGAGCAGCGACAAGCCGATACCCTGCTGCACAGTACGGTTATTTCTGCTGACATGATAAGAAATAGTCAGCAACTTGATCTACCTTCTTTGTTGCGCGCAGAGGCCGGAATACAAATTACCCAAACTGGCGGTATCGGCAGTGCAACTGGATTTTTTATGCGAGGCTCAGAAACCCGACAAACGCTCGTACTCGTGGACGGTGTGCCGATCACCAAGCAGGATGCAACCGGTACGGTGAGTATTGAGCACTTGATGCTGGCTGAGATCGATCGAATTGAAATTGTGCGGGGTAATGTCTCAAGTATCTATGGCTCCGGGGCGGTTGGGGGCGTCATACAAATCTTTACTCGAAAGCCAAAGGATAAGCTTCAGACTGCCGTTGCAGCTGAATTTGGTTCCCGCTCAAGCTATAGCAGTGCGGCATCGATTCGTGGGTCATCAGACGATATCAGGTACGCCATATCAGCATCTGCGCTGGGGACAGCTGGTTTTTCTGCAACTAATCCTGGCCAGCTAACCAACGTTAATTCTGAAAACGATGGGTACAAGAACGTAAGTGCCAGCGGCGCTATTTCAAAATCGTGGTTGCCGGATCAAGAGTTGGGCATCAGATTTACTCAAAGCCAGGGCCGCTTTGATTTCGACAGCCACGGTCTATATGCAAGCTCTTCAGATATATATAAAGGCAAGACAAACGTCAGCGTAGTTTCCATATTCTCGAAAAATCGTTTAGCTGAGAATTGGCTGTCGGATCTGACTTTGTCGGAGTCAGTTGACCATAACTCAAATCGTTATCAAACCGCAGCGCCTTGGAATGATAGCTATAAGACGCAAACCCGAATGGCTGATTGGCTCAATCGTATTGATTTGTCAGATTCCATGCGTGCCACAGCTGGGCTAACTTATCAGCGACAATCTCTCGTTGGAGATGATGGGTTTGGTGGCCAATCTGACTTTGCTCGTCATGTCTGGAGCGCACAAGGCGGACTTCAGTACGATGGCAATCATGGCCATAGCTTTCAGCTAAATGGTCGCCATGATCATACGCAAGGCAATGCCTCAGCGAATACGGGTTTATTTGGCTACGGATATCGACTCAATGAAAAAATCAAATTTATCGCGAGTACTTCGACCGGCTTCAGTGCGCCACCGCTGGGGTACCTCTATTATCTTCCCGGAGTTGTTGGAAATCCATCACTGCGTCCCGAGTACTCGCAGTCATCTGATATCGGTGCGCAGATATCTTTATCTGCATTAGAGCTTCGAGTGACTAGATTTGAATCCAGGATTCGAGATCAGATTGAATATCGGTCCACTGGTGGGTTCCAGAACATCAGTGCAGCGCGAAACGAGGGGTTGGAAATCAGCGGTGCATTTCAGTTTGCTGAATGGTCATTCAGACCAAGCCTGACCTTACAAAATCCTAGAGATGCCGATACGGGGCAGTTGCTGAGACGACGCGCAAAACAACTTGCCAGTATCTCTGCCACTCGATCGTCGGGTCCATGGACTATAAATACGGCCTTATCTTACTCGGGTGAGCGATTCGACGGCGATAATCGATTGGCCGCTTATGTCGTGGCTGGACTGAGTGGAAGTTACCAAATATCGAAAGAATGGTCGTTAACCTCCAGGATCGATAACATGTTCGATGCGAGATATCAAAGCGTCTATGGCTATAACCAACTACCGCGTACATTATTTGTCGGTATTCGCTGGCAACAGTGATTCATAGGCCGCCCCCAATGTTGGATGACAATCACCTATTCATGGATACCCGGTATACCGTAGTCCGGTACCGCTGATTACGTATATGTCCCTCCAAGATTTTTCGTTGCATGGATTCATCAGGGGTAAACGGTTTCATACGCTGATGGCTGCTGAGCGCTGGCCTCGATTCTTACCGGTGTTGATCGCTTTGGTCGTTGCCGTATTTGCGAGCATGGCATGCGGCGTATCCGGGTGCGATCTGGATTTTTATCAGCGCGAAGAGATCTTGCAGCTTCGATGGCCCAGAGTTTCGATGGCCTGTGCGGTGGGCGCACTCCTCTCGCTTTCCGGTGCGTTGCTTCAACTGCTATTGCGCAACCCCCTCGCTGATCCCTACACGCTTGGTGTTTCCGGCGGTGCGGCTGCCGGTGCTTTGCTGAGTAATTTTTTGCTGCCCTTCGGCCTCATTTCGGTAGGCATACAGTTCGGTGCTTTACTCGGTGCGGTGGTATCGATTCTGCTGCTGTTCACGATCGCCCGACGTCAATTACTGGCACCGCCGACCTTGCTTGAGGCGCCCGGTGTCAGCCTGATACTGACTGGGGTGATGATTGCCGCGGGGTTTGGTGCGATCACAAGTCTGCTACTGGCGATCTCGCCAGACGCCGAGCTACGTGGAGCGTTGTTCTGGCTGATGGGTGATCTCGATGTCGACGGCGTCAGTTATTTCGCATGGTTAGTTCTGGCGATGGCGGGTGCTTGGGCAATTTGGCGGGCACCTCAACTCAATTTACTTGCACACGGTGAAGCAACCGCCTATCTGCTAGGCGTATCGGTACCGCGATTGCGCTTGCAAGTATTGTTCTTTGCATCGATCGCAACCGCAGCAGCGGTATCGGTTGCCGGCGCGATTGGCTTCATCGGTTTGGTGGTGCCGCATATTTGCCGCCTTGTGCTTGGTAATGAGCAGCGACGTTTGATACCGGCGTCCATGCTGCTCGGCGCTGCAGCCTTGGTACTTGCTGACCTCGTGGCGCGTACGGTGGTCGCACCAATTCAACTGCCTGTTGGCGTGGTCACGGCGTTGATCGGTGTGCCGTTGTTCCTCTGGATTTTATCGCGGAGGTCGTGATGCAAATTCTGGAAGCCAGCAATCTCACGATTCGACGTGGTCAGCGCAGATTGATCGAGGCATTGCACTGGCAAGTACACCAGGGCGAGTTATGGTGTGTGCTCGGTCGTAATGGTGCGGGTAAAAGCTCGCTGCTTCATGCGCTGGCTGGTCTGCATGGTATCGATCAGGGAAAGATCACGTTGATGGGTCGTACCTTGAGTGATTTATCGATCGCAGAGCTGGCGAGATTGCGTGGTTTGATGCCGCAGCAAACGATCGATCGGTTTAGTTGCCCGGTTGCAGAAGCGGTCGCAATCGGGCGTGCGCCGTGGCGAATCGGTACAGCTTGGCAAGACGAAAAAGATCAATCGTTGGTGCACGATGCACTGCATCAGGTGGGTATGCTTGATCGACTGACCGATGATGTGACCCACTTATCTGGCGGTGAGCGCCAGCGTGTTGCATTCGCTGCGATGCTGGCTCAAAACCCCAAGCTCATGCTGCTCGACGAGCCGACCGCGCATCAAGATATGAGTCAGCAGCTCTTGATCATGCGATTAATGCGGGACCTCGCTAAAGACCATGCGGTGATTGCCGCTTGCCATGACATGAATCTGGCAGCACGGTTCGCCACGCATGTACTGTTACTTGGGGAGGGCTGCTATTACTTGGGCCCTGCGCAGGAAGTGATGAACCCAGCCATGCTCAGCCGTGTATTTGGCTGCGCGTTTGATTACGCATCGGAACAACTGGTTGCTGTTTGAATTGGCATTGACATCAAGATTTGGGCCATAAAATCATTTGCGTGCAGCGAAATAACGCAATGGTTTTACCTGCTGCCGTCACGGTTGCATCCCATACCTGAGTTGTTCGTCCACGATGTACGGGCTTGGCTTCACATTCGACGCGGCCATCGCGCGCAGTGCCCAGATGATTGCTCTTGATTTCTATGGTGGTGAAGCTCTGCGCACCCTCGGGGAGGTGCAGCATACAACCAACGCCGCAGCAGCTGTCCGCCAGCATGATGATGGACGCAGCGTGCAAATAGCCATTGGGTGCCAAGTGATGTGGCTGCACATCAAATGCTGCAGCAACACGCCCATCTTCGGCAGATACCAATTCAAAACCCAGATGCTCGGGCAAGGTACCGGTAACTGCTTGCCTCATTTTTTTCATGAGCTCGGATTGCATGATCTTCCTTTCATTGATCGCATAGCGACGCTGGCTGTCATTGGCGGGTGCGAAGATTTTTCCGTGCTTGCGCTATGGTCTCGCATAGCGTACGAGTAGCATCGACCAGTCGCGGACCCGCTCGATTCAGAACATGACTATCCAAGGTGAACAGATTGTTTTGCTGAACCGCTTTCATGGTGTTCAGGGCGCGCCATGATTCTGCCTCGCGGCGTTTTTCACTGCTGGTGATAATCATGTCAGGATCGGCGTTCAATACGGCTTCACGACTCACTGTCGGTACCAGTGGTTTTAAATGGCCAAAGATATTGATACCACCGCAGAGCTTGATCGCTTGTGACACCATATGGGTATCGTTCAGTGTCATCAGCGGGCTTGACCAGATCTGGTAAAACACAGTCACCGGAGATTGCTCCGCATACTGCTGCTGCAGACCGAGCCAGCGCTCTCGAAAACGACGTGCCGCAGTCTTTCCTTGATCGCTACCCACTAGCGTACCCAATCGTTCAAGTGAACTTGCAACCATCTCAAAACTACGTGGCTCACTCTCGAACACCACCAGACCCAGCTGGCGCAAGCGCCTTAGCTGACGCGCATTGTTACCGCTTTTCCAGGCAATAATTAGATCCGGTTTGAGGCTGATGATGCGTTCAAGATCTAATTGGCCACTTCCACCGACCGACGGCAAGTTTTTAGCCTCAATCGGAAAATCACTAAAAGCTGACACACCTACCACCTTACTGCCGGCGCCGGCAGCAAACAGTAACTCAGTGGCATGGGGCGCAAGACTCACAACGCGTTGCGCAGGTGCTGCTAATCGAATGATGTGTCCACCATCGTCAACTACCGACACATCAGCTAACGCACTGGGGGATATGCTCGACACCGTCAAACCAATCGCTGCCACCACGATCATGCGCAGTGAGTCGATCAGCGTCATACCTCGAGATTGTCGATCAAACGTGTCGAGCCAAGCTTGGCGGCAGCAAGCACGACCAGTGGCTGATGGGTCGCCAGGTCGCCGGCAGTGGGGGGCTGTAAATCGCCCCGTTTTCTGATGGCGAAGTAATCTGGCTGCCAGCCGCGCTGAGCAAGCTGATCGATTGCACTTTTTTCAAGCAGCGACACATCCAGATCGCCAGCGCGAATTGCATCGGCCACCCGGTTGAGTTCACGAAATAGTGTCGGTGCCTCGGCGCGCTCAGTATCAGACAGATAACCGTTGCGCGACGAGAGTGCCAGGCCATCTTTGGCGCGGTAAGTTTCAGCCGCGATGATCTCGGTGGGCAACGCGAATTGTCGCGCCATATTCCGGACGATCATCAGCTGCTGGTAATCCTTCTTGCCAAACACTGCAACGCGAGGTTGCACGCATGAGAACAGCTTCATCACGATGGTTGTAACACCTGTGAAAAACCCGGGCCGGAAATGTCCTTCGAGAATATTGCCGATATCTGAGGGTGGCTGTACGCGGAACTCCTGTGGCTCCGGATAGATATCTTTTTCAGTTGGCGCAAATAGTACGTACACGCCTTCTTTTTCCAGTTTTTCGACATCGGCGGCGAAAGTGCGCGGATATTTGTCGAAATCTTCATTCGGGCCGAACTGCAAGCGGTTCACAAAAATCGAGGCGACTACCGGGTCACCGTGTTTGCGCGCCAGGCGCATCAGCGACAGATGACCATCATGCAAATTACCCATGGTGGGTACAAATGCAGTACGCAGTTGTCCCCGTAGCTGATCATGAAGTTCTGCGATCGACGAAATGATTTTCATCGGGAGTCTGAGTGTTAGGTGCCTATGGTGCGGCTTGGAACGGCCGCAGCGGGTCAGTTAGGCGAATAGGAAAGCCGAACATAAATCGGCGCGAACGCCTCGGCTTGAGTGATCTCGATCAGTGTTTCTTTCGCGAGTTCGAGCAGGGCAATAAAATTTACCACCACCACCGGCACGCCGCGGGAGGGATCAAACAAATCCTGAAATTCGATGAACTTGGCGTTTTGCAGCTTGCGCAGAATCTGCGTCATATGCTCGCGTACCGAGAGCTCTTCACGCGAGATCGTGTGTCTGGCCGTGAGCTTGGCGCGACGTAGCAGATCATTCCATGCGGCTTGCAGATCAGCGATCTCGACATCGGGAAACCGCGTCACGACGGTTTGGTCGATAAATACCTGCGTTCTGACGAAGTCGCGGCCCACCTGCGGCAGGGTATCGAGCTGAAATGCTGCCAGCTTCATTTGTTCATATTCCAGCAGACGTCTCACTAATTCGGCGCGCGGATCGAGCGCCTCATCCGCACCCTCGACTTTTTTAGCCGGCAACAGCATGCGTGATTTAATCTCAATCAGCATGGCTGCCATCAGCAGATAGTCTGCGGCGAGTTCAAGATTGCGTTGACGAATCTGCTCGATATAGTCGAGATACTGCAGTGTCACTGCCGCTAATGGAATATCGAGAATATTGAAATTCTGTTTTCTGATCAGATACAGCAGCAAGTCGAGCGGACCTTCGAACGCTTCCAGAAACACTTCGAGCGCATCCGGTGGGATGTAGAGATCATTCGGTAGTTTGAACAGCGGCTCGCCATACAGTTTGGCGAAGGCGACGCCATCAATCACTTCCTGTGGCTCGTTACTGATCTCGGTTGCAGTTTCCACGTGATGGCCTTATTCGCTCTGGTAGACGTAGGCTTTTTGCTTGACCCGAGATTGCTGTTGACGGCGCATCTCGTCCAGATCGATTTTTTGTTTGTCCCACAAACGTGCACGGCCGGCCAATTGCTCGGCTTCGAGCGTTGGGTTGGTTTGTTTCAGTTCGGTGATGAACCGAGTGACTTCTGAAACATAAGATGCTTGCTTGTTAAACAGGGGCATGGTGTGTGGCGAGATGTCGATGAGGAGGCGTATTTTACTCTCAGCGGATGCGCATACCCGGCTTGGCGCCGGGCCATGGCTCGAGGATATACAGCCCCGGATCAGTGCTTTCATCCTTGGCGCTGGCAGCGAGCACCATGCCTTCCGAGACACCGAATTTCATTTTTCGTGGTGCCAAATTGGCAACCAATACGGTCAGTTTGCCTTTCAGTTGATCTGGCTGGTAGGCCGACTTGATACCTGAAAAAACATTCCTCAACCGGCCTTCGCCTACATCCAGTGTGAGCCTGAGCAGTTTGTCAGAACCCTCGACGAATGCGCAGTCGACAATTTGCGCGATGCGCAGATCAATCTTGAGAAAATCATCAATCTTGATCTCGGCGTCGATTGTTTCGATATCCGACACAGTCGCTTCCTCCAGTGGTGCAACGGGTGGTTCAAATAGATCATCCAGCATTTTCGGATCAACGCGCGTCATCAGGTGCGAATAGGCGTTTACTACATGCTGATCTGGCAGTGCGCTATGCGCGTCACTCCACTGTAGTGGCGCGATATTCAACAATGACTCAACTTGCTCGGCAAGTGCGGGGAGTACTGGTTTGAGATACAGCGTGAGAATACGAAATGCTTCCAGCAAGCGTGAGCAAACTTCTTGGGTGCGCGCGTTATTGGCTGGGTCTTTGGCCAGTTCCCAGGGTTTGTTGGCGTCGACATAGGCGTTGACACGATCCGCCAGCTCCATCACGGTACGCAGTGCTTTACCGTACTCACGTGCTTCGTACAATGCCGCAATCTCGTTGCTGGCACCGCGAAGCGCTGACAAGAAGGCATCATTGTCACTGGCCCACGCCATCGCCAATTTGCTGTCAAATTTTTTGGTGATGAATCCTGCCGCGCGGCTGGCGATGTTGATGTACTTGCCGATCAGATCACTATTGACTCGCGCGATGAAATCATCAGGGTTAAAGTCAACATCTTCAACATGGGCATTCAGCTTGGCGGCAATGTAGTAGCGCAGCCATTCCGGGTTCATGCCAATGTCGAGATAACGCAGCGGAGAAATACCGGTACCGCGTGACTTCGACATTTTTTCGCCACTGACCGTGATGAAGCCATGCACAAAGATATTGTTCGGTACTTTGAAGTCTGAGAACTTCAACATCGCTGGCCAGAACAGCGTATGAAAGTAAGTGATGTCCTTGCCAATGAAGTGATACTGCTCAGTCGATGGGTCTGAAAGAAACGCATCGAAGTCGCGGCCGGTACGAGAGAAATAGTTTTTCAGCGAGGCCAGGTAGCCGATCGGCGCATCCAGCCATACATAAAAATATTTACCCGGCGCGTCCGGGATCTCAATACCGAAGTAAGGCGCATCGCGCGAAATATCCCAATCACCCAGACCACTCTCGCCGTCCAGCCACTCACGCGCTTTGTTGGCTACTTCGGGCTGCAAGCGATTCGAATCCAGCGCCCACGCACGCAGGAACTCAACACACTGCGGGTCTGACAGCTTGAAAAAATAATGCTCTGAGCTTTTCATGACGGGCGTCGCACCAGTCAAGGTCGAGTAGGGCTTTTTCAGATCAGTCGGCGCATACACTGCGCTACACACCTCACAGGCATCGCCATATTGATCTTGCGCGCCGCACTTCGGACATTCGCCTTTGATGTAACGATCAGGCAAAAACATGTTTTTTACCGGATCGTAGAATTGATCAATCGTGCGCGTCGCGATCAGGCCCTTGTCACGCAAGCGACGATAAATTTCCTGAGACAGCAAATGATTTTCAGGGCCATCAGTGCTGTGCCAGTTGTCGAATGAAATATGAAATCCATCCAGATAGGCTTTGCGTCCCGAGGCAATATTGGCGACGAATGCTTGTGGTGTGACGCCGGCTTTTTCAGCGGCGATCATGATCGGTGCGCCGTGTGCGTCATCGGCGCAAACGAAGTGAACCTCATGACCGCACAAGCGCATGAAACGCACCCAGATGTCTGCCTGAATGTATTCCATGATGTGGCCAATGTGAAACGGGCCGTTCGCATAGGGCAATGCCGTCGTTACAAATAACTGGCGTGGCTTGGAACGGGCAGCAGACGTGCTCATTGCAAATGATCGAATCCGGGGAAACCGAGATTCTATCAGTGCGGGGCAACGCGGTTGCAGCGGATAGAATGTCGCCTTTTGCCTTGCGAGCCGTTCCATGACCGTCCGTACCCGCTTTGCGCCGAGCCCTACCGGTTATTTGCACTTGGGTGGCGCGCGTACCGCGCTTTTTGCGTGGGCCTATGCGCGTCGCTTCGGCGGCACTTTTATTCTACGTATTGAGGACACCGATCTGGAGCGCTCAACCCCGGAGGCGGTACAAGCCATCATCGATGGCATGCAATGGTTGGGGCTGCAGCACGACGAAGGCCCGTTCTACCAAATGCAGCGCATGGATCGCTACCGTGAAGTGATCGCGCAAATGCTCGCGCAAGGTACGGCGTATTACTGCTACTGCTCGCCTGAAGAGGTGGAAGCAATGCGCACCAGACAACGCGCAGCGGGTGAGAAGCCGCGCTATGACGGTACTTGGCGGCCCGAGTCCGGTAAGGTGTTGCCAGCCGTACCTGATGGCGTGAAGCCGGTCGTGCGCTTTCGTAATCCGCTCGATGGTGATGTCAGTTGGGACGATGCAGTAAAGGGCACTATCACGATCTCCAATCGTGAGCTGGATGATCTGGTGATAGCTCGCCCGGATGGCACACCCACCTATAATTTTTGCGTGGTGGTGGATGATTGGGATATGCGAATCACACATGTCATTCGCGGCGATGATCATGTGAATAACACGCCTCGGCAAATCAATATCCTGCGCGCATTGGGCGCCACATTACCGATTTATGGCCACGTACCGATGATCCTCGGCCCGGATGGTGAAAAACTATCCAAGCGCCATGGTGCAGTGAGCGTGATGGAATATCCCGCCCAGGGGTACTTGCCTGAGGCGATGTTGAATTACCTCGCGCGCCTCGGTTGGAGCCATGGTGATGACGAGATTTTCAGCATGGCGCAGTTTTGTGAGTGGTTCGACCTCGATCATTTAACCAAGTCGCCCGCTCAGTTCAACCCGGAAAAGCTGGCATGGTTGAATAATCATTACATCAAGCTCAGCGACAACGCTCGCCTGGCCACACTCGCCATGCCGCAGTTGATGCGTGACGGTGCACAGTTTGAAGGCGCGCCACCACTTGAGGATGTCATCGCGTTATTGAAAGATCGAGCCAATACCGTCAACGAGCTGGCTGATGCAATGATGCTGTTCTATCGCGAGCCCAAGCCCGACACTGAGCTGCTGAAGCAGCACGTGACTGACGTCGCCCGAGCAGCCTTGGGCAAATTTTTCGAGGCCGCGCAGCAAATTGATTGGACCAAAGAGGCGATCGCCGCATTGATCAAGCAAGTGATTACCGAGCATGCCATCAAGATGCCGCAGTTGGCCATGCCGTTGCGTTTACTGGTGACTGGGCAGCTGCAGACGCCGTCGGTCGACGCGGTGCTGGCGTTGCTGGGCAGGGAGGTTGTACTCAGCAGGCTGAGGCCCTACATCAAATAGTTTCGGCCTCAGATTGTCAGAGATTCAAAGATTTGGCTATAATCCCGTTTCTGCTGCACACGGGGGTATAGCTCAGCTGGGAGAGCGCTTGCATGGCATGCAAGAGGTCA
>CAZZMV010000003.1:0-5492 GCA_964655425.1 uncultured Bifidobacterium sp.
GAGAACATGCTGTACATCGAGTCGCAGAGTCAGGCCGATGGCGGCTCACAAGTCTCGATCACCTTCAAGACCGGCACCAACCCCGAGTTGGCCGCGGTCGATGTACAAAATAGATTGAAACGTATCGAAGCTCGACTGCCGCAAGCAGTGGTTCAACAGGGGGTGACGATCACGCGCGCGCGCAGCAACTTGCTGATGTTCGTGAACCTTCGCGCCACCAATGATGAAATATCGCCGGTTGCCTTGGGCGATTACATCGCGCGCAATGTGCTGAACGAAATCAAGCGCATTCCCGGCGTCGGTGTCGCGCAGTTATTTGGTACCGAGCGCGCCATGCGGGTCTGGATAGACCCGGACAAATTAGTTGGCTACAAGCTCACGCCTACCGATGTAGTCAATGCCATCAAGGCACAGAATGCGCAATTCTCCGCGGGCGTGCTGGGTGATCTGCCGGCGCCGACTTCACAACGTATTGCTACCTCGATTGTCATCACTGGCCAGCTGGCCACGCCTGAAGAATTCGGTAATGTGGTGCTACGTGCGCAACCGGGCGGCGCTACGGTACGTATTCGCGATATTGGTCGGGTCGAGGTGGCTGGACTGTCATACGGCTTTCAGGCCCGACTGAATGGCAAGCCGATTGCCGCTGTCGGTATACAGCTGACACCAACAGCTAACGCACTCGAAACGGCTACGCTGGTTCGCCAGAAAATGGCTGAGCTGGCGAAGTTTTTCCCGCCGGGTGTTGAGTACGTCATTCCTTACGACACCTCGCTGTTCATCAAGATCTCGATTGAAGAAGTCGTCAAGACACTCATCGAAGCAGTGATTCTTGTGTTCCTGGTGATGCTGCTGTTCTTGCAGAGCCTGCGTTACACCATCATCCCGGCGATCGTGGTGCCGGTTTCATTGATGGGCACATTCGCGATGATGGCGGCGTTTGGCTACTCGATCAATGTACTGACCATGTTCGGCATGGTGCTAGCGATCGGTATTCTGGTCGATGATGCGATTGTGGTAGTTGAGAACGTTGAACGCATCATGAGCGAAGAACAACTCTCGCCACGCGAGGCCACCATCAAGGCGATGGGACAAATCACCAGTGCGATCGTTGGTATCACGCTGGTGCTGATTGCCGTGTTCGTACCGATGGCCTTCTTCACCGGCTCGGTCGGTGCAATTTATCGTCAGTTCTCGATGTCGATGGTGTCGTCCATGGTGTTCTCGGCCATCATGGCATTGACGCTGACCCCAGCTCTATGTGCAACATTACTCAAGCCTATTCCGGCCGGACACCATGAGCGACGCGGATTTTTTGGTGCGTTTAACCGCTTGTTCCGACGTACTACCGATGGCTACACCAGTTGGGTCGGGCGGATACTGAAAGTCACCGGCCGCTACATGGTGATTTACGGCGTGATTGTGGCTGCAGTGGCCTTGCTGGCGGTGCGCATGCCTACCGCATTTCTGCCTGCCGAAGATCAGGGCTATCTGCTTTCCAATGTGCAGTTACCGCCGGGCGCATCCACAGCGCGTACTTTGAACGTGATGGAGCAAGCCGAGCAGTACTTTTTGAAAGAGCCCGGCGTGCAAGGTATTGTGTCAGTGCTGGGCTACTCGTTTTCCGGCAATGGTCAGAATGGTGGTTTGCTATTCGTGCCTTTGAAAGACTGGAAAGAGCGCGAGAAACCCGAGTTGAGCTCGGAAGCGATTGCGAAAAAAGCCTTGATGCTGATGGGGATCATTCGAGATGCGATTGTCTTTACAGTCAACCCGCCAGCGATTCGCGAGCTGGGCAATGCGACTGGCTTTTCACTTAGGCTGCAAGATCGAGCGGGTCTAGGTCATGATGCCTTGCTGGCGGCACGTAATCAATTGCTCGGCATGATGAGCAAAAGCGAAGTCATCAAGAGTGCTCGCCCTGAAGGTATGGAAGACTCGCCGCAGCTCAGGCTGGATATTGATCGAGACAAGGCCAATGCACTCGGCCTCTCGCTCAATGAAATCAATGCAACGCTTGCTGCGACGTTTGGCTCGAACTACGTCAATGACTTCCCCAACCTTGGCCGGCAGCAGCGTGTGATCGTGCAAGCCGTTCCGGAGAAGCGTTTAATGCCGGAAGACTTGCAGAAGGTTTTCGTTCGCAACAATCAAGGCACCATGGTGCCGTTCTCTGCATTCAGTAGCAGCCGGTGGGTGAATGGTCCGGTGCAACTGATTCGTTTCAACGGTTATCCTGCCATGAAGATACAGGGTGATGCAGCACCCGGTAAATCCTCGGGCGACGCGCTGGCTGAAGTTGAACGCCTGGTCGCACAACTACCGTCAGGTATCGGCTATGAGTGGGCTGGTCAGTCACTGGAAGAAAAAGCAGCAGGCTCAACCGCTACCTTGTTATTTGCACTGGCATTACTAGCGGTATTTCTGGTACTGGCTGCACTGTACGAGAGCACCACCATACCGATTGCCGTGTTGCTGGTGGTGCCACTCGGTGTTCTGGGCGCCGTGGCGTTCACCATGTTGCGCGGTATGCCGAATGATGTTTACTTCAAAGTCGGCCTCATCGCGATTATCGGCTTGTCCGCCAAGAATGCGATTCTGATCATCGAGTTCGCCAAAGACTTGCAGGCCACCGGTATGGATCTGACGCAGGCGACATTGAAAGCAGTTCGCCTGCGCTTCAGACCGATCATCATGACCTCTTTCGCATTCATTCTCGGTGTGCTGCCGCTGGTGATTGCGAGTGGCGCTGGCTCGGCCAGCCAACGTGCGATTGGCACTGGCGTGATGGGCGGGATGATTGCTGCGACGGTGCTTGCGGTATTTTTTGTACCGGTATTCTTCGTAGTCGTACGCAGTATCTTCAAAGGTAATGAGCGCCAACGCAAGTTGTATGCAGCGCACATGCAAGACGCCAGCAAGGAGCCGTAAATGAAAAAATCGCCTAGCTATCTGATGGTCGCTGGCACCCTGCTGGCGCTGTCGGGCTGCCAAATCCTGCCCAATTTCTACTCGCCTAAAGCGCCCGTTCCGGAAAAGTTTGCCGCACCGAGCAGTGATGCGCCGGCGGCAGTCGAGATTGGTTGGCGTGAGTTTTTTCAGAACGCCGAACTGCAACAAGCAATCGAACAAGCACTGGCAAATAACCGCGATCTGAAAGCTACTGCACTTCGCATAGAAGAAGCGCGTGCCTTGTATGGCATACAGCGTGCCGATCAGCTACCGACCATCAATGCAACGACAGGTGGCGTCAGAACCCGCACACTGTTTCCCACCACGGGGGCTTACACGAACTACACCTCGTATTCGGTCGGACTGGGCATGACAGCGTTCGAGCTGGATTTTTTCGGCCGCGTGAAAAATCTCTCCGAAGCGGCATTGGCACAATTTTTCGCGACTGAACAGGCACAGCGTGCCGCGCAGATCGCACTGGTGGGCGAAGTTGCCAAGGTCTGGCTGAATGAGCGCGCGCTGGCTGAGCAATTGCACATCGCTGAACGTACCTTGAAAGCACGTGAGACCTCTTTTGATTTGGTGAAGCAGCGCTTTGATGCAGGTATTTCGAATGCGCTCGAGCTGCGCCAAAGCGAAACTTTGGTGCAATCTGCTGCTGCGGCAGTATTGGCGCTACGTAGACAGCATGCACAAAGTATCAATGCATTGGCCCTGCTGATGGGCAGCAGCGGCAAGTTATCAGAACAACAGGCCCTGTTATCGGAGCAATCGATTACTGCCGATATTGGTGCCGGCGTACCTTCGGATGTGCTGACACAGCGGCCGGATATTCGTGCCGCTGAACAAGTGCTGCGCGCCAATCAAGCGAACATCGCCGCAGCGCGTGCTGCTTTCTTCCCGCGCATCTCACTCACCGCCGGCGTAGGTTTGGCAAGCTCTTCTTTAAATAATCTGTTTGACAGCGGATCGGGCGTCTGGAACTTCACGCCCGCGCTGTCGTTGCCGATTTTCGATAACGGTCGCAACCAAGCCAACCTGGATCTGGCCACCGTGCGCGCAAATATTGCCATCGCCAATTATGAGAAGGCTATTCAAGTAGCCTTCCGTGAAGTGGCCGATGCGCTTGATGCACGTGCCACACTCGCCAGCGAGATCAGTGCACAGCAGGCGATGCGTGATGCCCAGGCAGCGCGATTGGAACTAGCGCAAGTTCGCTACAAAAACGGCGTCGCCAACTATCTTGATGTGCTGGATGCCGAGCGTGAGTTGTATAGCGCCGAGCAGACTCTGCTCGCCACACGACTGCTACGGCTGACCAATGCGGTCGATCTGTATCGCTCACTGGGTGGTGGGGTGAACGAGTCTAGTCAGCATTGAAGCTGCAGGACGCAGACGCACCAACTTGGACGACATCGCTTCAGCAGAACCCCGCCCTAGTTAAATCCCCCGGCCCAGCCCCTGAGCCACGGTCCACGGCCCTCAGCTCAGCGACCACGGACCACGGACCACGGACCACGGACCACGGCTCGAAATGTCAAAAAATTAATTTGTAGTCACATTTTTATCGATTTTTGCTAGAATTGGGGGCTATTTAAGGAGGCAAAGATGGCTATCCCCGTTCGCGACCTGAAGGCACACCTGTCCAGCGTCCTTGCGCGAGCGCGCAACGGAGAAATCATCGAGGTCACCTCTCATAACAAGCCGATCGTCCGCATCGTCGGCATACCAGAGCCCGCGAAACATGAACTGGCCGAGCTCATTTCAGCAGGTCTACTCAGTTGGAGCGGCGGCAAGCCAAGTTTTCCCAAAACTCGCCTAAAACTCTCAAACGACGGAAAAAGCTTGAGCGACATGATCCTGGAGGATCGCGCTTGATTCTGTTTTGCGATACTTCTGCTTTGATCAAGCTTTATTTCGAAGAAGCGTACAGCGATCAAATGGAGCAGCTGGCGGAGCGAGCCTCTACCATTGCAGTCAGCAGGATAACTTGGGTAGAAGCGATGGCTGGGCTATCGCGTCGGGCACGCGAACAGCCTCTCGATTTGTCTGCTATCGAAAATTGCAAGCACATATTGCGTGAGGCTTGGTCAAATTTCGCAGTGATTGAAGTCAGTCAAACACTGGTTGAGGCTGCGGGTGAGCTCGCCGATGCTTTCGCACTTCGCGCCTACGATAGTGTTCAACTCGCTTCAGCGCGCATCATGAAACAGAAAACCTCGGAAGAATTTTTGTTTGCCTGTTTCGACCGTCGATTGAACAAGGCAGCATCGATGATGAGTATTGATTCTTTAGGCCTAACTTGATTTATCAACAGCAAAATCGCATCACGAGAGCAAGCCGGCTAGCTGCCTGATTGTCTTTGATGTCGCCCCACCCTCGCTTTCCGCAAACCGCTGTGCATCCTGCGACATTTTCTGCAAACGCTGGCGATCGACGATCAGATCAAACGCTACCTGGAATACCTGCACGGCGTCATAAACGCGCACAGCGGCGCCCTGTGTGATTGCCTCTTCGCTCGCCTGCGTGAAATTGTAGGT
>CAZZMV010000003.1:5592-9372 GCA_964655425.1 uncultured Bifidobacterium sp.
AAATCGCTGTGGATGGCGCGGCACGATCATTAATAAAAAATCGGCGGGTAAAGTCGACTTCATGTAACCCGCCAGAAGTAAGGCTTCTTCACCCTCGCGCGTGCTGGCACACAGCAGTACGGGTCGCTGACCGATCTGCCGACGTAACGCATCACCTGCTTGCAATATGGCGGCCGGCATAGTCACATCAAATTTCAGGTTGCCAGCGACCACGACATGACGTGCGCCCATCGCCTCAAGACGACGCGCATCATCCTCACTCTGTGCTGCGACTAACGATAATTGCTGCGCCGCCCGATGCAATAGCCCGGAAAATCGCTGGCCACGTCGCAACGATCGCTCGGAAAGTCGAGCGTTGACCAGCGCTACCGGCACCTTAGCCTCAGCACAGGCTTGAACCAGACAAGGCCAAACTTCGGTCTCCATCAACACACAAAGGCGCGGCCTAAAATGGGCGACGAAGTGTTGCATCATCGCGAGCGTGTCATAGGGCAAATACGCCTGATGCACGCGCGCTTCACCACCAAACAATGCAGTACCGGTTGCGCGACCAGTCGGGGTCATATGCGTCACTAGCAAATGATGGTCAGGGTACTCGGTAAGTAGTGCACGCAACAGCGGTTCAGCCGCGCGGGTCTCGCCGACTGATACTGCATGCACCCAGATCAGTGGCGCTGATGGTCGAACAGCATAAAAAGAAAAACGCTCAGCGAGGTGGTGGCGATAACCAGATTCACGCCGACTTCGCCATAGCAACCGGGCAAACGCAAAGGGAAGCAGGCACCACCAGAGCAAAGAGTAAAGCCGCAGCGAAATCGTCACGACAAGTCACTCGGCATAAAAAATTTCTTAAAAAGGCAGCTGCGCATCTGGCTTAATACGCAGAATTGCATCACCAATTGCGCGCTGTATGCGGGCCAAAGCAGCATCATTCTCTGCTTCGAAGCGTAATACCAATACAGGTGTGGTGTTCGATGCGCGGCACAAGCCAAATCCATCCGGGTACTCGACGCGTACGCCATCAATCGTAATCACCTGGGTCGCCTCCGGCCATTTCGCCTCAGCTTGCATACGCGCTACCAATGCATGGTTCTCACCTTCGGCACACTGCACTTGCAACTCGGGCGTGGATTTTGATTGCGGCAAGGCGTTCAGCGTTTGGGTAATGTTTGGCATGCGGCTTGCCAACTCGAGCAGTCGCGCGCCCGCGTACAAGCCGTCATCAAAGCCATACCAACGGTCTTTGAAGAAAAGATGCCCGCTCATCTCACCGCCAAAGGGCGCGCCGGTTTCTCGCATACGGGCCTTTACCAATGAGTGTCCGGTTTGGCACATTAATGGCTTACCACCGGCTGCAGTGACCCACGGCGCAATATGCCGTGTGCACTTCACGTCATACAAGATTGCGCCGCCCGGATGACGCGTTAACACATCTTGCGCGAACAGCATCAGCTGCCGATCAGGAAAAATAACCTGACCATCTTTGGTCACCACACCCAGCCTGTCGCCATCACCATCAAAGGCAAGACCGATCTCGGCATCGCCGTGAGCGAGCTCATTCATCAGATCTTGCAGGTTTTCCAGATGCGCGGGGTCGGGGTGATGGTTGGGGAAATGGCCGTCGACCTCGCAATAAAGCTCGGTGACCTCACATCCAAGGGCACGGTATAAATCGCCGGCGACACTACCAGCCACGCCGTTACCACAGTCGATAGCAATTTTCATGGGCCGGGCGAGCTTTACATCCGACAAAATTCGATCAAGATAGTCTTCTCGAATATCCAGCGCCATATAGCCGCCTTCGTCCTCGACGAAATCCTGCGCAAGAATACTTTTGTAGAGTGATTGAATTGCATCGCCATAAATCGCTTGGCGCGAAAGCACCATCTTGAAGCCATTGTAATCAGGTGGATTATGACTACCGGTCACCATAATGCCGCTGCGAGCAGCGAGATGATGTGTGGCGTAGTACAGCATGGGCGTGGCAACCATACCGATATCGATCACGCTGGTACCTGTCGATTGCAAGCCTTTGGCTAGTGCTGCTGACAACTCGGGCCCGGATAGCCGGCCGTCACGACCGATCACCACATAGTGCTCGCCTTGGGCTTTCACCGCAGTACCAAATGCGCGCCCGATCTGCTCGGCAATCGCTGCGTCCAGCGTACTGCCAAGTACGCCTCGAATATCGTAGGCTTTGAAAATACCTGGCGTGAGTGTTGCAGTATTCATAGCATTGATCGTTTCATTCAATCGATTAGGATTTCAAGTACGCTTGCATACATTGGTTGAGCGCCTCATCCCATGCAGGCAGATCACCGAAGGTGTGACGAAATTTATCGGTATTCAAGATCGAATTGTGCGGGCGCTGCGCAGGTGTCGGGTACTCGGCGGTCGTGATCGGATGTAGCTTTGGTTTTTTCGAAATGGCTGCATGAGAAAAAATCGCCTCGGCAAAACCAAACCAACTGGTATGACCACCGGCGCATAGATGGTAAATGCCCGACAGCGCGGCTAACTGCGCAGGCTCACCTGAGTCGCGAATGATAGATGCCGTCGCATCTGCGATCGTTATAGCCCAAGTCGGCGCACCCAACTGATCAGCCACAATCGACAGTTCATCGCGCATCTCGGCCAGACGCAACATGGTGAGCAAAAAATTCTTGCCATGCAAACCGTATACCCAACTGGTACGCAAGATCAAGTGACTACCACCCACCTCGGTAATAGCCTGCTCACCTGCCAGTTTGCTTTGTCCGTAAACAGATAAGGGCGCTGTTGCGTCATCCTCAAGCCATGCGCCCTGCTTGCTGCCATCGAAAACGTAATCTGTTGAGTAATGAATCAGCGTAGCACCCAACCGCTCAGTCTCCTCGGCCATCACCCGCGGCGCTTCAGCGTTGATTTGAAATGCCGTCGCTGAATCTGATTCAGCTGCATCGACTGCGGTATAGGCTGCCGCATTAATCACGATCTGCGGCTGCAGCTCACGAAAAGCGGTGCGGATAGCATCGACTTGCGTCAGATCGAGCTGAGTCCTATCCAACACCACGAGCTCGCCCAGACCTTGTAGCGATTGCGTAAGCGCAGCGCCCACCTGCCCGCTGCCGCCGAGCACCAGCAGTCTCATGCGAAGGTCTCGGCCTGTGCCAGCGGGATTCCGGCTTTGTCCTTTACGGAGAGAAGCGGCTCGCCCTGCAGTGGCCAGGCAATCGCAAGCGTCGGATCATTCCAGAGCACCGCACGCTCATGCTCGGGTGCATAGTAGTCCGTCGTTTTGTAGACAAAATCTGCCGACTCACTCGTCACCAAAAAACCGTGTGCAAAGCCGGGGGGTATCCAGAGCTGGCGGTGGTTCTCTGCAGACAGGCTGACACAAACGCTTTTACCGAAGGTGGGCGACGAGCGACGCATGTCGACACAAACATCAAATACTTCACCCGCGATCACACGCACCAACTTGCCTTGTGGCTGCTGAATCTGATAGTGCAGCCCACGCAGCACACCCCTTGCGGAGCGCGAATGGTTATCTTGCACAAAACTTGGGACGAAGCCAGTCAGTTGTTCGAATTGTCGTTGATTGAAACTTTCGAAAAAAAATCCTCGACTATCCCCAAAGACTTTGGGCTCGATAATCAGCACGTCCGGAATATCGGTACGAACAATGTTCATGAATCAAAACACCTTTTCCTGCAGCAAGCGAAGCAGATATTGCCCGTACTCATTTTTCTTCATAGGCTCTGCCAGCTTCTCGAGCTGCTCGGCATTGATGTAGCGCTT
>CAZZMV010000003.1:9472-18129 GCA_964655425.1 uncultured Bifidobacterium sp.
ACGGCGTAATTGGATTTGGGTTGAGTGGGTTTTTCTTCGATACTGATCGCGCGCCGTTGCTCATCAAACGCGACCACACCATACCGCTCAGGATCCATCACATGGTAGGCAAACACCGTAGCGCCCGTATCGCGTCGATTGGCCGCAGTGAGTTTGCCATCCAGCTCATGACCGTAGTAGAGGTTATCGCCGAGTATCAGCGCCGATGGCTGCTGGCCGACAAACTCACGACCGATGATGAATGCCTGCGCCAATCCATCGGGCGAAGGCTGTACGGCATAACGCAGGTTGAGTCCCCACTGGCTACCGTCACCGAGTAATTGCTCGAAACGCGGTGTATCTTGCGGTGTCGAGATCAGCAAAATATCGCGCATACCCGCCAACATCAGCGTCGTGAGCGGGTAGTAGATCATCGGCTTGTCATACACCGGCAGCAGTTGCTTGGATACCGCCTTGGTCGCCGGATAGAGCCGCGTGCCGGAGCCACCTGCGAGAATAATGCCGCGTCGCTGCGCGCCACTTGATCGGCTGGCCGGGCTCATGCGGACGCCTCTTGACGCTGCGCGTAATTCGTACTCATCCACTGCTGATACTCACCCGACTGCACCTTGCGTACCCAATCTTGGTGATCGAGGTACCACTGAACGGTTTTGCGCAGACCAGTCTCGAAGGTTTCCTGAGGTCGCCAACCGAGTTCACGCTCAATTTTGCGTGCATCGATAGCATAGCGACGATCGTGTCCGGGCCGATCTGTGACGAATTTGATTTGGGCCTTGTAAGACTGTGCCGCAGGTTTCAATTCGTCGAGCAGATCGCACAAGGTGTTGACGACATCGAGATTCGCTTTTTCGTTCCAGCCACCGATGTTATAGGTTTCACCCAGCCGCCCCGCTGCAAGGACTCGACGCAAAGCAGCACAATGGTCGCCCACGTATAACCAGTCGCGCACTTGCTGACCATCTCCATACACCGGCAAAGGTTTGCCGGCGAGCGCATTGGCAATCATCAGGGGTATCAGCTTCTCGGGAAATTGCAGTGGGCCGTAGTTATTCGAGCAGTTTCCGGTAACGACTGGTACCCCATATGTGTGATACCAGGCACGTACTAAATGATCACTCGCGGCTTTCGATGCTGAGTAAGGACTATTCGGCGCATACGGCGTGGTCTCGGAGAATGCAGGATCAGTGGGAGACAATGTGCCGAACACTTCATCGGTCGATACATGCAGAAACCGAAAGCGTGATTTGCCGGCATCATCGAGCGTACCGAGGTAAGCGCGCGTCGCTTCCAATAAATTGAACGTACCATCCACATTGGTGCGTATGAAATCGCCGGGGCCATGAATTGAACGGTCTACATGGCTCTCGGCCGCGAAATGCACTATGGCACGCGGCTGGTACTGCTTGAGCAATGAGGACACCAAGGCGCGGTCACAGATATCACCGTGCACGAATACATGGCGGCTATCCGCTTTCAGTGTGCCAAGATTATCCGGATTGCCTGCGTAGGTGAGCTTGTCGAGATTGATGACGGGTTCATCATCCGCTGCCAGCCAATCGAGCACGAAGTTGGCGCCGATAAAGCCAGCACCGCCGGTCACCAGAATCATGGGTTTCCTTACCAGTTCGCTAATTCAGCAATGATTATGCAACCGATATTTTACGCGAGTGGCCTTGGTGAATTGCAATCACTACAATGACTACGCTAGGCGAGGCCGAAGCAGTCAGTGCGCTTCAGCCGATACGCCTCAGCCGGTGTGCCTTAGCGGCACACCGCAGTACCGGCAAGATCAAAGCACCCAGGGCCGTCCAGTGCCGGCAGAACAAAGCGATGCTGACTTTCTAAAGTGCTATCAGAAAATTTTCAAAGATGATTGAGACATTCGTGATTGGTGATGTGCAAGGCTGCGCAGATGAGCTGCATCATCTGCTGGCTCAGATCGATGCGTCATCGCCCAATTCGCAGCTGGTATTTGTAGGTGACCTGGTCAATCGTGGCCCTGCGTCTTTGCAAACCCTGCGATTGGTGGAGGCGATGGGGTCACGTGCACGCATGGTGCTCGGTAACCATGATCTGCATCTGCTGGCAGCCGCGCATCAGGTACGCGCACCAGCACCCAGCGATACGATCAATGACATTCTGACTGCGCCCGACCGAGATGAGTTACTGGATTGGTTGCGTCATCAACCGCTGGCATTGATGGTGAACGACTGGCTATGCGTGCATGCTGGTGTGCTACCACAGTGGACAGCGGCGCAAGTGCTGTCACTTGCTGCTGAAGTCGAAGCGCGCTTGCAAGCGCCCGATTGGCTAGATTTTCTGCATGCGATGTATGGCAATCATCCCGCGCGTTGGTCTGACGCTTTGGACGGCCATGAACGCCTGCGCTGTATCGTGAATGCACTGACCCGTTTGCGATTCTGTAGCGCAGACGGTGAAATGGAGTTCGCCACCAAAGAAGGGCCGGGCGCGCCGCCCGCTGGATTCATGCCGTGGTTTGATGTGCCGGGGCGACGTACTGCGCAAGTCCCCATCGTATTCGGGCATTGGTCAACCCTCGGCATACTGCAACGCGAGTATCTGGTTGGACTGGATAGCGGCTGTGTCTGGGGTGGCAAGCTGAGTGCGCTCAGACTATCTGATCGACGCTTGATTCAGATAGATTGTCCGGGTCATCAGAAGCCAGGTTAATCACGCATGACACCCATGGCGGGTTTCAATGGATCCTGCCTTGCGCCGTGCTCGCGATCAGCCGACTTTGCGCTGTTCTTCCTGCGCGATCGGCATCAGTGCACCGGCGATCGCATCATGTGCTGCTTGCGCCAGTTCACGACGGTGCGCACTGGTGGTTGAGATTGGCGGCAGGCGTATCAACTCGGCAGTCATGCCACCGCTGTTCATGATGGCGATAACGCTTTGTACAAAATTCATGTCGCCTACAAAATCAGCGGCATCGTGTAATCCACCATCTGCATCGATATAACGAATTGCATACGGCTGCACAGGCACTTCAGCCTCGATCGCCGCTTCAAATAAATTCGCATGAAATGGCAGCACGGCGCCCTGAGGTGCAGTAGTACCTTCCGGAAAAAAAGCGACGCGCTCGCCGTCGTGAATACTTTTTACCAGCCCTTCGTAAATTCGTCTGACATCTCGCGCACGGCCACGCGCGATGAAGATCGTCCCGGTGTGTTCGCACAACCAGCCAATGAATGGCCAGCTTCGAATATCCGACTTCGCTACAAAGCGACAGGTATGCAGCGTGTTGATAACGAAGATATCAAGCCAGGAGATATGGTTACAAATAATCAGCGCAGGAGAGACAGGTATCGCTTGCTGCGTTTCATTAAAACGCATTTGAACACCGCAAATCGTCACTAGTTGCCGAGACCAGCGTTGTACACGACGCTCACGCGCAGCCGAGCCAAGTAAAGGAAACAGCAGCGCGACTTTGGAAAGGCCCACCAGCAGGTGCAAGATCAGTCGCGCGAGTCGCCAGTACTTCATCAAATACCTTGAATTGAATACCAATCGCTACATCAATAAGCTGATCAGCGATATCAGCGACTAAAAGCGACGCGGCCAGCCACAATGGTATGCCTGACCTGGCCCGGTAACTCGTAACCTAAAAATGGCGTGTGTTTACCCTGACTACGCAGCGCTGCGGCCTCGACTTTCCAACGCGCCGCGGGATCAAACACGCAAATATCTGCAGCACCACCGACTGCCAAGCTGCCCGCGTTGATGCCGGCAATACGTGCTGCATCACAGGTGATGCGAGCTATCGCCGTGCTGAGCGTGGCGCCACTGCTCGCGGCTTGCTCGGCCCATTTGATCGAGAGCGATAGCAACAACTCCAAACCGGTCGCACCGGGGGATGCTTCAGCAAATGGCAGTAATTTTTCTTCGTCATCGAGCGGTGTGTGATCAGAACAAATCGCATCGATGGTGCCGTCTAACAGTGCGGATTGGATCGCATCACGATCGCGTTGACTACGCAGCGGCGGTGTCATGCGTGCATTCGCATCAAAAAAACCGATGTCATTGTCAGTCAGGTGAATATGGTGTGCGCCCACATCGCACGTCACCGGCAAACCCTCGGCGCGCGCTGCGCGTATCAGCGCGATACCCGCTGCCGACGAGATACGACAGATATGCACCTTGGCACCGGTACCCCGCATCAATTCGAACACCGTATGCAGCGCAACGGTTTCGCTAATCACCGGTACGCCCGACAAGCCTAAGCGCGAAGCCAACGGCCCGGCATGCGCCACACCACTACGACCCAAATAGGGATCTTGCGGGCGCAACCAGACGGTGTAGCCGAAGGTACTGGCGTACTGCATGGCTCGTTGCAGCACCGTGGTGTCTTGAATCGGTTCTTCGGCCTGCGCAAACCCGACACAGCCGGCTTCGGTCAGCTCAGCCATTTCAGTCAGTTCTTTGCCCTTCAAGCCCATGGTCAACGCACCCAACGGGTAGACATGCGACTGATTCAACAAGCGCGCACGGTGTACCAGCATTTCGACCAGCCCGGGCTCATCCAGCACCGGATCAGTATCGGGTGGGCACAATAAACTGGTGACACCACCGGCCATCGCGGCATCCAACTCGGATTCAAGCGTCGCCTTGTACTCATAGCCCGGTTCACGTAACCGCGCGGACAAATCGACTAAGCCCGGTGCCACAATCAAGCCACTGGCATCAAGCACCTGATCAGCATGGAAACCTGCCGGTGCCTGCCCAACCGCTGCAATACGACCCTCGTTGACATACACATTCCGGATCGCATCGATGCCATTGGCCGGATCAATCACGCGGCCGTGCTTGATCTCGATGCTCAGGCTGGAATTTGAATTTGTCATGCGGCCGCCAACATACTCATCACGGCCATTCTGACCGCAATACCAAATGTCACCTGCGGCAGAATTACCGACTGCGATCCATCAGCGACGGCAGAATCAATCTCGACACCGCGATTCATCGGGCCCGGATGCATCACGATGGCATCCGGCTTGGCGAGCGCCAATCGCTCGGGCGTGAGCCCATAACTCTTGAAATACTCTTGTGCGGAAGGCAGCAAAGCGCCGGTCATGCGCTCATTTTGCAGCCGCAACATGATGATGACATCCACACCCTTCAAACCTTCGTTCATGTCATTGAATACGCGCAGACCCATTTGCTCGAGTGACGATGGCAACAAGGTACGAGGTCCGATGGCGCGCACTTCAGGCACACCGAGTGTCGTGAGCCCGTGAATATCTGATCGTGCGACACGACTGTGCAGGATATCGCCCACTATCGCAACCGTCAGATTGTGAAAATCTTTCTTGTAATGGCGGATGGTGTACATGTCGAGCAGGCCCTGCGTGGGATGCGCATGACGACCATCACCAGCATTTACTACATGCACATGATCTTGCCCGGTTTCGGTGAGGTGTTTGGCAATCAAGTACGGCGCACCCGATTGCGCGTGTCGTACGACGAACATATCGGCGTGCATCGCCGATAGGTTGTCGATGGTATCAAGCAGTGATTCGCCCTTGCTGGCGGACGAGGCAGAGATGTTCAGGTTGATGATATCCGCCGACAAACGCGTGGATGCAATCTCGAACGTTGTGCGGGTGCGGGTACTGTTCTCGAAAAACAGATTGAACACACTCTTGCCGCGCATCAGCGGCACTTTTTTCACTTCTCTGTCGCTGACACTGACAAACGATGCAGCGGTATCCAGAATGCGCGTAATGATCGCAGCGGGCAAACCTTCCAGCGTCAGCAAGTGTTGCAACTCGCCGTGCTTGTTCAGTTGCGGGTTATACATGATCCACCGTCAGACTCAATCGACCATCCTCTTGCTTGTGCAGCACCAGTTGCTCCTGTTTTGCGAGCTTGACGTGTTGCGCGACAAAATCGGCTGCGATGGGTAGCTCTCGGTCACCTCGATCGACCAGTGCTGCCAGCATGATCTTGGCGGGGCGTCCGTAGTCAAACAAGGTGTTGATCGCTGCACGCGTGGTACGACCGGTGTAGAGCACATCATCCACCAGCAAAATCGTCGCGCCCTCGACATCAAACGGAATTTGACTCGGCTTGACCTCTGCTGACAAACCACGCTCGGCGACATCGTCACGGTAGAACGAAACATCGACATAACCCAAATCGGTACTGCCGAGGCGGCGTGCGAGCCGATCAGCCAGCCATGCGCCACCCGAGTAAATACCGACGACCGCTACATCACCCGCTTCTAATAAGCCGGCGAGTACTTGCGCCTCGAGTTGGGCATACAAGGCTTCGGCGTCGAGTTCAGCTGGATTCATGTTCGTCAAAATATTGTTGCAAGATCAGCGCCGCTGCTTCGCTATCAATCACCTCACCACGTCGTTGCGGTAGTACCGCCGAGGTATAACGCTCATCGACTAGTACCGCAGGTATCGCATAACGACCATGCAACTGATTGGCGAAGCGTCGGCAGCGCGCAGTCATCGCATGTTCGGCACCATCGGGATGCAGTGGCAACCCCACCACGAGGGTTGATGGCTGCCATTCATCGAGCAAACGACTAATCGCTGCAAATTTGTTTTCATTTGTCGCCGCCGCGATCACCGACAACGGGCTGGCCTGCCGTAACATGGTATTGCCGACGGCGACGCCGATGCGCTTGAGCCCAAAGTCAAAAGCAATCACCGTGCTCATGCATGACCGGCCTCACCCGCCAGATCCGAGGGATCAAAACCGAGCAGATGCATGGCCGCCGCAAAGCGCTCCTCCATCGGCACCTCAAACATGATTCTTGGATCAGCTTTGACAGTCAGCCAACCGTTACGCCCAATCTCTTCTTCCAACTGCCCAGCGCTCCAACCGGCGCAACCCAGCGTGATGATCAATTGCTCAGGGCCATGGCCGGCTGCTACCTGCTCCAATACATCCCGCGACGTGGTCAGCACCACATCGCTCGACACCACCAGTGAAGAGCTGTAGCTTTCGCGCGGCGCGTGCAGCACAAAACCGCGCTCGACTTGTACTGGCCCGCCGAACAGCACCGGCTTTCCAGCTCGCGCCATCTCTTGTGTGCCGATCTCCAGTGACAACTCGAGCCGCTCGAATAAAACACCCATGGTCATGTCAGTGGGCCGATTGATGATCATGCCGAGCGCACCATCGCTGGTGTGCTCGCACAGGTAGACCACCGTGCCGCCAAATACCGGGTCGAGCATGGAGGGCATCGCGATCAAGAAATGATCGGCGAGCTGCAAATCGGGAAGGTTCGGGAAAAAATCGGTGGGGCCCGCGACTGGCGCGGTGATCTCGGCGGAGTGCGGCTTGCCTTGCTTGGCCATGGCACGCATTTTAGCAGCATTGCACGCGCCAACCGCAGCACCGTTACACTGACCGCCCCATTTTTAGATTCAGCCCCGAGAATTCATGAGCACCTACCAACGCGCACTGGTCTGGTTTCGCCGAGACCTCCGTAATTTCGACCATGCAGCGCTGCATCATGCACTGAGCAGCGCCAAACAGGTGTACTGCGTTTTCATTTTTGATAAGGACATTCTTTCGCCGCTGCTGGCCCATGGCCGCCTCGATAGGCGGGTCGCATTTATTCACGCCAGCCTACGTGAGCTGGACCAGGAGCTCAAGCAGCACGGTGGTGGCCTCATCGTGCAGCACGCGCGTGCAGTCGAGGCGATACCGGCGCTGGCAAAGTCATTGAATATCGATGCGGTGTTTTGTAATCATGATTACGAGCCCTATGCACAGCAACGTGATCAGGAAGTCATGACCGTGCTTGCCAAACAGAAGTGTGCGTTGCTGAGTTTCAAGGATCAGGTGATTTTCGAAAAAGAAGAAGTGCTATCGCAAGCAGGTAATCCATTCTCGGTATTCACGCCGTATAAAAATGCCTGGCTGAAAAAATTCCAGCCCACCCCCGGCATGTTGGATAGTTCATTGATACCGCACTTTGATGTCCGACCCAAGCGTGGCCAGCTGGCACAGCCCTCACCTGCAACGGCGATGCCGACACTGACCGAGATGGGCTTTGACGAGATTGATCTTGCTGCCCAAAAGCTACCGACCGGTATGCAAGGTGGGCAGCAATTAATCGATGATTTTCTGCCACGGCTATCACGCTACGGCGAGGCGCGCGATTTTCCTGCGATTAAAGGGCCTTCGTATTTATCGGTACATCTGCGCTTCGGCACGGTGTCGATACGCTCACTGGCAAGACACGCGATGGATGCGATTCGGTCTGGTACCCGAGCCGATGGTGCCGCCGTGTGGTTAGCCGAGTTAGTGTGGCGTGATTTCTATTTCATGATTCTGTATCACCATCCACAGGTAGCATCAGGTGCTGCGTTCAAAGCCGAGTATGAACGTATTGAATGGGAAGAAGGCAAACAGGCGGATGAGTTATTCAATGCCTGGTGTGAGGGGCGGACCGGCTATCCGTTGGTTGATGCCGCCATGCTGCAGTTGAATCAAAGCGGCTACATGCATAACCGCTTGCGTATGGTGACTGCATGTTTCTTGATTAAAGATTTAGGTATTGATTGGCGACGCGGCGAGGCTTATTTTGCGCGTATGCTGAACGATTTTGATTTGTCGGCAAATAACGGCGGTTGGCAATGGGCGTCATCCTCTGGCTGCGATGCACAACC
>CAZZMV010000003.1:18229-20317 GCA_964655425.1 uncultured Bifidobacterium sp.
TAACTCGAAGCCATCCATGCGTGGCATTTCGATATCCAGCAAGATCACCGCTGGGCGCTCGCGATGCAAGAACGCGAGTGCCTCAACACCATCTCGCGCCAATTCAACCACATAGCCGTGGCGTTCAAGCAAGCGCTGCGTTGCACGTCGCACCGTCAGTGAGTCATCAACCACCAGCACACGCGTCAATGCCGGTGTCTGTGCTGCGTCGACTTGCATGATGTTTGGTACCACAGCCGGCAACCGCAAGGGATGAATAATCAGTGCAATCACACCATCGGCCAGCACGCTGGCACCGATCAACCCGGGTACGCTTGAAAGCTGCGGCCCGGGATGTTTGACGATCAGCTCGCGCTGACCCTCGATTAAATCAAGTTGCAGCGCAATCGTTTTTTCGCCGTCACTTAACACGGCTACGGGTACTCGACCTTGTGCTGTCGATACGCTCGATGGCGATATATGACCCAAGTTACGAGCCAGGTGTCGTAATGGCAGACGCTCACCTTGCCACTCGATGTAATGCTGCTGACCCTCGGCAGCGATACCTGATGCATCGATTTGCATCGCTTGTCTAACCAGCGATGCGGGCAAGCCCACTCGCCATGGGCCAGCGCGAACCAACACTACGTGCAAACTCGCCAAACCGAGCGGGATTCGTAGAGTAAAACGACAACCTCGGCCAGCCTCGCTGTCCAGGCTGATTTGACCACCGAGCGAATGCAGTTCAGACCGTACCGCATCCAGACCGATGCCACGGCCTGACAAGGTAGTTAATTCGCTTGCTGTCGAGAACCCGGGCATGAAGATCAGCTCGCCGAGTTCACGCGCTTGCAGTACATCGTCGGCAGATATCAAACCTGCTGCGATTGCTCGTTCTTGAATTCGATCAAAATTCAAGCCGCGCCCATCGTCTTGCACAATCAATTGCAACTCGTTGCCAGTGATTGTAGCCAGCAACGTGACACAACCCTCGGAAGGTTTACCCATGGCGATGCGCTGCTCAGGGCGCTCAATACCATGTACCACGGCATTACGTAGTAAATGCTCGAGCGGACCAAGCAAGCGATCGAGTAAATCACGCTCAATCTCTACCGTCCCATCTTGCAGCATCAGCGCCGCTTCACAGCCGACTTCACGCGCCGCTTGCCGTAGCACATGACGCAAGCGTGACTCAACGGTGTGCAAAGGCTGCGAACGCAAATGCTGCAGCTCGACTTGGTGTCTTCGCACATCGCGCTGCTGCTCAGCCGCCGCGGTGGTCAGCTGCTCAAGCTGCGCCAACATACTGCGTTGGACTCCGACCACGTCTGTCATGCTTTCGGTCATCATGCGCGTGAGTTCATGCAGCCGTGTGTATCGATCGAATTCAAGCGGATCAAATTCTGTACTGTGCCCTTGATGCGCGCGCGCCAGCACACGTGACTCTGCTTCAATTTCCAGTTCGCGAAGCTGCGTACGTAGTCTGCTCAAATCATCTGCCAGATCGAGCAAGGCACGGCGCTGCACTTGCAAGCCCTCGCGCAATCTGGCATTGCTGCTCCAGATTTCTGCCCCGGTATCTGCGAATTTCGCCAGCCTATCGGCACGCACCCGCAACATGGGTGAGCGCTGTGTTGTAGGACTCGGCATGGATGCGGCGACCGACGTTGGCATCAGCTCAAATGAATCACCATCAAGCTGCGGGGTCAAAACATTGTTGGCATCAAGCTCATTCGACATCACTGCGGAGCCGATGGTCGATATCGGATCGGCTTGGTCGGCATGAGCTGCAAGTCTAGGCTCGGCAAGATGGTGATTAGTTGCAAGATGCCCAGCTGGGTTCTTACTCAAAGAGAGATCGTCAATAGAAAGATGATTTGGGTATGCATCGCCAGTGTGCATGATTGCATAGGCCCAGCGATCAACCTGCTGCCTGAGCCCGATAATCTCGTGCACGATGCCGTGCGGCGCTTGCTGCTGTATGGTACTCACCTGAGTCTCAGCCTGATGAAATTCATTTCCGAGCTCAGTGTGGCCTGCCATACGCGCACTGCCTTTCAATGTATGCAGTACACGCAGCAGCCGGGTGGCTTGTGAAGTATCTTCCGG
>CAZZMV010000003.1:20417-21649 GCA_964655425.1 uncultured Bifidobacterium sp.
ACTGCATCGATCAGAATCCAATCCATTTCAATGTCGTGCAACGTTTGATGTTCCAGCAAAGACTCCAGCGCTAACGACAATGTCGCCAACCCATTCAAACCAACAGTCGCGGAGCACCCCGCCAAGGTGTGTGCCGCTTGAATCAGTCCAAGCGCATCTGACCTTGAGACATAATCACGCATGGCTTGAATCAGGACGTGCGCCTCTTCAACAAAAATCGTATCGAGTTGTGTATCTGCTGGAGATAAGATCTGATCAGGGTAAGCATCATGTACCGGCTGCCATGCAAGCTGTGTAATCAGCGTTTGCAGCCAGACCCACTGTCGCGCAAACCGCTCGGGAGTCGTCTCACTCGCACTTGCGGAAGTCACCTGACGTAGTTCGCCAGCGAGCGCTGCTATCTCTGCATACTGATTGGCCAAACCCAGCAAATGCAGCGCACCAGTGACACGATCTAGCACGCGAAGCGCGGTATGCAACGCGATACCCATATCAACCGGCGCCTCACCATCGATTAGAAGCGCGACATGAGTCATGTCGGCCTGCATTGCAGATGTCAATGCGTGCATTAAATCAGACGCGTGGTGCGCGCGCCAACTTGGGCCCAGTTGATCAAGACAACTCGATCCGTCGGTACTCAGCAGCGCCTGATGCACCAAACACATCGCATGGGTGAGCTTTTCGCGGCTCAACCCCTCACGTAGGCAGATCAACACCGCCGCAAGTGCTTGACGGTGATGCATGTTGAGCGACTGCTGCACGCATTGCTCGGCTATCCGGTTGATCGTAACCGCCAGATGTTGCAACGCTTGGCATGATGCTGCTATTTCAGCGAGTTGTATCCATATCTTTGGATCATCGATAGATGCTGCATCAGATTCGATGGCGGTAATCTGAATGTCAGCAGTATTCGCCAAAGCTGCCAATGCGTCTTCAATCGACCAATCGGTCAAGAAGCCGTGGTCCAATAACTGGAACTGCTGGGTCAAGCGAAACGCCGCAGCTACCTCGCGTGCAGGCTCACTCGTCGCCGGGTGTTGCGCTAACTCGAAAAGTGCCTCGCGGGTGACTGACGCCAAATCATCCGATAAGCGGGTTGATTGCTGTCGTACTACCGATGCAGCTCGTTTTGATTGTTCCGATGCAGCAGAGATTGGGATTAACGATGATGTAGTCGTGGACTCAAACTTCTGCCAGCGCAGCAAACGGACCGCCGCCGACATAATTTTTTT
>CAZZMV010000003.1:21749-25923 GCA_964655425.1 uncultured Bifidobacterium sp.
ACCAGCATCGCGGGATGCAATGAAGTCTTGCATTCAGCTAACAGCAATTGCTGCCAACAACACAGCAACTCAGCGGTCGATAGTGTTTTGCCAAGCAGGCATTGTTTGATCGCACGCTGCAAAATAATTCGCAGTCGCTGCACTAGCCCGGCGGCGGCTTGCGATGTGATCTCGCCCGCGCGTACCGAGCTCGTCAAATGATTTTGCGTCAGCTGTTCATTCACCAGCCGAACCAGCGCAGCCAAGCCGTGCTGGCCGGTCAGTATGAGTGCGCCATCGATCTGAGCCAACCGTCTTTCAGCATCGGCCAACACCAGAGGATCTGTGTGTGCGCTATCCGCTTGTGATAAAGCGTGCGCCAGCTCGCTCAGACAATGCGTGATTGTTTCGCCAAGTGCAGCAAGCGCGGCGAGTGCCACAACCTGCTGCACACGGCTATCCTTATCGGCATTCAGGTCTTGCACGGATCAGGCATCAATACGGAAACGGTTGATGGCACCGCCGAGTTCATCAGCCAGCAGTGCTAATTCGCTGACTGAATTTGCGGTCATCTGCGTACCCTGCCGCGTATGCTCGGTGACGGTAAGGATGCTATCGATGTTATGCGCCACATGATCCGCCAAGCTGGTTTGCTCACCGGCGGCTGATGAGATACCACGGATCAAATCAGCCAGGTGTTGTGATATTCGATGAATCTCGGCCAATGCAGCACCAGCGCTGTCAGAGCGTCGCGCGCCATCAACCACGCGTTGGGTTGAGCGCTCCATCGCAGCCACGGCCTCTTGTGCATCGGCTTGCACAGTTTTTACAAGTTGAGCGATCTGGCGCGCGGCATCACCGCTACGCTCGGCCAGTCGTTGTACTTCTTCTGCTACCACCGCAAAACCGCGTCCTGCTTCGCCGGCAGATGCTGCCTGAATCGCTGCGTTAAGCGCCAACACCTGAGTTTGTTCGGTGATGCCGGCAATCAGGTCAACAATGTCACCGATCTCCAGCGACGAATCACCCAGGCGTTTGATGCGCTTGGCACTCTCCTGCATCTGCTCGCGCAGCTGCTGCATGCTGCCGATTGCATCTTGTACTGCGCTCTCGCCTTGCTTTGCAGCACTGAGCGACGCCTGCGCCACATCGGCAGATTCACTCGCGGCGCGCGATACCTGATGAATCTGCTGCGCCATTTGCAGTACAGCCTGACCGGTTTGCTGAATCTCTTGCGACTGACGCGCTGCCAGCGCCAATAGATCGCCGGAGATACCCTGCGCCGTGCTACAGCTGCTTGCCACTTGCTGCGCGGTTGCTCTAACCTTACCTAATAGCCGACGCAGCTCATCTAATGTGAAGTTGACCGAGTCTGCGATCGCACCAGTGATGTCTTCGGATACGGTCGCATGGATAGTCAAGTTACCTTCTGCCACTTCTTGCAGCTCATTCATCAGGCGCAGGATCGCTGCCTGATTCTGTTGATTGATGCGTCGTGCCTCTTCTTCATCAGCCAGTGCTTTGAGACCTTGCTGCTCCGCTTGTGCTTGTGCCTGCTCGGCCTCGGTTGCACGTTGCCTGCTTTGTTGTAGCTGGAATGCTGCAACCAGCAAACCCAACAACACACTCAGTACGGCGCACACCACCAACGCCCAGCGTAAAGTGCCACCGCTTTCACTGCCACGGTAAGCTTGCTGCAAGGTCAGCAAGTGCTCGCGCAGTGACTCGCTATCGACAAAAATTCGGCGCTCTGCCTCTTTGGCAGCGATAAAGTGTTTCAGGTTACCCAAGACGCCGGATAGCTCACGCTGATAGACCGCGAACTGATCCCGCAACTCGACCAGGCGGCCGCGCGCATCAGCATGTGTAGTAGCTGGCAGACGCAGTACCGGGCTGCCCTCCAGGAAGCCATGCACGATGTCATTGAAGGTACCCGCATCACGACCCAACAGAAATGCGGTGTCTTGGTTAATGCCATCCGGCGTCAAGAATTCATTAGCACTTTTACCCAGCCGCTGGGTCAGCATCACCAGCTGCCCTGCAGCCGCAATCTCGCGCGGTGTGGCGCCGGATTGTGCAAGTAATGTTGCAACCTGCTCGCTGAGTTCAAGCAGTACCGGGTTGAGGGTATTCAGCTTTTGTAGCGTGCCGCGAAAGCCGGTCAGGGGCTTTTCCAGCGTGAGCAACTGCGTCGAGGCGAGCGAAGATCGCTGCCACGCCGATCGTATCGCGGCGATACGCGCCAGCATGGCGTCATCCGCGGCGGGTAGCCGATGGCCTTGCCATACTCCACCATGCGCCAATACCTCAAGCGATTGATCGATTTCGCTGCGGCTCTGCGATAGCTGACGAAACGCATCAGCATTTCCCTGAATCGCATTCGGTGCTGCCTTGGCGAGTCGCTGCGAGTGCATCAACAACTCGCTGGCCATTTGTGTTTTGACTGCTGCGGTCAGCGTGCTGTCGGTATACAGCCAAGCCAGTATGACGAGCGCCAGCAGCGACAAACCAAGCGCCCAATTGAGCCCATATTGCGGTTTAAAGCGCGGCCCATTAATGCTTCGCTGCATCAAGCTACGCCTGAATTGTTGTGGCCACTGAAAGATCCGATCCAAGCACAAACGCACGCTTGACGATGCACGAGATGAAAGGGATAAAACAGGGCGATCGAGCCGTTGATCTGGGTCCATTCTGCACTCCGGGTGAAACAATCGGTCAGGCGGGTAATTGGGCGATATCGAGAAAAGCGGGTAAAGCCATCAGCGCAACAAGATCAACGCTGTAATAACTCTGTCCGTTGGCGTCAGTAAAAGTTTGTGTAACCCAGCTTGGCTGATGCGATTTCAGCGCTGGGCTCGGCACGACGGCGCTTAGGTGAGTACGATCGATCACGCTGGTGGTTTGCGTAATCCGAATTCCGCAACGAATCGGCAGTGCGCTCGATAGCAGCAGCACACGATCATTGGTTTGCCAGGGCATGGGCTCGGCGCCGGCAAACACATCGAGGTCAATCACACCAATCAGCTGGCTACGAAAATTCACCAACCCCATGAACCAGGGCCGCGTGAAGGGCACTGGCATGGGTACTTCGCCGGCAAGAATTTGTTCGGTATGAGCGAGCTCGAACAGCCAACGCTGTGTAGCGGTACGGCATGCCAAGTAGCATGACTCGCTTTGATGTGTGCGTTGCGCAGACTGCAAACGCTGTGTTAGCTGCTGCTGAAAATTTTTCAGCGTGCCGATGCCAAGATCAAGCGACATGGGAGCGTGCGTCAGACGGCACTACGCGACAGTGCTGCAATTTTCTGCAGCAAGGTATCGGGATCCAGCGGCTTCACCAGATAGGCGCGTGCCCCCTGACGCAAACCCCAGATACGGTCGGTCTCTTGCTGCTTGCTGCTGCAAATAATGATTGGGATATCACGGGTCGCAGGATCGCGGGTAATTTCACGGGTCGCATGAAACCCGTTCAAGCCCGGCATCACCACATCCATCAAGATTAATTGCGGTGGCTGTGCTTTGATTTTCAACATGGCCTGTTCAGCATTATCTGCGGTACTCACGCTGTAGCCATGACGGCTCAACAAGTCAGTAATGAAATGGCGTTCAGTAGGCGAATCGTCAACAACCAGAATATGCTTGATCGGCATGGTGATTAGGGGTTGAGGTGGTATGGCAAAACTCAGGCATAGCTGCCAACTGGCAGGGCATAACGACGCACTGCTTGCAGCAAACTGTCTTTGGTGAAAGGCTTGGTCAGGTAATCGGAAGCGCCGGCTAATAAGCCGCGCGCGCGATCAAATACGCCGTCGCGTGAGGACAGCATCACGACCGGAATCGGTGAACAACTCGGGCTATGACGAATCAGCGCACAGGTCTGAAAACCATCCAGCCTGGGCATCAGGATGTCGCAAAAGATAAGCGCGGGTCTGCGCTCGACGATGATGCCAAGCGCTTGAAAACCGTCTTCAGCAAGAATGACCGGATAGCCGGCCTGGGTCAGAAAAATTTCAGCAGACCGACGTATCGTGCTGCTGTCATCAATGACCAGAATCTGCGGTCCATCCAGTGAAGCTTCCATCGCGCAACCGCTCCTGATCTGCAGGCAACGGCGCGGAATGTAACAAAAAGAGCAACACCTTCAAACAAGGAAAAATCAAATATCACGCAGTGTCGTCATTTTGACGACAGTTGG
>CAZZMV010000003.1:26023-29834 GCA_964655425.1 uncultured Bifidobacterium sp.
ACCATTTCGAAATCTTCCTTGCGCGCGCCGCACTCGGGGCAAGTCCAATTCATGGGCACATCTTCCCAGCGGGTGCCGGGCGCAATCCCCTCGTCGGGCAAACCTGCGGCTTCATCGTAAACCCAACCACAAATCAGGCACATCCATGTCTTGTATGCTTGCTCGGTATTTTTGTTATCACTCACGGTACGGCCCTTAAAGTAAAATGCCCAGCCGACTATGTTAATGCTTTCCTCGTGCAAATCCAATCGTCACCGGTAGTATTGAGCTTCGGCGTCGCTGATCCGGTCGGGGCGATCGGTACGCAGGCCGATCTGGCGACCTGTGCTGCACTAGGTTGTCACACAGTTTGTGTGATGACGGCCCTGATGATCGCTGATACCACCGTAGTGGAAGATATGCAGCCGGTCGATGCCGACTGGGTAGCTGATCAAGCACGCTCGCTACTGGAAGATATTCCGGTAGCTGCCTTCAAAATAGGTTATCTCGGCAGCATCGAGATTATTTCTGTGGTTGCAGAAATAATCTCCGACTACCCCCAAATTCCCGTCGTATTGGATCCTTTCTCGACCCTGCTGCCCGAGCAGCATGATGATGAAGACATCCTGCTGGCGATACGACAATTACTGATACCGCAAGCGACGCTGGTGCAACTCTCGGCCGATGAGTTATCGCGGGTGGCTGAAACCTGGCGTGAGCCAAGCCAAGAAGATTCGATGGAAATCGACGCCATGCAGCTAATCGAATTCGGTTGCGAACATGTGCTGGTCACCGGCGCGCCCGGCAATGCACAGCAAGTACAAAATCTGCTGTTCGGCAGCGAAGGCTTGGTGCGGCGCGAGAGTCGCGCCAGACTACCGGGCACCTTCACCGGCGCTGGTCATACCATCTCGGCAGCGATCAGCGCGATGTTGGCGAATGGCGTGGCGCTAGCCGAAGCAGTACAAGAAGCAGAAGAGTTCACGCACGCGGCGCTTGGCAGCGCGCTGCGGCTTGGCATGGGTAAGCGCATACCAGATCGTTTTTTCTGGTCACGTGAGCCCGAAGCCGAGGTGGCAGAAAAATAATTTAACTCGCCAAACGACTGATCCAGAGAGGTGACCGTGTCTCAAAACGATAGCTTGTTCGCTCGCGCACAACGTTCCACACCCGGCGGCGTCAATTCACCGGTACGCGCTTTTCGCTCGGTGGGTGGCACACCGCGCTTCATCACTCGCGCCGACGGCCCGTATTTTTGGGATGCCGATGGCAAGCGCTACATCGACTACATTGGTTCATGGGGTCCCGCTATCGTTGGTCATGCCCACTCAGAAGTGATTAAGGCAGTGCAGGATGCTGCTGCCAATGGCTTGTCGTTTGGTGCGCCCACCGAGGGTGAAATTTTGATGGCGGAAGAGATCTGCAAGCTGGTGCCATCGATAGAAATGGTGCGCTTGGTGTCGTCCGGAACCGAGGCGGCGATGAGCGCGCTGCGTCTGGCGCGTGGCGCGACCGGTCGCGATCTGGTGATCAAATTTGAGGGTTGCTACCACGGTCATGCCGATTCCATGTTGGTGAAAGCCGGCAGCGGTTTGCTGACTTTTGGGAATCCGACCTCGTCGGGTGTGCCCGCAGATTTCGCCAAGCACACCATGGTGCTGGACTATAACGACTGCACCCAGCTTGAAGATGTCTTCAGCAAGATGGGTGATCGTATCGCCGCCGTGATCGTCGAACCCGTCGCGGGCAATATGAATCTGCTGCGCTCGACACCGGAATTTTTGCAAACCATGCGCAAGCTCTGCACGCAACACGGTTCAGTACTGATGTTTGATGAAGTGATGTCTGGGTTTCGTGTGGCCCTGGGTGGCGCGCAGTCACTGTACGGCATACAACCGGATATGACGGTACTGGGCAAAGTGATTGGTGGTGGCTTGCCGGTGGCTGCATTTGGAGGCCGCGCCGATCTGATGCAACATTTGGCGCCGCTCGGTCCGGTGTATCAGGCTGGCACGCTGTCAGGCAATCCGGTCGCAGTCGCCGCCGGTATGAGCACGCTGAAAATTATCCAGCGACCCGGCTTTTATGAACAACTGGGTACGCAGACCCGAAAACTCGTCGATGGCCTGTCATTAGCAGCGAAAGACGTCGGCGTTGCATTCAGCGCTGATGCGGTCGGCGGTATGTTCGGTATTTATTTCAGCGCGCAGGTGCCTGAAAACTATGCGCAGATCATGGCAGGCGATAAGGCGAAATTCAACCAGTTCTTCCACGCCATGCTGGATGCAGGCGTGTATCTCGCGCCGTCCGCATTCGAGGCCGGCTTCGTTTCAGCGATGCATAGCGATGCGGTGATTGATGAGACGCTTGCAGCAGCGCGTGGTGCGTTTGCGAAGCTGCATGCGTGAGTTAAAAAATTAAATGCTTTAGACCCCGGCGTAGGCCGGGATCCAGTTTTGTCAACCGCAGGCCAATCAACTTATTTCAACCAGCCACGCTTCCTGAAATACCAAAATGGAGTGATCGCGCTGGCGATCATCAGCACTATGGCAAACGGATAACCAAAGCTCCAGTTCAGCTCGGGCAAGATACGGAAGTTCATTCCGTAAATACTTGCAATCAGCGTCGGCGGCAAGAACACCACGGAAGCCACCGAGAAGATCCTGATGATCTTGTTCTGGTTGATGTTAATGAAACCAACGGTCGCATCCATCAGGAAGTTAATTTTTTCAAACAAGAATGCGGTATGACCATCAAGTGATTCAATGTCGCGCAGGATCTGACGCGCCTCATCAAATTGCTCGGCATTCAGCAGCCGCCCACGCATCAAGAAGCTGACCGCACGGCGCGTATCCATCATGTTGCGCCGAATGCGGCCGTTCAAATCTTCCTCGCGCGCCATCGCTGACAAAGATTCAGCCGCATCGGCGTCACTGAACTCTTTTTGCAGCACGCTGCGACTCACCTCTTCCAGACTCTGATATACGCCTTCGAGTGCATCAGCCGAGTACTCGACGTCGGTGGCATACAAGTCGAGCAGCACATCCTTGAAATCTTCGATCGAGCCGGGACGCGAACGAGCGCGCATTCGCACCAAACGAAATACCGGCAAATCATCGTTGTGCATCGAGAACAGCATCTCTTTGGCGAGGATGAACGCCACCGTCACAACACGCGACTCGTCCTCGTCTTCTTCCAGCAAGAAGTCGGAGCGCAAATGTAAATCACCATTGTCGCCTTCGTAGTAGCGCGCTGATGCCTCAATGTCTTTGACTTCATCTTCATCAGGCAAAGTGACGCCATAGATACTGCGTACCCAATCGCGCTCTTCGTCGCTGGGGTCAGTCAGATCAACCCAGATCGGCGTTGCCCGTGCGAGATCATCGCGCGTCTCGATATTGACCTGACTGAGCCGGCCGTTTTGCAGCACAAATACATTAATCATTTGCTTTCCCCCACCGCACGGATGCGGCACAGCCGCAGCGCGAACGCTGCAGATTAATAGCTTGTTTCTGTCAGGGAGCGTGGCCGGAGTTTGGCCATGCACGCCTGCTCACCCAAACCCGGCGAGCGGCGCGCGAGATGCTGCGTCAGCTTGCGAGGGATTTGCCCGACCTTGATCGGTGAGTGGAGATGGGACTGCCCAAGGGAGTCTCCGTTGTTGAAAACGTCGCGAGTTTACTTTTTTACAGGAGATGAGGCAAGGCTTGAATTCCCTTGCCGAGACGGAGGCGGCTAAGAATGCGGCCCCAACCACGACTGCAACTAAGTCGACGGCTGAGCCTGTGACTATGCGACCTGGCATGCACCATCGGGCAAACACAACCCGTAT
>CAZZMV010000003.1:29934-31546 GCA_964655425.1 uncultured Bifidobacterium sp.
AGGTAGATCTCGAAAATTCTGCGTTTGTCCATCACGGCTTCAATCATGAAGGTGATCGCCATCTCTTGTACTTTGCGCACGTAGCTACGCTCACTCGACAGAAACAAATTTTTTGCGAGTTGCTGCGTAATGGTCGAGCCACCGCGCACCACCTTGCCTTTCTTGGCATTTTTTTCGTAGGCTTTTTGCAGTGCCTCCCAATCAACGCCCTCATGATCGGCAAAGTTTGCATCTTCCGAAGCGATGATGGCGCGCTTCAGATTATTCGAAATGCGCTCGTAAGGCACCCATTGATGCTGCAACCGCGCGTTCGGATTTTTTTCTCGTAACCGCGAGAGCTGCTCACGCATGAAGGCAGTCGAATCGGGATTATGGTTGACCCACCAACAGACCTGAACGAAATACCAAAGCTGCAGCAGCAAAATAAATGCGACAGGTATCGCAATTAACCAGAACCACCAGCTACGCCGACGTCTCATGACTGGGCGCGCAAGCTGTCGTACACCGGCGCGGTATCCGGCTGAACGCCACGCCATAGATAAAACGACGCTGCTGCTTGTTCGACCAACATGCCTAAGCCATCACGCGTCGAAGCACCCTGGCGCTGCGCGAACTGCATGAAGGTGGTGGGCTGCGCTGCATAGATCATGTCGTAGGCAAAGCTGCCTGTACCGAAAATTTTTGCGGGTACAGGTAGCAGTTCTCCCGACAAGCCAGCGGAGGTGGCGTTGATGACGATATCGTAGGCCTCATCCAATGCATCCAAAGCGCAAGCTTGCAGCGCTGGGTGGGCGAACTGTTTCACCAAGTCTTGCGCCTTGCTCAGCGTGCGGTTGCTGATCGTGATGGATCGTGGTGATTGCTCCAGCAAAGGCTGGATTACACCTTGCGCAGCGCCCCCGGCACCAAGCAACAGCACACGTTGATTGGCGATCGCTATACCGGCATTGGCTTGCATGTCACGCACTAATCCGAGGCCATCTGTGTTATCGCCAAGAATGCGGCCACCATCGAAGATCAGGGTATTAACCGCGCCCGCAGCTTGCGCACGTGGACTCAGCTGATTCGCAAGGGCAAACGCTTCCAGTTTGAATGGCAACGTGACATTCGCACCGCGTCCGCCGCTATCGATGAAGCGCTGTACGGTATCGACAAAACCATCCAATGGTGCCAGCAAGCGCTCGTAGCTCATTGCCTGCCCGGTTTGCAAGGCGAACTGTGCATGAATCTGTGGCGATTTACTGTGCGCGATGGGATTACCGATGACTACATAGCGGTCTGTCATGACATCACCCACCCACAGCTTGTGTCTGCAATTGCTGCTCACGCGTAAACGAAAAGCGCGTGATGATTTCCCAAACACGTTCGCGTCCGTCTTTCATCAATACGGCCGGAAACTGGCCGAATGGTGCCGCTTGTCGAATGATGCTTAATGCAGCGGCATCAAGCACCGGATTGCCCGAGCTACGCTCAACGCGCGGACCGCCTTCTTTCAAATACAAACTGCCGTCCTGATACACCGGGATGTACACCACCAAATCGCCGTAGAGTTTTTTGCCTTCGCGCTGCGGAAAATTCAAGGTACCGGTCAGCTCGATTTTTTTCTGAAGCG
>CAZZMV010000004.1:0-20762 GCA_964655425.1 uncultured Bifidobacterium sp.
GCCAGCGTCACGCCGGAATCCACCAAGTCATCGATCAACAGAACGCGGCCTGAGAGTGGTCCTGCGTTTGAAGTGATGCTGCTGGCAATCGCCAAGTCGCCACGCTGAGTGCCGGCAGCTTCGCGGTAAGAACTGGTTGATAGAACCGATAACGGCACACGAAACAAGCGCGAGAAAACATCACCAACCCGCAAACCACCCCGTGCCAGGCAAAGCGCATGATCAAAGGCGTAGCCGGATTCATGCACGATGATGGCCAAGCGTTCGATCAGTGCATGATATTCATCCCAATCGACCCAGCGATGACCCGATTCGCCGGCCATCTTGCTTAAACCAACGGCGCGTTAAATGGGTGCCGCAGTACGATGGTTTCGCGGCGATCTGGCCCAGTCGACACCATATCAACAGGCACACCGACTAATTCCTCGATGCGACTGATGTACGCGCGTGCCGCCGCGGGCAAAGCATCCATGCTGCTGGCACCGACTGTGGGATTCTTCCAGCCGGGCATCTCTTCATAGATAGGCTCGCACGCCGCAGCCTCTTCGGCACCGACCGGGAATACATCCACGGTCTGGCCGTTCAGCTGGTAACCGACACACAGCTTGAGTGTATCCAAGCCATCCAATACGTCGAGCTTGGTCAGGCACATGCCCGATACACCATTGATTTGCACTGAGCGTCGCAGCAATGCGGCATCAAACCAACCGCAGCGCCGTGGACGCCCAGTGACCGTACCAAACTCGAAACCCACCTTGGCAAGGTGCTGCCCGATGCCCGCATCGGTCGGCAGTTCGGATGGGAATGGTCCAGAGCCCACGCGTGTGGTGTAGGCCTTGGTAATACCCAACACATAGTGCAGCATATTCGGCCCGACGCCCGCACCTGCAGCGGCATTGCCTGCAACACAATTACTTGAGGTGACATACGGATACGTGCCGTGATCAACATCCAGCAGGCTGCCCTGCGCGCCTTCGAATAATAAATTGGCACCGCCTTTATGCGCCGCATGCAATGCACTCGAAACATCAGTCACCATGGGCCGCAGTCGTGGCGCGGTACCTAGCGCATCATCGAAGGTTTTTTTGAAATCAAGTGCTTCAGCCTTCAGGTAGTGCACTAGCACGTAGTTGTGATAATCAAGGTTCTCGCGCAGCTTCTCTTCGAATCTACGCTCATTCAACAAATCGGCGACGCGAATGGCACGACGCGCGACTTTATCTTCATACGCCGGGCCAATACCTTTGCCGGTGGTACCGATTTTGTTTGCACCCCGCGCCGCTTCACGCGCCGCATCAAGTGCCGTGTGATAAGGCAAGATCACCGGACAAGCTTCCGAGACTTTGAGCCGAGAGGTCACCTCGACGCCGGAGGCCTCGAGCTTATCGATCTCGCGCAGCAGATCCGGCACGGACAGCACCACACCATTACCGATGTAACACGCCACGCCTGCACGCATAATCCCGGACGGGATCAATTGCAATGCTGTTTTCTGGCCACCAATCACCAAAGTGTGACCGGCATTATGGCCACCCTGAAAGCGCACCACGCCTTGCGAGTGATCGGTCAGCCAGTCGACGACTTTGCCCTTGCCCTCATCGCCCCACTGCGTGCCGATAACTACGACGTTTCTAGCCATGATGATTCTGTCTCTGGTAATTGCTGCAGTCAGCGCAGCGGCTTGATAATGAGTTTTCCGTTTTCTTCGACAATCTCGCGGTCGCAATCAAACTCCTGTGGGTCATGCGGGTGACCCGGAAGATGTTGAATCACGATCTCTCCTCGCTGACGCAACTGCGATATCAGTGTTTGCATGGTGGGATCCTGCCGCCACGGTGCGCTGATCGCAGGTACCGGTGATGTCACTGGCAACAAGCTCACGATCTCGCGTAAATCCATGGAAAAACCCGTCGCAGGGCGGGCGCGCCCAAAGGCCTCACCCACTTCGTCATAGCGCCCGCCGCGTGCCACTGCATTGGGCAAGCCCGGCACGTACACTGCGAACGTGACGCCGCTTTCATACTGATACCCGGACAAATCCGCCAGATCGATATTGATGCGGGCACCGCTTGAAGCACCAGCCAACTGCGCCAATTCTTCAAGCGCAGCACTGATCGTCGGTTGATTAGGCAGGCGCCGCTTGGCCTCATCCAGTACCTCGATACCACCTTGCAATGAACTGAGCGCGAGGATTGCGTCACGCGTTGCAGTTGGGTAGCGCGCCACCAAGGCCTGAAGTGCGGGCATGTCTTTGGAGCGTAGCAGTCCGATCAGCGATGCTCGCTCACGTGCCGCCGACGCATCTTCTGCGATGACTGCGTCCAGAATACCGGCGTGGGATAGATCGAGCGTCAGCTCAGACAAGCCGGCCAACTTGAGTGAGGCTAGCGCCAAGCTTTGTATCTCGATGTCGGCCTCGAGCCCGGCGTGGCCGTAAATCTCCGCACCCACCTGCAGCGGTTCGCGCGTTGAGTGAAATCCGGAGGGACGCGTGTGCAGCACCGCGCCGGCGTAACACAGGCGCACCACACCGGGACGGTTAAGCAGATGCGCATCGATGCGCGCGACTTGGATGGTCATGTCAGCGCGCACACCCATCGTGCGACCGGACAGCTGATCCACCAGCTTGAACATACGCAGATCCAGATCCTGGTCCGGCACCGGCATCAGCGATTCGACATACTCCAACAGCGGCGGCGCCACCAACTCGTAGCCATAGCTACGAAAATGATCGAGCAATGCACGGCGCACCTCTTCGGTCTTGCGCGCTTCAGACGGCAAGACATCAGCAACATTCTCGGGCAGGAGCCAGTTGGGCATCGGGGATCAGACCGGAAGGGTGAAAAGGTGGAAAGCGAGCAGGAGCATACCAAACAGCATCGCCACCAGCCCGAAAAAGCGGATCTGACCGTCAGACAGTTGCGCGATTTGCAGGAACATTTGGCGCCAGTGCTTCGGTGCTAACAGCGGCAGAAGCCCCTCCAGCACAAAAAGCAGGCCGAGCGCGACCAATAAGGAGTAACCCACCGCAGACCTTACTTCTTGGCGCCGCCGGGGGTCTTGAAGTACCTGAGGAACTCGGAGTTCGGGTCGATCAGCAACACATCGCTGCGGGTCTTGAAGCTGTCTTTGTAGGCTTCCAGACTACGCATGAATTTGTAGAACTCAGGATTCTTGCCAAACGCATCCGAGTAAATGCGGGCAGCCTTGGCGTCACCCTCACCGCGAATAGCCTCGGCCTGACGATAAGCCTCAGCCAGGATCACGGTACGCTGACGATCCGCATCAGCGCGGATTTTTTCAGATTCGGCAGCACCGGTCGAGCGCAACTCGTTGGCCACCCTGACACGCTCAGACTTCATACGCTCATACACCGAGTTATTGATCTGCTCGACGTAATCAACACGCTTCAAACGCACATCAAGAATTTGCGCACCGATTTGCGTTGCCTCAGCGGCCACCTTGTTACGAATAGCATCCATCACCTTGCCGCGTTCACCCGAGATCACCTCGCGCACCGTACGCTTGGTGATTTCCTCATTCAACGCTGCCTTGACGATCTGTGCCATCCGATCTTGCGCCCGACGCTCGTCTCCGCTAAACGAAACAAAATAAAGTTTGGGGTCTGCAATCCGCCATTTGACGAATGCATCGACCAGAATATTTTTCTTTTCTGCGGTGATGAAACGATCAGGCTCAGGCGTATCCAGGGTCAGGATGCGTTTGTCCAGGAACATCACGTTTTGAAACGGTGGCGGCAACTTGAAGTGCAAGCCCGGGTCCTTGATGACCTGTTTTACCTCACCCAGCGCAAACACAATCGCGTACTGACGCTGGTCCACTACGAACAACATGGACGACATAATCGCCAGCGCGATCAGCCCCGCAATAACGTAAGAGATCAGGCGACTCATCAGCGACTCTCCCGATCACGCATGCTGCGCTCGCGATTTCTATCGAGCTTGCCTTCGCTCGCTGCGCTTTCATTCAATACCGATGGTGGCGGCGTAGTAGGGGTTGGCGGCGCAACACCTGCCGCTGCTTCGGCAGCGGTCTGCGCAATGAGTTTATCTAGCGGCAGATAAATCATGCTGTTATTACTCTTGGTGTCGACCATGATCTTGGTGGTGCTGGCAAAAATCTGCTGCATGGCTTCGATATACAAACGGTCACGCATCACACCCGGCGCACGTTGGTATTCAACCAGCACCTTGTTGAATCGTGACGCCTCACCTTCGGCATTGGCCACCACACGTGCCCGGTAGCCCTCAGACTCTTGCATCAAACGTGACGCTGCACCGCGCGCCTTGGGGATCACATCATTGGCGTAAGCCTGACCTTCGTTTTTTTGACGCTCGCGGTCTTGCCCGGCTTTGACCGCGTCATCGAATGCCGCCTGCACTTGTTCCGGGGGTTGCACTGCCTGCATGGTGACATTAGCCACCAATACGCCAGTCGCGTAGCGATCAAGAATTTGCTGCATCAAGGTACTGGTATCGAAAGCCACCTTCTCGCGCCCTTCGTACAGCACAAAGTCCATCTTCGATTTACCAACCACCTCACGTATGGCAGTCTCAGCAACTTGCTTGACGGTCTCTTCCTGATCGCGGTTATTGAACACCCACGCCGAGGCATCTTTCAATCGGTATTGCACCGCGAATTGAATATCAATGATGTTCTCGTCGTCAGTCAGCATCAGCGATTCACGCGCCAACTTGTTGCGCACATTGCTGCGATAACCGACCTCGACTGTCCGCACCTGAGACAGGTTCACGGTTTCTTGCGTCTGTATGGGATACGGCCAGCGCCAGTTGAAACCTGGTTGTGCAGAATGGCTGTACTTGCCAAACGTCAGCACAATACCGGTTTGGCCTTCTTGCACAATAAAAAAGCCACTCACCAGCCAGAGAAAAACAATCACTGCGCCGGCAACGCCAGCGCTTATACCAGCGTTGCGCGCATCATCTTCACCATCATTGGACGAACCACCACCAGCGCCACCACCGCCTTTACCACGTAGCAAACGATTGATTCGGTTGTTGAATTCGCGCCATAGCTGATCGAGATCGGGCGGACCGTCATTCGGTCGGCCATTTTGACGAGGTTCTTTTCCGTCGTTGTCCTGTGAACCGCGGCCCCAGCGAGGGTCGTTCAGGGAAAATTTCAGGCCGAATTTTTTTCTTATGAATCCGAACATGCCGTGGTGTTCCGCGGTCGGTGAGCGAGTTGTGCGCAAGTGGCGATCGCGCTACGAAGCAAATCAATGCCTTCGCCGGTTCTCGCACTGACAAAAACACGCCGAATTTTATCATATTCATCATATTCCACGCCGGGGCTATGCCCACCCAGATCGATCTTGTTCCAGACCAAAATCTGAGGAATATGGTCCGCACCAATCTCGGCCAGCACCTCATTCACTTGCGCGATCTGCTCGTCTCGCACCGGGCTCGCGGCATCCACCACGTGCAACAGCAAATCCGCATGGATAGTCTCTTCCAGCGTTGCACGGAACGCCGCCACCAGTTGCGTGGGTAGTTCACGAATGAAACCGACTGTGTCAGACAGTACGATATTACCCGCCTCGCCCAGGTGCATACGGCGCGATGTGGTATCCAGCGTTGCAAATAATTGGTCGGCAGCGTACACGCCGGCTTTGGTCATGTGATTAAACAGCGTCGATTTGCCGGCGTTGGTATACCCGACCAAGGATACGGAGAATGTCTCGCTGCGCTGGCGAGCGCGTCGCTGCGTCAGACGCTGCCGCTGCAATTTTTCCAGCTTGGCGCGCAACATCTTGACGCGCTCGCCGATCAGCCGACGGTCAGTTTCCAGCTGAGTTTCTCCTGGTCCACGCAGGCCGATACCCCCCTTTTGGCGTTCAAGGTGAGTCCAGCCGCGCACCAGACGCGTGGCCAGATGCTGCAACTGAGCAAGTTCAACCTGCACCTTGCCTTCGTGGCTCTGGGCGCGCTGAGCGAAAATATCGAGAATAAGGCTGGTACGGTCGACAACCCGGGCTTTCAAGTGACGCTCAAGGTTGCGCTGCTGCGCTGGCGACAGCGGATGGTTGAAAATTACCAGCTCGGCGTCAAGGTCAGCCAAAGTGTCGGCGATTTGGTCGGCCTTGCCGGTGCCGACAAATAGCGACGCGTCCGGGCTGGCGCGCTTTCCTGTGACGGCAGCAACCGGCTCGGCACCCGCAGATTTTGACAACAAGCCGAGTTCTTCCAAACTGGCAAAGAAGTCGCCCTTGCCAAAATCGACACCGACCAGAACTGCGCGCATTAGACCGCCTCGGACCAGCGGTCACGAGGCGACAACGACTTACTCAGACTCGGACTCTGATGTGGCTTGTTGCAGGTTGACTGCACGCGCCGGCACCACCGTAGAGATGGCGTGCTTGTAAACCATTTGCGTGACCGTGTTGCGAAGCAGCACGACATACTGATCAAATGATTCGATGTGGCCCTGAAGTTTGATGCCATTAACAAGATAGATAGACACTGGCACGTGTTCTTTTCTTAAGGCGTTGAGGAATGGATCCTGCAGCAGTTGCCCTTTGTTGCTCATGGATGCTCCGTATTCTTATAAGTTCAGCGGATTATTTTTCACGTTTGACGGAGGTGAACGCCCCAATCACTGGCTCCCATGAATGTAATCGATTTTCCCGCTTGCTGGCAAACGGCGTCGCACAAAACCCTCGCTAATCCGCCTTTGAAAAAGGGTTTTTTCCAGAGCGAAACTCTATCCGCAAAGGTGTGCCGGTCAGTCCGAAACTCTCGCGGAAATGTTTCTCCAGATACCGCTTGTAACTCGGATCGATACCGTCTAACGCGTTGCCGTGCACAACGATAACCGGCGGATTTTGACCACCTTGATGCGCATAACGAAGTTTGGGACGAACTGAGCCTTTGCGACGTGGTTGCTGGTGATCAATGGCTTCTTGCAAAGCGCGTGTCAATTGCGGTGTTGGCAGTTTCTTCATCGCTGCTTCGTACGCCGCATTGATCGATTTCATCATGGGTGCAATGCCGGTGCCCTTGATGGCAGAGATGAAGTGCATTTTGGCAAACGACAAGAATGAAAGCTTACGCTCAATCTCTCGCTTAATGTGCTCGCGCTGGTCTTGATTCAATCCATCCCATTTGTTCACCCCCACCACCAGTGCGCGACCTGCCTCCAGCACAAATCCGGCAATGTGCGCATCTTGCTCGGAAATATCCTGCTGCGCATCCAGCAGTAACAGCACCACATTCGCATCAGCGATCGACTTCAGGGTTTTGACGACCGAGAATTTTTCGATGGCCTCGAATACTTTGCCTTTACGCCGTATGCCGGCAGTATCGATCAGTGCGTAGTGGCGACCGCCGCGCTCGAACGGAATTTCAATCGAGTCGCGCGTAGTGCCGGGCATATCGAATGCAATCACGCGCTCTTCGCCGAGTAATGCGTTCACCATGGTTGATTTACCGACGTTCGGCCGCCCGACAATCGCAATGCGCGTTGCGCGCTGCACTATCTGATCGGGCTCGTCGGCGGGATGTTCGATCAGCTCGTCGCTTGGCGTTTCAACCAGTTCATCGAGCGCAGACTCCACCAGATCGGGTACACCATCGCCATGTGCGGCTGAGATCACACTAGGATCACCCAAACCAAGTTCATAAAAATCCGACGCGACGCTGGTGTATCGCATCCCCTCTGATTTGTTCACCACCAAAATTACTTTACGCCCTGCTTTGCGCAAAAAGTCGTTAATGGTTTTATCGTGCGGCGTTAAGCCTTGGCGGCCATCGACCATGAACAACACGATGTCGGATTCAGCGATTGCTTGTCGCGTCTGCTTCGCCATTTCGCGCAATATGCCGTCCTTGGCAACCGGCTCAAAGCCACCGGTATCAATCACTAAAAACGGGCGCTTGCCAATGCGTCCTTCGCCGTAGTGGCGATCGCGCGTCAGCCCCGGGAAGTCAGCCACCAGGGCGTCACGCGAGCGCGTCATTCGATTGAATAAAGTCGATTTGCCAACGTTCGGCCGCCCGACCAAGGCGATCACAGGTTTCATGGTGTGTCTCGGATCCGGTCAGGGCCGGGTTGCGTGCCGCGTCGGCGCAGAGCAGCGTGTTGAAATTACTCGGTGGTGAGCGCGATCAGTTTGCCCTCAACCGTTTGCACCACCAGATTAGCACCCGTCACGATCGGTGCCGCGCGCAACTGTGCGCCCATACTGGTACGAGCCAGCATGGCGCCCTCCTCGCGCGACAAGAAATGCAGGTAGCCTTGTTTGTCGCCGACGACAACCGCACGACCAAATGACACGGGTGCCGACAGGCCTCGTCCGCGCAGTGCCGTGCTACGCCACAAGCTACCGCCGGTATCACGCGAAAAACCTGCCAGCGAACCCAGCTCATCGGCAGCAAACACGTAGCGCTGATCGATCGCCGGGCCCACATCGGCTGAAAACTCGCGCGCCCATCTCAGGCTGCCGTTACCAGTATCGACGCATGCAATTCGGCCTTGATAAGCCGTCGCGCAGACCTCTCGGCCAAGCAGCGCGGGCATACCAGACACATCCGCCACGCGCTCAAGCTCAGTCGCGCCACGTGGTTCAGCGATCGGCGCATCCCAACGCGCCGTTCCCGTAGCAGTATTGATCGCAAGCAGTCGCCCTGCGGGCAAGGCAATAAATGCGACGCCGTCATTGATCACAATGCCAGGCGCGGCGCGCAGCACCAATGCCGGTGCCGTACGCTGCACGACCCAACGACGCTCACCCGATTCGACGTCATAGGCAACAATCTTGTTGTCCATACTGCGAACCACCACCACACCACTACCGACAGCGGGCGCGGACAACACCTCGGTCGAGGCCTTGACCTTCCAACGCTGCTTACCGGTCGCGGCATCAAATGCGAACACGGTACCCCGTGCGCTGGCCACAACAACCGTGGCAGCATCAGCGCCAACCCCGGCCGCGATATCCGCGTCGACTGTCACAGACCAAACCTGGCGACCACTGGCTGCATCGAGGGCGACGACTTTGCCATCCGAACCTGCTGCATACACCTTACCGTCGGTGAATACCGGCGCAAGGAAAGGGGTGCCGGCACGACCCAAATCGGCCTGCCACAGCGTACGCACCGTCAGCGAAGGTTTGAAGTTGACCAAAGGCGCAGGCTCAATCCGCGGCTTCTTACTTGAGAACATCGAGCAAGAAGCCAGCGTTGTCACCAACAGTAAACAGGCGAGTCGCACGCCGCGCTGCAAGGTGTTCATCAATCTTTCCTTCTTATCCCTTGCTCGGCGAGCCACCGACTGCATCGAGCTTCAGTTGAATCAGCGAGCGCGCCGGGTTCTTTACCTCGGTTTTATCAAGCGCCATTTGATAAGCGGCGCGCGCGTCGTCCAGCTTGTTCAACCCAACATACAAATCGCCTCTGCGGTCAGCCACCAGCGCAGCGAATTGATCCGGAAAATCTCCAGAGAGCGTTTTCAAACCCTCGTCGTAGGCTTTTTCATCCAGCAATACGCCGGCAAGTCGTATACGTGCGATGGCCTTGAACTCATCATTTTTACCGTGCTCTGCAACCCACAACAGTTCAGCTTTTGCTGCCTTGAGGTCTGCTGCATCGAATGCCGCCCGTGCTGCCACCAGCGCGCCCATCTGCGCATAAGCAGTGCCGTTGAATTTATCTTTCAAGTCCGCCGAGGCACGCGCGCGCTTAGCTGCGTCATTCGACTCGACTGCTTTGACCAACTCCTCGTAGAGCACCGCGGCTTTGGCTGATTGCGATCGCTGCCAGTAATTCCAACCTGTCCACGAGGCATAAGCAACCAGCACGGCAGTCACGAGCCAGGTAACCAAATTTCCGTATTTGTCCCACCACGCTTTCAAGGTGGCGATTTGTTCCTGCTCTTGGTGATCGTATGCCATAGCTTTGCTTCAATTAGTGATGAGTATGCATTTGACCGGCATGCAAGTGCCCGTGGTCATGATCGGCGTCACCGACGATTTGATCGATCAGGTAATCCACCACACGATCAAATGGCACCGGGCGCTGGTTATTGGTCATCTCGGCCTCGCGCAAGTGCTTGATGGTGGCCTCGCCTTTGGCGATTTCATCGTCACCGAGAATCAGTGCGTAGGCGGCACCGCTGGCATCGGCGCGCTTCATCTGCGATTTGAAGCTGCCTGCCCCGCCGAGCGCCGCGCAATGTAGCACAACATCCAGACCGGCATCGCGCAAGCGCTCGCCCAATACAAATGCTTGGGTTTGCGCAGCAGCGCCTTGGTGAACCAGGTAGACATCACACTGCCCCGCTAGCGGCGATGCCGTATTAGCGCGCATCAGTTCGAGCAATCGCTCCACACCCATGGCAAATCCAACCGCTGGCGTAGGCTTGCCGCCAAAAATCTCGACCAAAGGATCATAGCGACCACCGCCACACACCGTCCCTTGCGAACCTAATTGATCAGTGATCCATTCGAACACGGTGCGGTTGTAGTAATCCATACCGCGTACCAGCCGTGGATTAATGCTGAACCGAATGTTGTTGGCGTCGAGCAGCCGCTGCACACCTTCAAAATGCGAACGCGAGGTGTCACCCAGGTAATCGAGCAGTTTAGGTGCTTGATTGACGAGTTCCTGCATCGCCGGATTTTTGGTATCGAGTATCCGAAGCGGGTTGGTGTGCAGACGTCGTTTCGCCTCTGCATCTAGCGCATCGGTGTTCTTTTCGAAGTAAGCGATCAGGTCGGTGCGGTGGCGTTGACGCTCATCCGCATCACCAATCGAATTAATCTCAAGCCGAACAGCATTCAGACCAAGGTCATCCCACAGCCGTTGGCACATGATGATCAACTCGGCGTCAATATCCGGGCCGACAAAACCAATCGCCTCGGCGCCCACCTGGTGAAACTGGCGGTAGCGCCCACGCTGCGGGCGCTCATGTCGAAACATCGGACCGGCGTACCACAAGCGTTTGGGACCGTCGTAGATCAAGTTGTGCTCAAGCACCGAGCGCACCACCCCCGCAGTGCATTCAGGCCGCAGGGTGAGTTGGTCGCCATTCATACTGTCGGTGAAGGAGTACATTTCCTTTTCAACGATGTCGGTCACCTCTCCGAGCCCGCGCGCAAACAAATTAGTCGGCTCGACGATCGGCGTGCGAATTTGTTGGTAGCCGTAACTGCGCAATACCGACTGTACGGTGTTCTCGAATAGCTCCCAAAGCGGCGCATCGTCGGGCAAGACATCATTCATGCCCTTAACCCCAAGGATTTTTTCTTTTTTATTCTCTGCCATAACGGGTCTTAACGTAATCCAACACAATGGATTGAAACTCTTCTGCGATTCGCTCGCCGCGCAGGGTGACTGATTTTTGGCCATCAATGAACACCGGCGCTGCAGGAGATTCTCCCGTGCCGGGCAAGCTGATGCCAATGTTGGCGTGTTTGGACTCACCAGGACCATTCACGATACAGCCCATCACCGCCACGTTCATCTCTTCGACCCCAGGGTAAGAAGTCTTCCACACCGGCATTTGCTCGCGCAGATAACTTTGAATTTGATCGGCGAGTTCCTGAAACACTGTGGATGTAGTGCGGCCACATCCCGGGCAGGCAATCACCATCGGCGTGAACTTGCGCAAACCCATGGTCTGCAAAATTTCTTGCGCAACGATTACTTCCCTGGTTCGATCGCCACCCGGTTCAGGGGTGAGCGAAACCCTTATGGTGTCGCCGATACCTTCTTGCAGCAAAACCCCGATCGCCGCAGTCGATGCAACGATACCCTTGCTACCCATACCAGCCTCAGTCAGTCCGACGTGCAGCGGGTAGTCACAACGACGTGACAGCTCTCGGTACACTGCGATCAAATCCTGCACGCCCGACACCTTGCAAGACAGCACAATACGATCACCCGGCATACCGAGCTCTTCGGCACGCTGTGCGCTGTCGAGCGCTGAGGTGATCAATGCCTCGTACATCACGGCTTGCGCACTCCAAGGCTCGCGACGCTGCGCGTTTTCGTCCATGATGCGCGCCAACAGCGATTGGTCCAAACTACCCCAATTCACGCCGATTCTTACCGGCTTGGCGTACTTGTTTGCAACCTCGATCATCTGCGCGAACTGCGTATCTCGCTTCGCACCCTGCCCGACATTGCCAGGATTGATACGGTACTTCGATAATGCCTCGGCACACGCCGGGTAACGCGTTAGCAACAGGTGGCCGTTGTAATGAAAATCACCGACCAACGGTACATCAACGCCCATTTTGTCCAACTGATCACGAATCGCCGGCACAGCAGCAGCGGCATCTTCGGTGTTCACGGTAATTCGAACTACTTCGGACCCAGCGCGCGCCAACTCTTTCACCTGAATCGCGGTGCCAATTGCATCCGCCGTATCGGTGTTGGTCATACTTTGCACCATCACCGGCGCACCCCCCCCCACCCGCACCTCGCGAGCACCATGGCGGACAATTGCCTGTCGCGTGATCTTGCGCGCGATCGGGCCCGAGGGGATAGGCGAGACAGGCTGGTCCATGACGACTCCTTACTTGAGACTCAGTTTGGCGACGTTATCGCGCGCGACCGCGCGCAGGTTGAGCGACTGTCCACGCAAGCTGGCGTCGACTCCAACTGCATTACCCACGACGAGTACCACGGGCTCGTTGATTTCAACCAACTCGGTCGTGCCCGCCTTCATCAAGCGCGAGATGATTCTGCGATCGCTATCGACAGTGGTGACCTCAACCCAGCTATCCTCTCGCGCCTTAATTTCAAGCGCACTGGCAGACGATGTCGACACGCCCGAGGAAGCGAGTGAGCCAGGCTTGTCGGCCTCAGCCTCGCTGGATGATGGCTCTCTGCCCCCGGTAAGTGGTGGCAGCGCGTCAATCACCTTGTCAACGTCGACGCTCGGCAATGAAAACCAGGCATCGCGATAGCCAAAGAAAATCACCGCAACGAATACACCGGCGAGCAGTACCAACATTGTCCATGGGCGATTCGACTTGCGGCGTCGCGGTGGCGGGGTTTGCCTGCCACGCAGCCCAGGCGCGGGCAGCGGGCGTCGCACAACCATGTGTTCGAAGCCGGGGTTGGGCTCACCCGACAACATCTCAATCAGCGGCGCCGGATCAAGCTCCAGCAGTTTGGCGTAGGAACGTATGAAGCCGCGCACCGTCGCGATGCTGGCCAATTGCCCAAAATCATTCGACTCCAGCGCAATGATCTGGCGCTGAGATATCTTTAAACGGCTAGACACATCCTCGACCGACAAACGAAACTCTTTTCGACGTTTGGCGAGCACTGCACCGGGTAGCTGAGTCTCGATGGCCTCAGCCACAGGTATTGGGTTGGCATCGGATGAATCTGCTGAATTGAGTGCGCTTGGTTCAGTATCGGTTGATATCTGCGTCACATGCTCGCTGGCCACGGATGGATCAAGCGAGGCCGATTCAGGCGACGCCAGATCGGGCGTCACATTGGGTTCGACGTTGGGCAAGGAATCACTCGACGACTCAGGCAGCGCACCACTCGACGAATCACGCGACGCATCTGGGGTCAACTCGACATGGGTCGATTGCACCGCATCCTTATCGCGACGCATCGGCTCTTCTTGGTCTTTATCGCTCATGAATTTCGGTACGCAAATATGCTTGCAACTGAGGAGACTCCGGGAAAGCACGCTTCCACTGCGCCACAATGCTGCGCTCGGTATCGCGATCGCCAAGGCGACTCGCCAACGCCAGCGCTAACGCGTAGTCTTGACTACTAGCATGGCCACTGGCAATCACTTGCTTGAAATGCCGCCGCGCTGCTTGATCATCGCCCTGCTCTACCGCCAGTCGACCCAGTTGCGCATGAGCCGCCAGCAGGCCGGGCTCAGAGTGCAGCGCGCGCTGAAAGTATTGCGCAGCCCGCGACCGATCACCCACACGCAAGCTGCATGTGCCGGCATTCATGGCGGCATTCGCCGGCGCGCTGTAACGACGCTGGGCTAGTGCGCGGTCGAAGTAAGGCAAGCTTTCCGCTACCTTGCCTGTCTCGCACAACAACCAGCCCATATTGTTTTGTAATGCAGGATCTTCCGGCGCCGCATGCAGCGCGCGCGCCATGCTCTGTTTGGCAGACTCTGGTTCGCCGAGATGCATCAGAGCGAGCGAACGCAAACTAAGCGCATCAGCGCGATCTGGCATCACGTCGAGCGCATGGTTGACCTCTTCCAGTGCGATCACGTAACTGCCCTCAGCAAAATATGCTTTGGCCAAATCGATGCGCGCAGTAGCGCGCCGCTCGGCGTCACCCGAACTAGCGACATCTCGTGAGACGTGGCTGCACGCGGCCAGCGGCAGTATCAACGCGAGAACAATACGACGAATCATGCTTGCTTCATCCGTGAATTTCTATAATACGGCCGAAATCGGCACCATATTTTTGTTGGTACACATCGCTGCGCTGCATGCGCTGTTTAATGCTGGTACGGTCTCGTACGTCGCCGGCGAGCTGCCCGCAAGCCGCGTCAATATCGTCGCCACGGGTTTTTCGAACGGTGGTGACGATGCCGGCATCCATCAACACTTGCGCGAACGCCTTGATGCGCGGCATCGCAGAGCGGCGCAAGCCCGATGCGGGAAACGGATTAAACGGAATCAGGTTGAATTTGCAAGGCACATCGCGGACCAGCACGATCAACTCACGCGCATGCTGGTCTGTGTCATTTACCCCATCAAGCATGCAATACTCAAAAGTGATGAAATCGCGCGGCGCGAATTGCAAGTAGCGCTTGCACGCATCCAGCAACTCGGCAAGCGGGTATTTACGATTCAGTGGCACCAACTCATCACGTAAGCTGTCATTCGACGCATGCAAGGACACCGCCAGCGCAACCGCACAATCGCCCGATAGCTTATCCATCATCGGCACCACGCCACTGGTCGATACCGTGACCCGACGTCGTGATAAACCATAAGCGTTATCGTCGAGCATCAACCTGAGCGCAGCCACCGTGGGCTCATAGTTGAGCAGCGGCTCACCCATACCCATCATGACGACATTGGTGATCTGACGCTCGCCTTTGGGCCCCGCCACCACGCCATGCTGCTGACGCAAGGTACGCTCGGCCAGCCACAATTGCCCGATGATCTCACCGGTGGTGAGGTTGCGAGAGAACCCTTGCTTTCCCGTAGAGCAGAAGCGACAGTTCACTGCGCATCCGGCCTGCGTGGAAATGCACAAGGTGCCACGGTTTTCTTCAGGGATGAACACCGTCTCGACGGCGTTGCCATCGCCGACATCCAGCAGCCATTTGCGAGTACCGTCTGCTGCGGTGTGATCGCTGATCACACTAGGCGCAGCTACCGTCGCACGTTGTTTCAGCTTTTCTCGAAGGGACTTGGCCAGATCAGTCATGGCATCGAAATCATCTGCACCAAACTGATGCAACCAGCGCTGCAACTGCTTGGCGCGAAACGGCTTCTCGCCGAGTTCGCCGCACCAACGCACAAGCTCAGCGGGCTCAAGATCCAGCAGATTGGTCAGTGCCGCCATGGTTACCTCTGCAAACGCTTCATGTCCGGGTCGCGCGCCGGACAATCACATACCCGCCCTGTGCGCGGCGGAGAGCTTGCGCGACCCGCGTCAACAGATCAGCGAGCGTAGACGTTCAAGCTCGGGAAAAAATACGCAATCTCAACCTTCGCAGTATCCGGACCATCCGAGCCGTGCACGGCATTGGCATCGATCGAATCTGCAAAATCTGCACGAATGGTGCCCTTGTCCGCCTTCTTTGGGTCGGTCGCACCCATCAGATCGCGGTTTTTCATGATCGCATTCTCGCCCTCCAGCACTTGCACCATGACCGGACCGGAGATCATGAATTCCACCAGATCCTTAAAAAACGGGCGCTCGCGGTGCACCGCATAAAAGCCTTCGGCCTCGGCTCGCGACAGGTGGACCATACGCGAAGCGGCGATCTTCAGACCGGCGTTCTCAAATCGTGTGTAAATCTGGCCGATGACGTTTTTTGCCACTGCATCCGGCTTGATAATCGACAGGGTACGCTCGATGCTCATCTGAAAAAACTCCAATAAAATGAAAGGGTTAAAGATTAAAGCGGGAAGATTTGATAACTTTCGATTTTAACATGAAAGCGCCTCTTCGAAACTGCCTTCGGGCGGCATTTGGCGAGGCTGAGGGATAAGCGTCCCGGTGCAAGCGCCGCTGAAGTAAGGTAAATTATCGAATTGACAGGCAGCGGATCGCGTTGACTGTTATTCATTCGAAAATGGAGGTCAAATGAACCAACCGCTACCCACTCAATACGGCACGCTGGACGACGTCTCGGTCGTACGCAACCGCGTATTGCGTAACACCTACTGGCTGCTGGCCCTGTCCATGCTGCCGACGGTGCTGGGAGCCTGGCTTGGGGTGCAAATGCACTTCTCGCTGTTCGCCAGTAGCCCCATGCTGAGCTTCATCGCGTTCCTGGCAATCGCCTTCGGCTTCTTCTACGGCATCGAGCGCACCAAAAACTCCGGTATGGGCGTGGTCTTGCTGCTGGGCTTTACCTTCTTCATGGGCCTGATGCTCTCGCGCATGATCGAGCACATCCTGCATTTCGCTAATGGTGCGCAACTGATCATGACAGCCTTCGGCGGTACCGCCGTGGTGTTCGCATCCATGGCATCGATCGCCACCACCAGCAAGCGCGACTTCTCCGGTATGTCGAGCTGGCTGTTCGCGGGGGTGATCGTGATCTTGCTGGCTGGCGTAGCCAATATCTTCCTGCAAATGCCGGCCCTGCAGATTGTGATCTCGCTAGTTGCCGTGGTGATCTTCTCCGCCTACATCCTGTTTGACTTGCAGCGTGTTATCAATGGCGGTGAAACCAACTACATCAGCGCGACGCTGGCGATCTACCTCGATCTGTACAACGTGTTCGTGAACCTGCTCGCACTGCTCGGTATTTTTGGCGGTGAGCGCGACTGACACGACGCAGCATGACCGTACAAAACGCCGACCTCAGGTCGGCGTTTTGACTTTTACGGCGCTCTGATTCAGCGTTCTAATGCTTGTTGACGCCGCTCGATCGATCAAACACTGCGATCGACTCGACATGTGCGGTATGAGGAAACATATTCACCACGCCCGCCTGGCTCAGCCGATAGCCACCGACATTCACGAGTAGCCCCGCATCACGCGCCAACGTCGCAGGATTGCAAGAGACATAAACAATACGGCTTGGTTGTAATGCCGAGTGGTCTTGACTCGCTTCGGCAATCGCCTTGCAAACGGCCATTGCGCCCTCGCGCGGTGGATCAATCAGCATACGATCAAACCGACCCAGCGCCCGCAGATCGTCCAGCGTGAACTCAAACAAATTACGGTGCTGAAAGTCGGTTTTTTCGCTCAGGCCATTCAACGCAGCATTTGCAGCGGCGCGTTCAGTTAACGCAGCACTACCTTCGATACCCAGCACCGTGCTTGCCTGCGCCGCCAGCGGCAGCGTGAAGTTGCCCAGGCCACAAAACAAGTCTGCCACCCGGTCACTCGCCCGCACTTGCAGTAACCGCAGCGCGCGCGATACCAAGACCCCATTGATGTGATGATTGACTTGGGTGAAATCAGTTGGCTTGAAGGGCATCGTCAAACCAAACTCGGGCAAGTGATAGCGCAAGGGCTGCCGGTTCGGGTACCACGCGGTCGCAGTGTCGGGACCCTTGGTCTGCAACCACCATTCGATTTGCCATTCATCTGCGAATGATTTCAGTTTTTGTTCATCTGCAGTCGACAGCGGCGCCATAATTCGCAATACCAGCACCATCACTTGATGGCCTTCGTTCTGGCCGACTGCCAACTCGATTTGCGGCAATCGGTCCCGAATCGATAGTGAGCCGATCAGATCACGCATCGGCCTCAGCATGGCAGAAATTTTGGCAGGCAAAATTTCACATGTACTCATGTCAGCGATAAAACTCGACCGCTTCTCATGAAAACCAATGAGTACACCACCTTTTTTTTCCACGAACCTCACTGACAAACGCGCGCGGTAGCGGTAGCCCCAGTCCGGGCCGTGAATCGGTCGAAGGATGTGTTCTGGCCTGACACGGCCGATATGAAAAAGATTGTCTTCCAACACGCGCTGCTTGATCGCCACCTGCGCCGCTGGATGAAGGTGCTGCATTGCGCAGCCACCGCACACACCGAAGTACGCACACTTCGGCGCAACTCGCAGCGAAGAGGCACGTAAAAGCGCCGTCATCTCTGCCGCTTCCCACTTGGGCTTACGGCGATATGATTGAAAGTGAACTCGCTCGCCGGGAAGCGCACCGTCGACGAAAATCACCTTGCCGGGTGAATCATCGTCATTCGGCACATGACCTACGCCTCGCCCCTCCATATCAAGCGAGGTAATTTCAAGCACCGGCTGCGTGATTGCCGAAGGCTCAGATCGTCTCAAGGTCCAATACCAGCGCTGGTGTCATGACCGCACATTTTCGATGATGGGGTTCAACGACTCGGAAGATAGCCCATCGGATCGACCGCTTTCCCAAGCTGCCTGATCTCGAAATGCAGCCGCACTGACTCGGCATCCGTATCGCCCATTTCGGCGATGCGCTGACCCTTGGTCACGGTTTGGCCTTCCTTCACCAAAATAGATTTGTTATGCCCATATGCTGAGACCAAGCCGTCACGATGATCAATGATCACCAGGTTACCAAAGCCGCGCATATTGTTCGCATACAGCACCGTGCCCTCACCGACCGAGACGATGGGTTGGCCAGGTTGTCCAGCAATATCAATCCCCTTGCGTGAGGCATCGAAGCTGCGAATCACCTTGCCCTCGGTCGGCCACATGAAACGCCCGGCCGCAGGCGGCGTGCTGTCGAGTGCTTTACGGTCAGTTAACGATTTTGCTGGCTCACCCCGCTGCATGTCAGACCAGGCCTGATCCGAGTACGCTACCTTGCGACCCAAAGGCCCATTCTTGACACCGCCACTGCCACGCGCCGGGTTGGCCGATGCTGAATTAGCGCCGGCCGATGAATTACCGTTGGTGGCGGTATCCAATGCGCGCATCTCCATACCCGTATCGGTAGGCACGCTCGCCACCTTGTTGTCTTCTGGTGGCACCACGCGCAATTGCTGACCAACGCGAATATCGTTAGGGTCAGATAACCGATTCCACTCACTGAGATCTCGCACTGATTGACTGAATTGTTTGGCGATCTTGCCGAGCGTGTCACCTTTTCGTACGGTATAGAAACCAGCCGGATCAGTGGGCTCGGCTGCGGTTGTCGACGCCGACGAAGAGGGCTTGGGCGGTGTACCCTTGGATTTATCGCGAGTCGCGGTTCGATCGTCGATAGGCGCATTGGCCGGCATCTCGGCGCAGCCGTGCAGCAGCGCGGCCATCACCAGCGTCAGTGTGAAGTGAATTAAGGGGTGCTTCATCGCGTCGGTTCATCCAACCCAATCTATCTCAGCCAAAGGTGCCCGGCCGCATCGGCACAAAGTGGCAAGGCTCCAGCATATCCGCCACCCATTCATTTGGCCGGGTACGCACCACTAACTTGAGCCGCTGCACCCGCTCGCCGACGGGCGCAATCAGACGCCCGCCAAGCGCCATTTGATCGAGAAGCGCCTGCGGCACATCCAAGCCAGCCGCGGCCAGAATAATGCCATCGAATGGTCCGCACTGCGGCAGCCCCAACATACCATCGCCATAGTGCAGTCTCAGATTGGGAATGCAGAGCGCGCGCAAGTTGGTACGCGCGAGCTCATGCAGTGGTCGCATGCGCTCAATCGAATAAACCTCGTTCGATACCTGCGCCAGCACCGCCGCCTGGTAGCCGCAGCCCGTGCCAATCTCGAGCACGCGACCGAGCTTTCCGGGAACGCCCTCGCGCATCAGCTCGATCATGCGCGCCACGATGTAGGGCTGGGAAATCGTCTGGTGATAACCAATCGGCAGTGCAGTGTCGACATAAGCCTGTGATGCCAGCCCTGGCTCGAGAAAGTAGTGCCGAGGCACTTGCTCCATCGCCGACAGTACCAAAGCGTCTTTGACACCTTGCTGGGCAATTCGTCGCACCATCGCCTTGCGCACCGCTTCAGACACCAATGGCAACTCGGCTTTGGCGTCCAGCGTTGTAGCCGGACGTTGCTGCTTGGGCGCGACCACAGGCATGGGGGTCGGTCGAAGCGGCGCACGCTCATTCAGATTGCGGGTAGCCGTCTGCGTGCTTTGAGAACGATGCGCCGCCTTGCTGCGCCCGGCAAGACCGGTGACAAAATCCAGCGTCAGCGGAAATCGCTTCTTGGGATGACTTTCACTTTCACTCATCGCAACACCGTCGCCAAACGCGCTAGTTGAGGGCCATGGGTCAGATCGATCTGCAGTGGCGTGATCGATACCCAACCCTGCTCGGTCGCATGAAAATCAGTGCCCTCGCTGGCCTCCTTGGCCAAGCCTGGCGGACCAATCCAGAAAATCTCGTTGCCATGCGGGTCGGTCGAGCGAATCACCGGCTCCGACTCGTGCCGTTTACCCAAGCGCGTGGCAACCACCTTGCTCAATGCGGCGTACGGTCGATTGGGGATGTTCACGTTCAGCAGGAAAGGTGTGCTCAGCGCTTCGAAGTTGCGCAACACAATGTCTTTCGCGAGTCGCGCGGCCGATGCCAACTCAGCCCAGCCGTGGTCGACCTGCGAAAAGGCAATCGATGGAATGCCGAACAAGAAACCCTCGGT
>CAZZMV010000004.1:20862-30374 GCA_964655425.1 uncultured Bifidobacterium sp.
AAAATCTCGCGCAAGCGCTCGCCGGCACGACGCACCGCGCGCAAGGTGGTGCACAACAGGAAAGCACGGCCTCCTGCGGCTTCGATCACTGGCAATGCAGCATCGATCACCGCATCGGTGTAAGCAACTGAATTAGGCTCTGGCAAGTTAGCGGGTACATACAGCAAGGCTTGGCGGCTGTAGTCAAACGGGCTAGGCCAGCTCTTGGCCGCGGCCAGCTCAAGACCCATTTGTGAAGTGAAGTGAGAAAAATCATTTTTTGCCGCCAGCGTAGCAGAGGTAAAGATCCATGCGCGTGGGGCGCCCTCGCGCTGCTTGTTGAAAATCGGCGCAATCGATAGCGGCGTTCGGTGCAACTGCACCGCTTGCGAAAAAGCCTCCACCCATAACACATCGGCCTGTTCGCTCTCGCTGGTGATGGATGGGTTCCAGCGATCCAGCATCGCGCCAAGCTCGTAAGCTCTGACCCGACATTGCTCGATGGTCTCGGCGCGCTCTGCCTGTCCGGCCAGCACCTCGGTCAGATGCGAAAGCATCGCACGCAGGTGCGCCAGCGCCGGAAAAAACGCACTGCTCTCTGCAATCTGCTGATGCGCCAGCTTGGCACCTTCCGCCGGCAAGCACAGGCGTAAATCACGCACTGCTTTCTCTACGCTCGCGACCTGCATGCCCCAATCGGCGCCATCCCGTGCATGCGTCAAGCCCTCGGCCAAAACATCGCGGCACAGCTCCATCAGCTGCGTGGTGGATACCGTCTCACCAAAAAACAAGGTGGCGGTATCAGGCAGCTGGTGCGCCTCATCAAAAATAATCGTGTTGGCAGCAGGTAGTAACTCAGCCACGCCGGTATCTTTCAATGCCACGTCAGCAAAGAACAGGTGATGGTTGACTACCACCACATCAGCTTGCTGTGCTTCGCGTCGCGCTTTCATGACAAAGCATTCCTGGTAATGCTTGCACTCGGCACCCGCACAGTTATCTCGGGTTGAGGTGACCAATTGCCATACCGTGGCGTTCTCGGGTACCCGTGCCAGTTCCGATTTATCGCCACTGCGCGTGGTCTTGATAAAGCGCCCGATCTCACGCAAGTAACCCACATCTTCGCGCGCGGTTAAACGGCCATTCTGTTGCGTGCGCTCGAGATGAAAGTGACAAACATAATTCGCACGCCCCTTCAACAGCGCGACACTGACCGGTGCGTTGAGCGCCTTGCGCACCAACGGCAGATCGCGCAAGAACAATTGGTCTTGCAGGTTGCGCGTACCGGTCGATACGATCACTTTGCCGCCCCACAGCAAAGCCGGCACCAGATAGGCAAATGTCTTGCCAGTGCCGGTACCCGCCTCAGCTAGTAGTGTTGATTGCGTTGCGATTGCTTGCGCGACCGCGCGCGCCATATCAGCCTGCGACTGCCGCGGGCGAAACCCCGTGATGTGTTCAGCCAAGCGGCCACTCGCCGAGAAGAGCGCATCAACCTCGGCATCATGCTGACCGACTGAATCGGTGGTGGCTGGAACGTCGCTCAAAATGAGATCAGGCGTCAGGCAGGAATATCAGGCACCAGCAACATCTTCAGCTGCAGTATCTGATCTTTGAGTTGCAGCTTGCGCTTCTTCATGCGCGTGAGTAGTAGATCATCGCGATTGGGCAGATCAGTCAATCGCGCGATGGCCTCGTCGAGATCCCGGTGCTCGATCTCAAGTGCGACCACACGAGCGCGCAACTGTTCAGGGTCGAAACTCATCGGCTGGCGTTGACGCTGGCGTTCATTCGGCCGGCGCGGTCGGCGCAGCGGGTTCATCGGTGGCAGGTTGATCCGCATTACGCGCCGTACCGGTGATCGAGATTGATTTGGCGCGCTGCTCCGCGGCACGCTGCTCACGCTCCGCCACCGCGCGATCTCGCTCAGCGGCACGCTCACGGCGCAGTAATGCGTTCGCTTCCACCTCGACCCGGCGTACTGCTTTGTTCGCCACACGCTCGGTATCGCGCAAATCATTCAGGCACGACGAAGTGAAAAAATCCTCGTAACACTTTGCACGCTGATAAGCCACACGACGCGCAATCTCCTGACGAGCCGCCGGCACCAATGCGAGCGCGGCGTTGGCTCGCTCGACCGAATCAATCGATTGCGGTGGAAATTGTGATACCAGTGCCTGCTCCGCAGCGCCCGGCTGGGTGATGCTCTGTGCATGACTCACGATGCAGATCTGCAGCAAAAAGCTGCTCAGTGTGATGGTCAATAACTTAATGTGGCGCACCGAAGCATGTCCTATCAAAAAAATCTCGTGTCACTCGTCCGCTCTGCTAGCTGGACATCACGCTCGCCAATTTACGGCGCTCACTCTCTTTGTATTCGCGCGACTGCATCTCAATAATGCGCGACACGGTCCGCTGAAACTCAGTCGCAAAACTACCTTCCGTGAATAACAGCTCGGCCTCTACTTCAGCCGATATCAACAACTTGATTCGGTGGTCGTACAACACATCCACCAACCAGGTAAAGCGTCGTGCCTCGGAAGCCATCTCAGCCGACATCTTCGGCACATCCGACAAGATCACTGTATGAAACCGTCGGCTGATCTCCAGATAATCGTTCTGCGAGCGCGCTGTACCGCACAGCGTTGCAAAATCAAACCAGACCACACCACCTGCTCGGCGCACGCAATGAACATCGCGCGATTCTATCCTGATCTTGGGATCATCCTCGGACACTTCAGCCAAATCCGCAAAAGCGCGCTGCAAGGCAAGATTCGACGCAGTACCTAGTGGCGTGTGATACGCAGCTACTTGCTCCATGATGCGCTTGCGGTAGTCGGTACCGGCATCGACATTCAGGATATCGAGTTTGTCTTTCAGCAGCGCAATCGCAGGCAACATCCGATCCCGATGCAGACCATCGGGATACAGCGTATCCGGCGCATAGTTTGAGGTCATTACAAACTGCACGCCATGGTCAAACAAGGGCTGCAGCAAGTTGTAAAGAATCATTGCATCAGCGATGTCAGAGACGTGAAACTCATCAAAGCAGATCAGCCGGTATCGGTGCGCAATTTGCTCCGCTACCACCAGTAAAGGATCTTCCATCCCCTTCTGCTCATCGAGCGCATGGTGGACTTCGCGCATAAACTCATGAAAATGCACGCGGGTCTTGCGCTCTACGGGTACCACCGCATGAAAACAGTCCATCAGAAAAGATTTACCGCGTCCGACACCACCCCATAGATAGACACCCCGCGGAATATCCGGGTGGCGCAGAAGTTTAGTCAGCCGTGTCGAGCGCTTGGCGCGATAGGCAACCCATTCATCATAGGTTCGCTGAAGCCTGTCGACCGCGATGCGCTGCGATGCATCGGCGCGGTAACCGCGCTCGGCCAGCGCACGCTCGTAGTATTCAACAACATTCATGGCGTATCGCCCAGCGGGGTCAGTTCCACCGTCAACTGTGATGGATAACGCTGCCGCAGCGAGCCTAACGGAAAACCAATACCCATTGATACGCCCACACCACTTGCCGTACCAAAGCTGCCCCCGCCTACCCCGACACTGACACGCGTACCACTGTTGCCCACCGTGCCACCCGGTAAACGGTAAATGACTTCAGACGATCGGTAGCCGGGGTGCTCACACACCACACGCAAATCACCGTTCGGCTCACCCACCATCGCAGTGCCAGGTGTGGTGATCTGCCAGCTGCCCGACAAATTACTCACTACACAAGCCGCACCCGAGAGCGGTTTGCCTTTGGTCGTAGACACCACTTCAATCTGCCCTGCCGGCGTGGTCGGCTGATGAGCACACCCCGCCAGCGTGACTAGCAAGGCAGCGACAACGCGAACTCGTCGTCTGCGCAAGCTGTGCAGGCAAAGTTGATGATTGCGCAGTGCGCGCATCGGATCAGAAGTTGAGCGCTCGCTTATCCACCGCAAGCGCAGCCTCTTTGGTAGCTTCAGACAAGGTGGGGTGAGCATGACAGATGCGCGCAATGTCTTCGGCCGACGCCTTAAACTCCATCGCAACCACGGCTTCGGAGATCAACTCGGAGGCCATCGGTCCGACAATATGTACGCCGAGTATTTCATCAGTATGCGCATCGGCCAGAAATTTCACCAAGCCCGAGGTATCGCCAAGCGCCCGAGCACGGCCATTGGCCATAAACGGAAAACTCCCCGCTTTGTAAGCAATCCCAGCGGCCTTCAGTTGCTGCTCGGTCTTGCCGACCCATGCGATTTCCGGTGAGGTGTAAATGACCCAGGGTATGGTGTCAAAGTTCACATGGCCGTGCTGACCAGCAATCCGTTCAGCAACAGCCACGCCCTCTTCTTCGGCTTTATGCGCCAGCATCGGGCCACGTACTACATCGCCCACTGCCCAGACATTCGGCAAATTAGTTTTGCAATGCTCATCCACCAGGATGAAGCCACGCTCATCGAGTTTCAAACCAACAGCATCGGGGTGAAGGCCATCGGTATTCGGCACGCGGCCAATCGAGACAATCAGCTTGTCTACGTCGAGCATTTGCGCGGCGCCAGTGGCCGTCGTGTAGTCGATACGTACAGACTTACCCGTTTTGATTTTGTCGATCTTGATGCCCAACTCGATCGCCAAGCCTTGTTTGGTAAACAGCTTATGCGCTTCATTGGCGACCGATTCATCCACGGCACCAAGGAAGGTGGGCAGCGCCTCAAGGATGGTCACCTCGGCACCGAGGCGGCGCCAGACACTACCCATCTCAAGGCCGATCACGCCAGCACCGATCACACCTAATTTTTTGGGCACACTGTCAATCGCCAGCGCACCCGTGTTCGACAAAATCAGTTGCTCATCAAACGGCACATCCGGCAAGGCACGTGGGTTCGAGCCAGTCGCGACGATCACGTGTTGACCGGTAATAGATTCGTTTGCAGGTGCGGCAACGGCTATCTCGTAACGTCCCACATCAGCTTTTACGAAGGAGGCGTGTCCGTGCAAGAAAGTGACCTTGTTCTTCTTGAACAAATACTGGATGCCGTCATTATTTTGTTTGACCACGGTGTCTTTGCGGCCCAGCATCTGCGCAAGGTTTAGCTTGACACCTTTGACCTCAACACCATGCTCTGCAAGACCGTGCTGCACGTGCTCGAAATGTTCCGAGGATTGAAGCATGGCTTTGGATGGAATGCAGCCAACGTTAGTACAGGTGCCACCCAACGCGGGACCACCTTTAGCGTTCTGCCACGCATCAACACACGCGACCGACAGACCCAGCTGCGCGGCACGAATCGCCGCAATGTAACCACCTGGGCCGCCACCGATCACGACCACATCAAAATGCTTAGCCATGACCGCTCCTTATAAATCGAGCAGCAGACGCGCCGGATCTTCCAGTGCCTCTTTCATTGCGACCAAGCCGAGTACTGCTTCACGACCGTCAATAATGCGATGGTCGTAAGACAGCGCCAGGTAATTCATCGGACGGATCACGATTTGCCCATCCTCCACCACGGCACGCTCTTTGGTGGCATGCACCCCGAGAATCGCTGACTGCGGTGGGTTGATGATAGGCGTCGAGAGCATGGAACCGAACACACCGCCATTCGAAATTGAGAAGGTACCGCCAGAGAGTTCATCCAGCGTCAACTTGCCGTCCTTGGCCTTGGTGCCGAACTCGCCGATTTTTTTCTCAATGTCGGCAATCGACATTTGATCGACATTACGCAGAATCGGCACCACCAAACCACGCGGCGAGCCAACGGCAATACCCACATCGAAGTAGCCGTGATAAACAATATCATTGCCATCGACCGATGAGTTCAGAATCGGATACTTCTTCAACGCAGCAACAGCGGCTTTCACAAAGAAAGACATGAAGCCCAGTTTGACACCGTGCTCTTTTTCAAACTTGTCTTTGTATTTGTTACGCAGATCCATCACTGGCTGCATGTTCACTTCATTGAAGGTGGTGAGAATGGCGTTAGTGGCTTGTGACTCGAGCAAGCGCTCGGCAATACGCGCACGCAAACGACTCATCGGCACGCGTTGCGCTGGTCGATCGCCAAGATCCAAGCCGACCTGCACCGGCACCTCGGGCAGCGCAGCACGCGGTGCGGCGGATGCAGCAGGCGCAGCGCCAGGCTTGGGTTGTGCTAGCGCGTTGAGCACATCACCTTTGGTGACACGACCATCTTTGCCGGTACCAGTCACTGTTGCGGCTGACATTTGATTTTCTGAAAGCATCTTGGCGGCGGCCGGCATGGCAATCGCCCCCGATGATGCAGACGCCTTGGCGGCAGCACTCGGCGCAGATGCAGCGGGTGCGCTGGCCGAGGCAGCAGATGACGCGCTTGGTGCAGCGCTCGCGGATGCGCTGGCTGTCGCAGTGGCCTCGGTATCAATTTTGGCGATGATCTCACCCGATACTACGGTGCTACCGTCACCCTTCACAATCTCGATCACCACGCCTTGCGTCGGCGCAGGCAGTTCGAGCACGACTTTATCGGTCTCGATATCGATCAGATTCTCATCGCGGGCAACTGCTTCGCCCACTTTTTTGTGCCAATTCAGCAGGGTCGCTTCAGCAACCGATTCAGACAACTGCGGTACATGTACTTCGATGATGGCCATTACCTACTCCGTTTCGGGTTGAGTCACACAGGCCAGCGGCTTCCACCGGCCTGCGGGGTCTTTACTTGGTTAAAACAAAACCTTTCAGTTTAGAGAACGCCGCATCGATCAAAGCTTTTTGCTGCGCGTAGTGTTTGTCGTAGTAGCCAACCGCAGGCGATGCTGAGGCCGGCCGACCTGAGTAAGCGAGCTTTTGCCCGTCATTCAGGTTCTCGAGAATGTTGTGCTGAATCTGGAACCAAGCCCCCTGGTTTTGCGGCTCGTCTTGCACCCACACCAGCTCACTGAAATTTGGAAACTTCGCTAATTCAGTGGCCAGTGCCTTGTGCGGGAATGGATATAACTGCTCGACTCGAATAATCGCGACATCAGCCGAGTTACGCTCCTTGCGCGCATTGACCAGGTCGTAGTAGACCTTGCCCGAGCACGTCAGTACACGCTTGACCTTTTTCGGATCCAGCTTGGTGTCGACTTCGCCAATCACAGTATGGAAGGAGCCTTTCACCAATTCGGACAATGGCGATCCGGCATCTTTGTTTCGCAGTAGCGACTTGGGTGTAAAGATCACCAAGGGCTTGCGGAACAAACGAATCATCTGACGCCGCAGCAAATGGAATATCTGTGCCGCAGAGGTGGGTTGTACCAGCTGCATGTTGTTATCCGCAGCGAGTTGCAGGAAGCGCTCAATACGTGCCGATGAATGTTCCGGCCCCTGACCCTCATAACCATGCGGCAGCATCATCACCAAGCCGGAAGCGCGACCCCACTTCACTTCACCAGAGCTGATGAACTGATCAATCACCACCTGTGCACCATTGGCAAAGTCGCCGAACTGCGCCTCCCAGATCGTGAGAGTGTTCGGCTCGGCCGTGGAATAGCCGTACTCAAAGCCCAGCACCGCTTCTTCCGAGAGCACTGAATCGATCACAGTAAACGGTGCTTGCTGCTCCGATACGTGCTGTAGCGGGATGTAGTTGCCCGCATCCCACTTCTCGCGGTTCTGATCATGCAGCACTGAATGCCGGTGCGTGAACGTGCCTCGACCCGCATCTTGTCCGGTAATGCGCACCGCATAGCCAGACGACACCAGCGAAGCAAATGCCAAGTGCTCGCCCATACCCCAGTCAAGATTAATCTCGCCTCGACCCATCGCGGCACGATCCGCCAATACTTTTTCAACCAGCGGATGCAACTTGAAGTTGTCTGGAATCGTGGTGATGCGCTCAGACAACCGCTTCAACTCAGCTGCCGGTACCGAGGTGTCAGCGGCATCAGTCCATTTCCGGTTCAGGAAAGGCAACCAGTCAACCGCAAACTTGTTCTTGTAATTGGAAATAACCGGATCAACCGTCTGCTTACCCTCATCCATGGCCTGACGATAGTCTTTGACCATCTGATCACCGCCATCGGCAGGAATCACGCCTTGCGCAGCTAATTTATCTGCATACAACTTGCGGGTACCGGGATGCTGCCCGATTTTTTTGTACATCAGCGGCTGCGTCAGCGCAGGGGTGTCTTGCTCGTTGTGGCCGAGTTTACGGAAGCAGACAATATCGACCACCACATCTTTGTGAAACTGCATACGGAAATCCAGCGCGATCTGAGTAGCGAACACCACCGCTTCCGGATCATCACCATTCACGTGCAGCACCGGCGCCTCGATCATCTTGACCACATCCGAGCAGTACAAGGTCGAGCGCGAGTCACGTGGATCAGAGGTGGTAAAGCCGATCTGATTGTTAATAACTATATGCACCGTACCGCCGGTGCCATAGCCGCGCGTTTGCGCCAGATTGAGCGTCTCCATCACCACGCCTTGGCCAGCAAATGCAGCGTCACCATGCACCTGCACTGCCAAGACCTGGTTGCCCTGAAGATCGCCGCGCCTATCCATCCTCGCCTTGCAAGAGCCCTCGACGACCGGATTCACGATTTCAAGGTGCGACGGATTAAATGCCAGCGACAAATGCACCGGCCCACCGTCCGTTGAGACATCAGAAGAAAAGCCTTGGTGATATTTCACGTCACCCGCAGGTAAATCGTCTGCGTGCTTGCCTTCAAATTCGGCGAATAAATCATGCGGCATCTTGCCGAGAATATTGACCAATACATTCAATCGGCCGCGATGCGCCATGCCAATCACAATCTCTTGTACGCCCTGGCTACCGGCGCGTTGAATCAATGCATCGAGTGAAGCGATGAAACTCTCACCGCCTTCGAGCGAAAAACGTTTTTGACCAACATACTTGGTGTGCAGGTAGCGCTCAAGACCCTCGGCAGCGGTAATGCGATCGAGGATATGCCTCTTCTCTTCAGCACTGAAGCTACCGGCCGCGCGGGTTGACTCGAGTCGCTCCTGCATCCAGCGCTTCTGGGCGGGGTCGGTCATGTATTGGAACTCGGCGCCTATCGAGCGGCAGTAGGTATCGCGTAGCGCCTGCAGCAAGTCGCGCAGCGATGCATTCTCTGGACCGAAGTAGGTATTACTGATGTTGAAGACTGTGTCGAGATCGGCGTCATTAAACCCGTAAAACGGAGGCTCGAGCTCGGGAATATTCGGTCGCTCTTGTCGCTGCAGCGGATCCAGGTTCGCCCATTGCGTACCGAGGAAGCGATAAGCCGCAATCAGCTGCGTTACTGAGACGCGCTTGCGACCCATCTCTGCATCGACAGAGGCGCTCACAGTGCGGATCGGGCCGCGCTTGGCCCGCTCTGCGAACGACGCGATTACGCTGGCATGGGGCACATCGGGACGGTCGGAACCATCTACCGCAGGCACATGCTGCATGGCGTCGAAGTACGATCGCCAGTTATCGGGTACTGCGCCGGGATTCAGGAGGTAGGCCTCGTACAGTTCTTCCACGTACGGGGCATTGCCTCCAAACAGATAGGAGTTGGAGAAATATTGC
>CAZZMV010000005.1:0-2575 GCA_964655425.1 uncultured Bifidobacterium sp.
ATCTTGCCCTCCAGCCCCCTTGGGGTAGGCTGATACCAGCCCGGCTCGCTGATGCCTTCAGGCAGGTAGGTTTCGCCAGCGGCGTAGGCTTCGGGTTCGTCATGCGCGTAGCGATACAGCTTGCCGTAGCCCAGTTCTTTCATCAGCTTGGTGGGTGCATTACGTAGATGCTCTGGCACCGGACGACTCTGGTCTTTGGCGACGAAGGCACGAACCTGGTTGTAGGCGTTGTAGACCGCGTTGGATTTTGCAGCGCAGGCCAGATACACCGTGGCCTCGGCCAACGCCAACTCGCCTTCGGGTGAGCCGAGCCGCTCGTATGTCTCAGCTGCATCCAATGCCAGGCGCAGCGCACGCGGATCAGCCAGACCAATATCTTCAGTCGCCATACGAATTAATCGACGCGCCAGATAACGCGCATCAGTACCGCCATCCAACATCCGCACCAACCAGTACAAAGCAGCATCAGGGTTTGAGCCACGTACGGATTTATGCAGCGCGGAGATCTGATCGTAGAACGCGTCACCACCCTTATCGAATCGACGAAGCGCGTCACCAAGTGTTTGTTTGAGTAAATCGGTATCAATCGTTTGCTTGCCACTTTGCGCTGCTGCTCGCATCACGATTTCAGTATTGTTGAGAAGCTTGCGGCCATCACCGTCGGCACTCGCTACTAACATTGATTTGGCTTCTTCCTCAATACCGAACGCATCATCGAGTGCCAGCGCACGCACAAGCAAGGTGGATAAATCATGCTCGCCCAAAGGCTGCAGTACATAGACCGCTGCGCGCGACAGCAATGCGCTGTTCACTTCAAATGAGGGGTTTTCGGTAGTGGCACCGATGAAGGTGAACAAGCCACTTTCAACATGCGGCAAGAAAGCATCTTGCTGGCTTTTGTTGAAACGGTGAACTTCATCTACGAATAGTATGGTTGGGCGACTTGCAGTCGCTTGCAACAGCTGCGCGCGCTCGACCGCCTCACGAATATCTTTTACGCCAGATAGCACTGCCGACAGTGCGATGAATTCTGCCTGAAAGCCATGCGCCATCAAACGCGCCAGCGTAGTCTTGCCGACGCCGGGCGGGCCCCAAAGAATCATGGAATGCGGTTGCCCGGAATCGAATGCAACGCGTAGCGGCTTGCCCTCGGCGAGCAAGTGCTGCTGCCCGATCACTTGATCCAGTGTTGTTGGGCGCAGTCGTTCTGCCAGCGGCGCTGCCATATCGTGCTACTGCTGTAACAGATCAGCGCCCTTGGGCATCACGAACTTGAACTGATTGGCGGGCAGTGACGGGTTTTTCTCGAAGCGAGTGAAGTTGATGACGGACACCTGACCGAAGTTATCGCGCAACTCCATTCCCACCGGCAGGCCATCGCGCAAGCCGATACCGATACGTTCGAATTGCGTATCTTTGGCTTTGGGTATGGCTTGTAACCAGTCGATACCATCTCTATTACCTGCATCGGATAAGGCGAAATTTTTTTCCAGATCATTACTGCCAAATAAAATGGCTGCCGGTGATGAGCCGATGGCATTACCCAGCGCGCGTACCGTGACTTGGTTCAAGTCCTGATCGTGGATGTACATGTTGTTGCCATCTGACTGCAGCACTTGCTCGTAGGGCTTTTTGTAATTCCAGATGAATTTACCCGGGCGCGAAAACGCGAAGGTGCCACTGGATTGACTTGATACACGTAATTTATCGCCCTCGCCTTTCACCATACGCTGGGTGAACTCGCCACGCGCGGCCCGAGTCTCGGTGACGAAGCGTTTGAACTGCTCAAGTGCATTGGCATACGACGGTGCTGGTATCAACAACAGGCTGCAAAATACGGCCAGTACCAACATGGTGGCCATGCCGGTATTTGTTATCACGAGGCGCATCACCCGCTGCCCGCTTGGATTAAACATGCTCATTCGGCTTGTGTGTGCGGCACTAAAATTTCGCGGTTACCGTTTGACTGCATAGACGATACCAAACCACTTTGCTCCATTTGTTCGAGCAAACGCGCAGCGCGGTTGTAGCCAATGCGCAAATGCCGTTGTACGAGTGAGATGGATGCACGGCGGTGTTTCAGCACAATTGCTACGGCTTGGTCGTACATGGGGTCCGCCTCACCTGAGGGGCCATCGATACTACCGAGCTCACCGCCCTCGGCCACGCCGCCTTCGAGTATGCCCTCAATGTAGTTAGGCTCGCCTTGCGAGCGCAAGTGCTCAACTACGCGATGAACTTCATCATCTGACACAAACGCGCCGTGTACGCGCACGGGTAATCCGGTACCCGGTGGCAGGTAAAGCATGTCGCCCATACCTAACAGAGCCTCGGCACCTTGTTGATCGAGAATCGTGCGTGAATCAATTTTTGAAGAGACTTGAAATGCGATTCGCGTTGGCACATTCGCTTTGATCAAGCCAGTAATCACATCCACCGAGGGCCGCTGCGTGGCAAGGATTAAATGGATGCCTGCAGCGCGCGCCTTTTGAGCGATACGCGCGATGAGTTCTTCTACTTTTTTACCCACCACCATCATCAAATCAGCCAACTCATCAATGATGATCACAATCGT
>CAZZMV010000005.1:2675-11840 GCA_964655425.1 uncultured Bifidobacterium sp.
GCGAACAATTTGCCGCTTGGGATTCGGTAGCTCGAGGCCCATGTAGTTTTTACCGGGTATCGTTTCTACGACGCGTATCGAGGTCAGCGAGAGTGCACGCGCCAAATCGCGCGCAAGGTTGACGATCTGGCTGCCTTTCACACCGGTGGCCGGCTCGATCTCATAGCGGGTGATCACGGGGCCGGGATAAGCGGCGACGACTTTGACTTCGACGCCGAAATCGCCGAGTTTTTTCTCGATCAGACGACTGGTGTACTCGAGGGTTTCAACGCTGACAGTTTCTTGCTCGATGGGTGGTTCATCTAGCAGCGAGAGTGGCGGTAGATTGGTATCCGGCATATCAAGAAACAGCGATACCTGCTTCTCTTTTTCTACCCGCTCAGATTTTGGTACGTGCACGACTTGCGGCACGATTTGTATCGGCGCTGCTTCGACAAATTTTTCACGCTCTTTGACGACCGCTTCCTCGCGCTTGACGATAGCTACCTCACCGATCTTGCGGTCTTGGTAGGCACGATACATCTGCAGCAGCCATTGCGCGGTGCCTTCAATCGCACCGCCGAGTTTTTCAGCGACAGCCAGCCATGACACATGAAAGCACAATGAAAAACCCAGCCCAAACAGCATGAGCAGGATCAGCGTGGCACCGTTAAAACCCAGTGAGCTTTGCGCAAAACCGCCGAGTGTCTCGCCAAGTACACCGCCGGGGTCGCGCGGCAGTTGTACCTTCCAGCTGTACATGCGCATGTATTCGAGCGCCGAACTGCCAAGAATCAGCAGCACAAACCCGCCGCCACGGATAACTGCTTCATAGCGATGACGTTTTTCTTGCTGCTTATTGAGCAAGAAGCGCTGCGCCAGATACCGGTAACTCACCCAGACCGAGGCCAGCAGCGCAACGCAAAACCACCAAGCCGAAAAACCGAATACGTACAACATCAGATCGGCCAGCCAGGCGCCGGCCGAACCACCCCAATTGGTCGGACGCGCACTCATACCGGCATGAGACCAACCGGAATCCGCCGGGGTGTAGGTGTAAAGCACCAGCGTGAGATACACACCCAGCACAGCAAATGCAACCCAGCGCGCCTCTGACAGCAGGCGCAGCAGCCGATTTGGCAAAGGGTCGGTGGTGGGCTCGGACTGAGCGCGCGAGTAGCTGGTGCCGGGTCGGGTCATGGATGCTTGGTTTTTTGGCGCCCGCAGCGAGACGGGCTGTTCCACTATAATTTCGGTTTGTTGTGCGGGGCAATATCGCACCATCCAACCCCGGATGATACTCCGTCCGAGCGACTGAAACCGCGAATACAAGCCGCCCTATCACCCGTTTTATTGTTCATCGCAGAAAAATTCCCATGTCCTCACCCAAGCATGCTCGTGTTTTGATCGTTGGTTCCGGCCCGGCTGGCTACAGCGCTGCGGTTTACGCGGCCCGCGCCAATTTGAATCCGGTACTCGTCACCGGTGTCGAGCAAGGTGGTCAGTTGATGACCACCACGGATGTCGAAAACTGGCCCGGCGACCCAATGGGCGTGCAGGGCCCCGAGCTGATGCAGCGTTTACTGCAGCATGCTGAACGGTTCAATACCGAGATCGTATTCGACCATATTCACACGGTGCATCTCAAGCAGCGACCATTTTTGTTGGAAGGCGATAGCGGCAGCTACACCTGCGATGCATTAATCATCGCGACCGGCGCTTCAGCGCAGTACCTTGGTCTGCCCTCCGAGCAGGCATTCATGGGTAAAGGGGTTTCTGCCTGCGCGACTTGCGATGGGTTTTTTTACAAGAACCAGGAAGTGGCGGTGGTTGGCGGCGGTAACACCGCTGTCGAAGAAGCGCTGTATTTGTCGAATATCGCGAGCAAGGTGACCATGATTCACCGGCGCGATAAATTCCGCGCTGAGCCGATCATGATTGACCGGCTGATGGCCAAAGTGAATGAAGGCAAAATCGAAGTTAAATGGAATCATGTGCTGGATGAAGTGACTGGCGATGCCAGTGGCGTAACCGGCCTGAAGATCAAGCGCACTACGGATGGCACAGTATCGCCACTCTCGGTTCATGGATTGTTTGTAGCGATTGGTCATAAACCGAATACAGGAATTTTTGAGGGTCAGCTGCAGATGAACAACGGCTATATCGTCACGCGCAGCGGCTTGGAGGGTATGGCTACTATGACGTCTGTGGACGGTGTGTTTGCTGCGGGTGATGTGCAAGACCATATTTATCGCCAAGCGATCACCAGCGCCGGTACCGGCTGTATGGCAGCACTGGATGCGCAACGGTATCTCGAAGCGCAAGAGTAACTTCCAACGCGCACCCCGCGCGTTCGGGAAAAGGGGGCCTTCCTATGAAAAATCTTGCGGAATTGAAGGCCTTGCAGCAACGTTTGCAGGAAAAAGCAGCCGCGCATGCTGAAGCAGAACGCAAACGCCGCGAGTTGGCCGAGCAGCACGCGCGCGAAGCAAACCTGTTTCGTAACAGCGTCGGCGATGTGAAGCCGCTCAAAGTACCGCAACGTGTGCTGCATCCCCCTCCCAAACCCTCGCCGATTGCGCAGCAACGCATGGCTGATGACGAAGCGGTGCTGCGTGAATCGCTCTCGGATGAGTTCAGCATCGAGACGCTACTTGAAACCGATGATGCGCTCAGCTACGCCCGGCCTGGCGTCGGCCCGGATGTGCTGAAAAAATTACGCAGTGGGGGTTGGGTAACGCAAGATCAGCTTGATCTGCATGGGCTGCGCGTTGACCAAGCACGCGAAGCGATTGGCCAGTTTATTCGCGATGCAGTGAAGCGTGGCGTTCGCTGCGTGCGCATTATTCACGGCAAAGGCTTGGGTTCGATGGACAAAAAGCCCGTCCTGAAAAGCAAGGTCAGGAACTGGCTGGTGCAAAAAGACGAAGTGATTGCGTTTTGTACCGCGCGCGCGGCGGATGGTGGATCCGGCGCGCTGATGGTTTTGTTGAAAGCTTGATGCGTCTCGGATTGAAGGCTCGCTGGATTCCGACGTAGGCCGGGATCCAGGATATTCAGCCAAAAATCAGTTCACACTGTACCAAGCGACCATGCTTGATACTTAAACGGCGTCTGGTCCGGTTTCACCGGTGCGAATGCGTACCACCTGCTCGACAGCCGTCACAAAAATCTTGCCGTCGCCAATCTTGCCGGTGCGAGCCGCTTTGACGATTGCCTCGATCGCGCGATCGACGCTGTCTTCAGCAACCACCAGCTCAACTTTTACCTTGGGCAGAAAATCAACCACGTACTCCGCGCCGCGATACAACTCGGTGTGGCCTTTTTGTCGGCCGAAGCCTTTGACTTCGGTGACGGTCAGACCACTTACGCCAACGGCCGCAAGCGACTCACGGACCTCGTCGAGTTTGAATGGTTTGATGACGGCGGTGATCTGCTTCACAGTGGCTCCTCTTGAAAACGGGTCATGTTCAACTTGCCCAACCAAACGATATTCTCAACGAATCATTCGTCCAGCAGTGCAAGGGTTTCAATCGTATCGTCAGCAACCTTGTTGAAAAAGAAACCGCATCGAATTATTCGCTGAATTTTGACGTGATTGGGTATCGCCAGTCACGGCCAAATGCGCGATGCGTGATTCTTGGACCAACCGGTGCCTGCCGCCTTTTGTATTCGTTGATCTTGACCAGGCGGGTAATTCGGTCGACATCTTGCTTACGATAACCCGCGGCCAGAAGTTCTGCAACGCCCTCACCCTCTTCCATGTACTGCCGCAGGATACCGTCGAGCGCCTCGTAAGGCGGCAGCGAGTCCTGGTCGAGCTGGTTGGGCCGTAACTCAGCCGACGGCGCCCGCGTGAGTATGCGTTGCGGGATGACCTCTGAAATAGCATTTCGATAATCACATAGCCGATAGACCATGGTCTTGAGTATGTCTTTGATGACCGCGTAGCCTCCCGCCATATCGCCATACAGCGTGCAGTAACCAGTGGCCATCTCGCTCTTGTTGCCGGTGGTGAGGACGATTGCGCCGGTCTTGTTGGAGAGCGCCATCAACAAGGTGCCGCGAATACGCGCTTGCAGGTTTTCTTCGGTGGTGTCTTCTGACAACCCGGCAAACAGCGGCTGTAACGCGTCGCGAAACGCATCAAAACAGCTAGCGATCGGAATTTCGTCGTAGCGCACGCCCAGGCGAGCCGCCATGTCGCGTGAATCTATCCAGGAAATTTCGGCGGTGTAGGGCGACGGCATCATCACCGCACGCACCTTTTCTTTGCCCAGTGCATCGACAGCAATCGCTAATGTCAGTGCCGAATCAACACCCCCAGACAAACCAATGATCGCGCCGGGAAATCCGTTCTTGCCGACATAATCGCGCACGCCCAGCACCAGGGCTGCATAGACTTGCGCTTCAAGCGACGGCGTATCGCGCAGCGGCAATCGCTCGGGCATACCGTCATTGAAACTGACTAGCGCAAAATCTTCTTCGAAAGGCTTTAGCTGCGCACATAACTCGCCCGCCGAATCAAGCACGAATGATGCACCATCAAATACCAGCTCATCCTGTGCGCCAACTAGATTCAAATACACCATGGCAAGTTGCTGCTTGCTCACGGTGTCGCGCAGGGTGTCAATTCGAAGATGCTGTTTGTGCATGTGAAATGGCGAGGCATTCAACACCAACATCACTTGTGCACCTGCCTCGCGTGCTTTGCGCGGCATGTCTGCATACCAGGTATCTTCACAAATATTGATGGCAAAGCGCGTACCTTTGACATCAAATATACAAACATCATCCGCTGCACTGAAGTAGCGCTTCTCATCGAATACGGTGTAATTCGGTAGCGCATGCTTGCGATAAGTATGGATGACCTCACCATCCAACATTACCGAGGCGGCGTTGTACTGCTGCCCGTTCGCCTCACGCAGTGGGTGACCCACAATCACGTACACGCCTTTGAATTCAGCAAGTTGCTCGGCCAGTTGTTGCAACGCAGTGTGTGATTTTGCGTAGAATGACTCACGCAGCAGCAAATCTTCCGGCGGGTACCCAACCAGCGATAATTCAGGTGTGAGCACAATGTCAGCGCCCTCGCCTGCGGCGCGATGGGCTGCCTCAACAATACGCGCGCAATTACCGACGAGATCACCGACGATGCTGTTAATTTGGGCGAGGGCTACTGTGACTGGCATCGAGAAACACGGAAATAATGGAAAGCCCGAGCGCGCATGACTCAGACTTCAGAGAATACAGATTATCGCACGCGCATTGTTTCTTCATTATCAGAGGTCGGGCAACCAGCGTGGGACGGCTTGGTTCAAGCGCAGTCGGATGCGAACCCGTTTTTATCGTTTGCGTTCTTGCATGCGCTGCATGAATCCGGTAGTGCGTCGCAAGAAAAAGGCTGGCAGCCCCAATACCTCACGCTATGGCAACAAGAATCGCTGGTTGCTGCATTGCCGCTATATGCCAAATTTCATTCATACGGCGAGTATGTATTCGACTGGGCTTGGGCCGACGCCTACCGCCGTAACGGGATTGACTACTACCCCAAATTATTGAGCGCGATTCCTTTCACGCCGGTTACCGGTACGCGGCTGATTGCCACCGATCGCGCCGCGCGTGATGCACTGATCCAAGCACTCGCCAATGTTCAGCGTACCAATGGCTTGTCGTCGACCCATGTGCTGTACCCACCTGAGGCTGAAGCGCAGCAATTATCTGAGGCTGGCTTTCTGCTGCGTCAGGGCGTGCAGTTTCATTGGCAAAACCAGGGGTACCAGACTTTCGATCAGTTTTTATCGACGCTGGAACAAAAGAAACGAAAAAATATTCGCGCAGAGCGTCGCAAAGTACAAGAGGCGGGCATCACCATGCGCAGGGTACTGGGGCCCGATATGACCGAAGCTGATTGGCGGTTCTTCAAGCGCTGCTACGACCAGACTTACCGAGAGCATTACTCAACGCCTTACCTGAATCTTGATTTCTTTTTGCGTATTGGCGTGACCATGCCAGATAACATTTTGCTGGTGATTGCAGAACGTGAATCAGCACCGATTGCCGCTTCACTTTTGATTTACGATAAAAACGCCCTGTATGGGCGTTATTGGGGGTGCATCGAGCAGCATGCCTGCCTGCATTTTGAAACTGCCTATTACCAGCCGCTGGCATTTTGCATTGAACATGGTATTGCCGCGTTTGAAGGCGGCGCACAAGGCGAACACAAAATGGCACGTGGCTTCCTGCCACAGCCCACGTGGTCTGCGCATTGGCTGGCGCACCCCGCATTTTCGGATGCAGTCGAGCGTTTCCTCAGACAAGAAGGACGCGGTATGTCAGCTTATATGGATGAACTGAACGAGCGCAGCCCGTTCAAGCATGACAATCCACGTGCCTGACTGGTTACGTTTTTTTGGTTTCGCGCTTGTAGTTTTCAACACCTGACAAAATTTCTTGCTTGGCGTCGTCCGGCCCATACCAGCCATCAACCTTGACCCATTTGCCTGGCTCAAGATCTTTATAGTGCTCGAAGAAATGTTGAATCTGCTGTAAACGCAAATCGTTCATGTCATCAGGTTTTTGCCAATGCGTATATATCGGCAGCACTTTATCGATTGGCACCGCAAGTACTTTGGCATCACCGCCGGATTCATCCGTCATTTTGAGTACGCCTATCGGACGGCAACGCACAACCACACCCGGAATCAAGGGGAAAGGCGTAATCACCAGCACGTCGACTGGATCACCATCATCGGCAATCGTATCGGGCACATAGCCGTAGTTACACGGGTAATGCATTGAGGTTCCCATGAATCGATCGACGTAGAGCGCGCCAGTTTCTTTATCAACTTCATATTTGATCGGATCGGCATTCATCGGGATTTCAATGATGACGTTGAAATCGTTAGGTACGTCGCGTCCAGCCGGGACATTATTCAGACTCATGGTGTTCCTTGAAAAGACGAAAAATTTCGGAAAACTCGCGATTATAACGAGCCGCTATCCAGCAGTGCGGTGGTGCGCACCTACAGTGACTTGGGTGTTGCTACCTGCGTGGTCAACGCGCACAAACGAAAGTGTGTGGCTGCTGCCTCGGGTTGTCCCAGTGCTTCATACATCTGGGCGAGTCGAAGGTGGGCCTCTTGCAAGGTGATGCGATCACTGGCGCCGAGTACCGCTTGCTCAAGATGGCGCTGCGCCTTGCCCCACAGCTTTTGCTTCTGACATAAGGCGCCCAACAATAAGGCGAGCTCTGCGTCATTCGGTCGATCACGTAACCATTGCTCGACATGCTCGATTTGTGACAGCAGCGTTGCAGAACCCTCTGGCCCCGCACATTGGCGATACGCTCGCAGTAATCGCACATCCCACTGCACTGCCAAAGCTTTCTGCAAAATATCTGCCGCTTCTTGCTGACGACCGATTTTCATGAACGCGGTGGCAGCCATGGTCGCCACCGCCACACTCTGCCGGTCAGCCACGGGAATAGTCGACCATAATTTCTTAAGCGACTCAGCATCATCCGCCGACTTGGGTATTAAGGCCTCGTAAGCCATATCGCGCAAGCGACGCGACAGTGTGGGATGCAGCGCATCGTGCTTGTCGAGCAAGTTCACCAAGCGAAGTACCTCGGGCCAGTTACGCGCGCTCTGATTCACTTTGAGTGCCAATCTCAACGCATGCGCGTGGCGAACACCGCTACTGTTCAGCTCTTGCAAAGCCGCTAGCGCTGCATCCAGATCTTTGTTTTCTTCCGAAAGTAAATCGACCGTACTCATCAACCGGGCAGTACGCAAACTACCGTCTGATGCAGCGTCGCTCAGCCACTGATCACGTCGCTGCGGCTCTTGCATCCGCTGCGCGGCACGCGCGCCGAGCAACGCAGCAAGGCCAGCGTATTCCGAAGATTGCGCCGCTTTGCGTGCCGATTTTTCGACGCGGCTAAAACGTCCTTCGAAATAGGCGCGTAAGGCATCTTGCAACGCACGTCCGGATTCACGGAGTTGCCGCATCGCGCGGTACTGCTGAACCCGGCGCGGTAGCGCCATGGTGGCTCTGACTGTATTTACAATCAACAGCAATAGCAGAAAACTCAGCAGCAGAATAACAATGAAAAAATTCAGCGAAATATCAATCCGGTGCGGCGGATAGAACAGCACCACGTTGCCGGGGTTGAAACGCGCCAGCACCGCCAGCCCAATCGCCGCAGCGAATAAACCAATCAACCAGATAAAGATTCGCGTACTCACGAACGCACCTTGCTCATGGACGCGAACGCGATTGACGCACCGCGGCCAAACTATGCGCGAGCGTGGGCATTTCGATATTCAGCACACTCTCGCGAATCTGGCGAATCAGTTCCCGGCCAGTCTTGGTATGTGGATCACGCAGATCGAAGTAGCGCTGCAGTGCGCGGTCTGCTTCTGCCAGATCAGCACGAAACGCAGCATCGTTACGCGACAAAAGCGCAACGCGCGCATTCAGCAACCGCAACTTCACGTTTTCGCGCGCAAAAAATGCTTGCTCTGGCGTCAGCAGCAATGCCTCGGGCGCAGTGACGGTGCGCACACGCAAGAGTTGTTTGAGGTCTGACCATAGCTCGCTGCTCCATGCGGTCCAACGCTCCTGCATCTCTACCCGCCAATCGTAGGCGCTATTTGCTTCGGCTTTCTGGCGATTTGAGAGTTTTGTTTTAGGCGTGGGGGCAACGATGGCTGGCTTTTCATCCGACATCAGCGGCATGGCGTCTACTTGTGCAATCAATGAGTCAATCCGAACGGCCACACCGGTCAGATCAACACTCGGCAAGCTTTTGAGTTTTTCGATGTCTTGCGCGATGGCTCGACGAATCGCGATGAACTGCGGACGATCGACCCGCGACAAGCGCGCGTCCGCATTTTGTAAAGCGACCAAAGCACTTCGAACATTGCCTGCAATTTGTAGTTGCTGACTTGCGGTCGACAATACCTGCTCGATTTCAGCCAGCGCCCAGTCGTCTCGATTTTTTGCCAGATCACGATAAAGCTGCTCGAGTGCCGCTTGCTGATTTTGTGCATCGGCTTGGCGCGCTTCCAACACGGATACTTTGCCTTGCAACACCCGTAGCTGATCATCCACACGGTCTGCTATCAACTTGGTTTGGCTGTTGAGGTTTTCACCCGACTGCAAGCGCTGCGCAACTTCACG
>CAZZMV010000005.1:11940-20705 GCA_964655425.1 uncultured Bifidobacterium sp.
TTGATGGTTCGCTCATGCTGCAGATTGTATCGCGGTGACTAGCGCTTCGTCTCCGGAGTTGGTCTGCATTACGCAAGTGAATCCGAGTGCACATGCGGTTTCTGCGATGCGCGGATGCGGCACGATGAGCTGACTACCCAACATCTGCTCAACGCCTGGCTCAGCAGCTAATTGCCGCACCATCTCAAGCAGATATCGCAGGGCTTCAGAACTGGTAATGACCCACGACATCGGTTGGGCCAGCAGCGCGGTCAGCTGTGCGCGGCGCTGCTCATCAAAAACTGGCATGCCACGCTGGTAGGCAGCGATTTGTTCAACCTCGACACCGGCCGCGCGCAAGCGATCTGCCAATAACTCTCTTCCAGTTTCCGCACGAACGATCAGCACCCGACGTCCTTTAAGCGCCGCCAGATCGAGCACTTCCAGCAGCGTTTCTGAGTCGGTGCGGTGCGGATCGATCGGGCTGACAATCTGTGCGTTATCGGCACTCAGCCCATGACGTGCCAGTGCTTGCCGGCTGCCTTCACCCACTACGGCGGCAATCACCTGATCGGGCCAGTGATCGATGTACGCAAACGCCGCATCAATCGCATTCGGGCTGACGAACGCCACCATGGCGTAATCGCGCAGGCTAGCTAAGGTGGCCCGCAATGCCGCGTCGTCTTGGATGGGCTGTATCTCGAGCAAAGGGAAGCAATGCACTGCCACGCCGAGTGCGGCCAGCCGCGCAACAAGCGCATCTGCTTGTGCACGAGGACGGGTGATGACGACGGGACGGGTTATCACAGCGCCCTGGCCCCCGCGCTGGGCTTAATCAGTACGGCAAGCAGCGAGGATAGCGGTCGCGTCCTGTGCTTCGAGTGCTTGCGCGACTTGAATACCCAAGGCTTCCGGCGCGTTCGCCGCGCCGTGTACCTCGGCCCGCGCGATGCGTTTGCCATCCGGCGTGGCGACCATTGCGGTCAGGGTGAGCGCTTGCTGATCCACTGTAGCAAAGGCCGCCAGCGGAATTTGGCAACTGCCGCCAAAACTACGAGAGAGCTGGCGCTCGGCGCGCACCGCGTGCTCGGTGTCGGCGTGATTGAGCGGTGCCAAAAGCTGCATCAATTCATCACGGCCGCTACGGATCTCGATCGCCATCGCGCCCTGCCCTGGTGCGGGCAAGCTGTGCGCCGGGTCGATCAAGGCACGGATCCGATCCGCCATGCCCAGCCGCTTTAGTCCCGCCGCCGCCAAGATGATGGCTGCATATTCACCGCGATCGAGTTTCGCAAGCCGAGTATCGAGGTTGCCACGCAATGGATGGATTTGCAGTTGCGGAAAGCGCGCCGCGATCAGCGCCTGGCGACGCAAGCTGCTGGTGCCCACAATCGCACCGGCTGGTAAAGATTCGAGGCTGTCGTAATCATTCGAGACGAAGGCGTCGCGCGGGTCTTCACGCTCAAGCACTGCAGCCAATGTAAAGCCCTCCGGCAGCTCCATCGGCACGTCTTTCAGGGAATGCACCGCAAGATCGGCACGGCCCTCTTCCATGGCTACTTCGAGTTCTTTAACGAACAAGCCTTTGCCGCCAACCTTGGACAGGGTGCGATCGAGGATTTGGTCACCACGCGTCGTCATACCGAGTATTTCGACCGTACTGTGCGGATATAATTCGAGCAGGCGCGCTCGAACAGTTTCAGCTTGCCACATCGCGAGACGGCTCTCGCGTGAGGCAATGATCAGTTTTCCGGAAAATGTGGCGTTCAATGCGGTCTTTCGGTCGAAGGTCGCTGAGCAAGCGACGCTGAAAACAGTCGCCGCCAACCGCGGCGCATTCTATCACCCCGACTACCTCCTGCAGCGTGGCTACCAGCCCGACTGAGACATCATGGCGCTTCGAACTCCCCTGCTGGCACGATCGGCAAAAACCACCGACAAAGATGCACCGCTGCGCGAAGATATTCGTTTGCTGGGCCGTTTACTGGGTGACGTGATTCGCCAGCAAGAGGGCGACGCAGTGTTTGATGTGGTCGAGACCATCCGCCAGACTGCCGTCCGGTTTCGGCGTGAATCTGATCCGGCCGCGGGCGCCGACCTCGATCGCTTGCTGAAAAAACTCAGCCGCGATCAAACCAATGCCGTGGTGCGTGCGTTTTCGTATTTTTCGCATCTGGCAAACATCGCCGAAGACCAGCACCACAACCGCAGGCGACGCGCTCATCAATTAGCAGGCTCTGCACCGCAGCCCGACAGCTTCCCGGCAACACTCGCCCACTTGAGGACTGCCGGCGTCAATGGCAAAGCAGTGCAGCAGTTTTATGACAGCGCACTGATCTCGCCGGTACTGACTGCGCACCCGACTGAGGTGCAACGCAAAAGTATTCTCGATGCCGGTCGCGAGATTGCTCGCCTATTGACCTTGCGAGATCAACCGACTACACCAGCCGAGCGTGAGCGCAACACCGCCTTGTTGCATGCGGAGGTCGCCAAACTCTGGCAGACACGCATGCTGCGCTACCAACGTCTCACCGTTACTGATGAAATCGAGAACGCACTATCGTTCTATCGCATCACCTTCCTGCGCGAATTACCGGGCTTGATGGAAGAGATCGAGCATGAGACGCTGACACAATACCCGCAGTTACGTCAGCTGCATTTGCCACCCTTTGTGCAAATGGGTAGCTGGATTGGCGGTGACCGAGATGGCAATCCGAACGTCAACAGCGACACCATGGCACAGGCGATGTCGCGTCAGTCGACCACGATTTTCGAGTTTTATCTTGAAGAGGTTCACGCCCTCGGCGCCGAGCTGTCGATTTCAACCTTGCTGGTCTCGGTCAGTGCCCAACTGCAGGCGATGGCCGATGCGTCGCCGGATAACTCACCCCATCGTACTGACGAGCCCTACCGACGCGCATTGATTCTGGTGTATGCGCGGCTCGCCGCTACCGCACGTCGGCTCGGGGTATCGAATATCTTGCGGCATGAAATCGGCTCGGCCGAACCGTATGCGTCGCCAGATCAATTCATCGTTGACCTGGACATGATCGGTGACTCGCTGCGGGCCAACCACGGTCTGGTGCTGACAAAACCTCGCTTGAATACCTTGCGACGCGCCGCCGATATCTTCGGCTTTCACCTCGCGACACTCGATATGCGTCAAAGCTCGGATGTACATGAGCGCGTGATCGCCGAGCTATTCCACGTAGCGGGTCTGTCGGAAGATTATGCGCAGCTGAGCGAGGAGCAAAAAATCGCGCTGCTCAGTGCCGAGTTGGCGCAACCGCGATTGCTGCGCTCCCCTTATGTGAGCTACTCCGATGAAACCGTGTCTGAGTTGGGCGTGCTAAAAGCCGCGCGTGAGATTCGCGTGGCGTTTGGTGAGCGAGCGATTCGTAATTACATCATCTCGCATACCGAGACCGTATCCGATCTGCTGGAAGTACTCTTACTGCAAAGAGAAACCGGATTACTCCGTGTTAAACCTGACGGCACGCTTGAATCTGGTGTGATGGTGATTCCACTTTTCGAGACCATTCCCGATTTGCACAACGCGCCCGCCATCATGGATGGCTGGTTATCACTACCACCTGTGCGCGCTCTGGTGATGCAACAGCATGGGTTACAGGAAGTGATGTTGGGCTATTCGGATTCGAACAAGGATGGCGGATTCCTGACCTCGAATTGGTCTTTATATAAGGCCGAGGTGGCTCTGGTCGACGTGTTTGCGCGCCATGGCGTCAAGCTGCGTCTGTTTCATGGCCGGGGTGGCACGGTGGGTCGTGGCGGTGGCCCCAGCCATGATGCAATTCTGGCGCAGCCTGCGGGTACCGTGAACGGACAGTTCCGCCTCACCGAGCAAGGCGAGATTATTGCGTCGAAGTTCTCGAACCCTGAAATCGGACGCCGCAATCTCGAGCTGGTGGTGGCTGCGGTGATGGAAGCGAGCTTGCGTCCGGCAAATACCGATACCAAACAAGCGCAGCGCCTGGCCGAGTTCGAGCGGGTCATGGAAAAATTATCCGAGTACGCATACCGTGCTTACCGGCACTTGGTATATGAAACCCCCGGCTTTACCGATTATTTTTTCGCAGCGACCCCGATTGCTGAAATCGCCGAATTGAATATCGGCTCGCGCCCTGCATCACGCAAATCAACTCGCCGTATTGAAGACTTGCGTGCCATACCCTGGAGCTTCTCTTGGGGCCAATGCCGGCTGCTGCTACCGGGATGGTATGGCTTCGGTAGCGCGGTGGCGCAATGGCTGGGTGACGAGGCCGATGGCAGCATCACGAAGAAACGTACGCTGCTGCGTGCGATGTTGAAAGAGTGGCCATTCTTTTCAACTTTGCTGGCGAATATGGATATGGTGCTGTCCAAAACCGATCTTGCACTCGCGTCGCGCTATGCCTCGTTGGTACCGGATCGCAAACTACGGCATAGCATCTTCGCGCGCATCAGTGCCGAGCATGAAAAAACACTGGAAGCGCTTTCGATCATTACCGGTTCACGAGATCGTTTGGCAAATAATCCGACGCTGGCTCGATCGATTAAAAATCGTATTCCTTACCTTGATCCACTCAACCACTTGCAAGTTGAATTAATCAGGCGCCACCGAAGCCAGAATGACCAGGGGCGCGAACCGGATATCCGCGTTCATCGCGGTATTCATCTATCGATTAATGGCGTGGCCGCTGGCCTCAGGAATACCGGCTGATCATTGCGCTACTGCCCCTTATAATCTCGCCATGAGTGATCAATTTTCAAAAAAAGCAGAGGCCTGGTCGGCCCGATTCAATGAGCCCGTGTCTGACTTAGTCAAGCGCTATACCGCGTCGGTATTTTTTGACAAGCGCTTGGCAGCAGTCGATATTCAAGGTTCGCTCGCACATGCCGACATGCTGGCAGCGCAAAAAATCATTAGCACTCAAGATTACGCCGATATCCAGCGTGGTATGGCGCAGATTCTGAGTGAGATTGAAAGCGGTCAATTTGTCTGGTCGCTTGATCTGGAAGATGTGCATCTCAATATCGAAAAGCGTCTGACCGAGCTGGTGGGCGATGCCGGTAAACGTTTGCATACAGGTCGTTCGCGCAATGATCAAGTTGCCACTGATATTCGCTTGTATTTGCGTGGAGCGATAGACGACATTCTGGATTTACTGAAGGCGCTTCGCTTGGCTCTGCTACAGCTTGCTGAGCAACACGCAGACACCATTCTGCCCGGGTTTACGCATCTGCAAGTCGCTCAGCCCGTGACCTTTGGTCACCACTTGCTCGCCTATGTCGAGATGTTTGGTCGCGATAGCGAGCGCATGTCGGACTGCCGCAAACGGGTGAATCGCTTGCCGTTGGGCGCGGCGGCATTAGCCGGCACCAGTTTTCCGATCGATCGCAAGCGAGTCGCTACAACCTTGGGCTTTGATGACGTCTGCCACAACTCGCTGGATGCTGTGTCCGACCGTGACTTCGCGATTGAGTTTTGCGCATCAGCCGCTTTGGTGATGACGCATGTTTCGCGCCTGTCTGAAGAACTGGTGATTTGGATGAGCCCGCGGGTTGGCTTCATCGATATCGCTGATCGCTTCTGCACGGGCTCGTCGATCATGCCGCAAAAGAAAAATCCTGATGTGCCCGAGCTCGCGCGCGGTAAAACCGGTCGGGTGAACGGGCATTTGATGGCCCTGCTCACGCTGATGAAAGCCCAACCCCTCGCCTATAACAAAGATAATCAAGAAGATAAAGAGCCCTTGTTCGATACGGTCGATACCGTCATCGATACACTGCGTATTTTTGCCGATATGGCGGGTGGCATCACAGTCAAGCAAGAGGCCATGCGTGCCGCAGCACTGCAGGGCTATGCCACGGCGACTGATCTTGCCGACTATCTCGTTAAAAAAGGCCTGCCATTTCGCGACGCCCACGAAGCAGTAGCGCATGCTGTACGTAGTTGCGAGCAGCGTGGTTGTGATTTATCTGACTTGACGCTGACGGAGCTGCAGGCATTTTCCAAGCTGATTGAAGCAGATGTACATACAGCGTTGACACTGGAAGGCTCCGTCGCTGCGCGTGCGCACGTAGGCGGTACTGCGCCAGCGCAAGTGCGCGCTGCGATTGCAAGGCTGAAAGCGCAGCTATAGCCCTGATCGAGCCTCATGGCAGCGGCCGCTCAGGGCCGCGGCCGATCTGATCTAACTCCATCCAGCAGCCTACTCGCGATCGTGTTGCAAGAAAGCGTCATAAAGCGAGACTAAGCTCAGTTTCGAACCCTGCCCGTTAAGGCTATTGCCTAGCAACACTGTTGCTCACATCGAGCACAGCTACATTGCTGCGAACACTTGCCACAGCTGCGACCTGCCACTTGGATCACAGCCCCCGTGACAGTGACTTCCCCGGCAGTCAACAAGAACAAGTAAGGAGACCCACCCGATTGCGATCAGTGCATCGGTGGCCACTGGACCTGTCGACTGCCTCCATCTTTCGAGAGAGCTTCGTCATGTCCTTCTTCCTGTCGCTATCCAAATTGATCGATACGGTGAACGAGCGTATCGGCCTGAGTATTAGCTGGGCATTGCTAGCTGCCGTGCTTATTTGTGCCGGCAACGCACTGGTGCGCTACTTGCTAAACATTAGCTCGAATGCGTGGCTTGAGATCCAGTGGTATCTGTTCGGCGCGATTTTCCTGCTTGCTTCCTCTTATACCTTGAAACGAAATGAGCATGTTCGCATCGACGTCGTGGTCGGTCGCTTTCCTAGACGTGCTCAAGTATGGATTGATGTCTTTGGGTTTTTACTTTTCTTGTTACCCGCTACTTTTCTCATTCTGTATTTCGCCGTGCCTTTCGCATTCGAATCAATCCGCAGTCAGGAAATGTCGAGTAACGCCGGTGGCCTGATTGTCTGGCCTGCGAAGCTCTTGATACCAGTCGGCTTTCTTCTGCTTACGCTGCAGGGAATATCCGAGCTGATCAAGCGCATCGGTTTCTTGATGGGGCGGGTCGACGCCAGCGTGTTCGAGAAACACCAAACCTCACCTCAGGAAGAAATTGAAGCAATCGCCGCAGCGAACCAGCTGAACTTGGCAGAGGTGACCAACATCGGCACACAAGCCGTCGCGAAGGGAGCCTGATCATGACTGAATTTCTAATCGCAAACATGGCGCCAGTGATGTTCATCACGCTGGTGGTTTTTCTACTGTCGGGCTTCCCGGTTGCCTTTTCCCTGGCCGCGAATGGACTACTGTTTGGCTTGATTGGTATTGAATTAGGGTTGCTCAAGCCAGAACTCTTACAAGCACTGCCCAATAGGCTATTCGGCATTATGAGCAACGACACCTTGCTCGCCATTCCCTTCTTTACCTTTATGGGTCTGATCCTTGAGCGCTCTGGCATGGCCGAGGATTTGCTCGACACCATAGGTCAGTTGTTCGGGCCACTGCGCGGTGGCATCGCATACGCGGTGATTTTTGTTGGCGCACTTTTAGCGGCCACGACCGGCGTGGTGGCAGCGTCAGTGATCTCGATGGGCCTGATCTCTTTGCCGGTGATGCTGCGCTACGGCTACGATAGAAAAATCGCTTCGGGTGTGATCGCCGCCTCGGGAACACTGGCTCAGATCATTCCGCCCTCGCTGGTGTTGATCGTGATGGCAGACCAACTCGGGCGCTCAGTGGGTGACATGTACCAGGCAGCGTTCATCCCTGGTCTGCTGCTGACTGCCTTGTATGCCGGCTACATTTTCGTTATCTCTATTCTGCAACCCAAGGCGCTACCTGCGCTGCCTCCCGAAGCACGTAATCTGCGTGAACCAGATGGCTCCAGCGGTCTGCCGTCACTGCTGGCAATACTCGGTGTGGGCTATCTTGCTGCCTGGCTTTTCAAAACAAGCTATCTCGCCCCGTCAAAACCATCGCTCGCTAGCGACGAGGCGCTGGTCTACAGCGGCGTGGTCGGCGTACTGCTGACCTATTGCATTGCATTAGCAAGCCGCAAGCTGAAGCTGGGCCTGCTTTCCAAGATGGCTGAACAGGTGGTTTTGGTACTGGTGCCGCCACTGGCATTGATTTTTCTGGTGCTGGGTACGATCTTTGTCGGCATTGCCACGCCGACTGAAGGTGGCGGTATGGGCGCTCTAGGGGCCATGCTATTGGCGCTGGCTAATCGCCGACTTTCCAAAGATCTGCTCAAGCAAGCGATGAACTCCACCACCCGTTTGTCTTGCTTCGTCTTGTTCATTCTGATCGGCTCGAGTGTGTTCTCGCTGGTGTTCCGGGGTATCAACGGTGATCTGTGGGTTGAGCATCTGCTTAGCTCACTACCCGGTGGTCAGGCAGGTTTTTTGATTGTGGTGAACCTGCTGTTCTTTGGCTTGGCTTTCTTCCTTGATTTCTTCGAACTTGCATTCATCCTGGTACCGCTCGTGGGGCCGGTAGCTGACAAGATGGGTATCGATCTGATCTGGTTCGGGGTGCTACTGTCAGTGAATATGCAAACCTCATTCATGCATCCACCGTTTGGCTTTGCATTGTTCTACCTGCGCTCGGTCGCACCGAAAAAAGTCAAGACCAGTGATATCTACTGGGGTGCAGTACCGTTTGTAGGTATCCAGGTGATGATGGTGGCGCTAATCATTGCTTTTCCAAGCATGATCTCGGTCGCTAACAAAACCGATATGAAAGAGCAGATCGAGCTGAACATCGATATGGGCAACGAGTTGGGTGCCGATGGCGCGGCGGAATCACCGAGTATTGATTTCTCGACTGATTCTGGCGCTGGTAGCGATCT
>CAZZMV010000005.1:20805-27428 GCA_964655425.1 uncultured Bifidobacterium sp.
AGGTAGGACTGCACAGGTGTCTCAGCAACCGAGTACCAGTTATTCTGGTCTTGATGGAAACGACGCCACGGCTCGAGTACCTTCTTGAACTTGGCGTTTTTGGAGGCCTCTTCCTCGATCACTTCTTGTGCAGCTTCATAACATGCGTCGAGAATTGCTTTGGAGAATGTGCGGAGTTTGACGCCATTTTTCATCAAGCGTGCCAATGCAGTCGGATTGCGCGCGTCGTACATCGCTTGCATCGCAATGTGCGCTTCGTAGGTCGCCACCTCGAGGGCAGCTTGATACTCCTTGGGTAGTTTGTCCCATTCTTTCTTGTTAACGTAGAAAGACAATTGCGCGCTGGGCTCCCACCAGCCGGGTGTGTAGTAGAACGGCGCGACTTTATTGAATCCCAGCTTTTCATCGTCATACGGGCCTATCCATTCAGCCGCATCGATGGTGCCTTTCTCCAACGCGGGGTAAATGTCGCCCCCGGCAATCTGCTGAGGCACGACACCCAACTTTTGCATGACGCGCCCAGCAAAACCACCGACTCGCATTTTCAGACCATGCATGTCTTGCGGGGTTTTGACCTCGCGACGGAACCAGCCGCCCATCTGGCAGCCGGTGTTGCCACCCATGAAGTTAACAACGCCGTACTCGGCAAAAAAATCACGCATCAGCTGCCGACCACCGCCTTGATCCATCCAAGCGGTTTGCTGACGAGCGGTCAGACCAAAAGGCACCGCCGTATCAAAAGCGAAAGTCGCGTCCTTGCCGAAGTAGTAGTAAGACGCCGAGTGACCCATCTCCACCGTGCCCGCTTGAACTGCATCCATTACCTGCAGCGCAGGTACCAGCTCACCGCCGGGAAACACGCGGATATTGAATTTGCCGTCGGTCAGCGCCGATACGCGCTTGGCCATAATCTCAGCCGCGCCGAAGATGGTGTCGAGTGATTTTGGAAAACTGGATGCCAAGCGCCAGTTGATGGTGGTGTTGGCGTGAACAATAGCCGGCGCGCTGGCAACGCCAGCTGCAATGCCGGCTGCCGCACCGGAAAGGAATGAACGACGTTTCATTAATAGTCCCCTGTATGCCTGGTATTCGGTCTGACACCGGCGCACCGACCGGCGCGGCGCACGGGTGAGGTTTGTTAAAACCTTGGCAATTCTAGGAGGGGCTTTCCGAGGCGGGCAATAGCTATTTCATAACAAAATTCTCGATGTTGTTTAAACGCACTGCCTGCAACATTTCTCAGCATGCAAGCAAAGTTTCTCGCAGCTACAGAAAAAAACATTTCGTCCGGAAATACGTTGTAAACGCGCAGCGAATTACCTATGCCGGGTGACAGTAATCAAGGTCTAGCCGACTCGCAGTGAACACCGCGGTTCGTGGCATTGAAGATGGCTCAACGGGTACGCTTGAGAACGGTCAGCTTGCTGGAACGCAAGCAAACCCGATCAGTGGAATATTTGTTCGATAGCCGGGCGCGCACGCAGACATGTGCGCTTTTGCCGACCGTCCTCGTTTGTCAGATAACCGTCTGCGGAGGCGGAGGCTTGGCGGACAGGCGGACGTGATGCGCGTTGTTCAGTTGCCGGCGATGGTCATGCTGCCGATCAGAATCGACCCAGTCGACTTCGTCCCGCGTACTAGTACATCGCTACCGATGGCAGCAATATCCTTGAACATATCGCGAAGATTGCCCGCAATGGTGATTTCTTCGACCGGGTACTGGATCACACCTTGTTCAACCCAGTATCCCGATGCACCGCGCGAGTAGTCACCGGTCACATAGTTGACGCCATGCCCCATCAATTCGGTGACCAGCAAACCGGTACCCATTTTTTTTAACATGCCGACAAAATCATCGCCTGCACGGGTACGGGAAGACAGTATTTGCAGATTATGCGAGCCGCCTGCGTTACCGGTTGTTTTCATGCCCAGCTTGCGTGCAGAGTAAGTCGACAGGAAATAGCCCTGTACCACCCCGCCACGCACCACATCACGCGCCTGAACCCGCACACCCTCCTCATCAAACGGCGCAGATCCAGTGGCGCTGCGTATGGATGGGTCTTCGACAATTTGAATATCGTCGCCGAATACTTGCGTACCGATTGAATCGGTCAGAAATGTCGATTTACGGTACAGCGCGCCACCCGACACCGCCTGCACAAATGCGCCCACCAATCCCGCTGCGAGCGGTGCCTCGAATAGCACCGGGCATTTGCGCGTGTCGAGCTTGCGCGCATTCAAACGTGCCAGCGCGCGCTCGGCGGCGTAGCGGCCAATCGCTTCAGGCTCAGCGAGTTTGGTGGGGTTACGATCGGAGCTGTACCAATCATCACGCTGCATGTGCTGGCCCTTGCCTGCAATCGGCGAGACCGAGATCGAGTGGCGGGTATAGGGATAGCCACCCATGAAACCACGCGAATTCGCCAACACGAAGTGCGATTGCTGCGCATGCACCGCCGCGCCTTCACTGTTCGTGATGCGCTTGTCCACAGCGAATGCAGCCGCTTCACAGCGCAGCGCAATTTCTACCGCTTGATCGGCCTGAATAGCCCATGGGTGAAACAGATCAAGGTCTTTCGGCGAGCGCTCCAGCATCTCATCATCCGGCAAACCAGCGCAGTCGTCTTCGGCAGTGAAGCGTGCGATATCGTAGGCGGCGTCGACGGTTTCCTTCAATGACTTCAAAGAAAAATCGGAGGTGCTGGCATTGCCTCGGCGGATCGCGCGGCCCTCGCCTAAAAAGATCGTGACACCGATACCCTTATCCTTGTTCTGCTCGATAGTATCGACCTGCCCTTTACGCACGCTGACTGAAAGCCCGTGACCCTCACTTAGTTCGACAACTGCATCAGATGCGCCCTTTTGCTGGGCAAAGCGCAATACATCACTGGCAATTTCTTTGAGTTGTTCTTGCGTGTGGGTGAAGATTTCAGCGCTCATGCGGCGTTCTCTCGGGGCAGGATCAAAGCGGTTATCATAGCAGTCGTTGCATTTTTCAATCGGCCGTCCTCATGCCCAATGCCAACCGCGGCGCGGTCGGGTTCCAGTCCAGCGAATTCGAGCAAAAATACGAACGCCCTTCCAAGAGCCAACTCAAGCGCGAGATGACCGCGCTGCAAAAACTTGGCGAAGCTCTGGTCGAGGCGCCACGCGATCGTGTCAAGAAGGTGCCCATGCCTGACGATGTGATGGAAGCGATTCTGACCTGTCAGCAAATCAGCAACCATGAAGGTCGGCGCCGGCAGTTGCAGTATGTGGGGAAAAAAATGCGCACCCTCACCGAGGATGAAGTCGCCATCATCCAAAAAACCGTTGATGGCTGGCGCGGCACCTCCAAGGCCGAGGCTGCCGCCCTGCATGCAATTGAACGCCAGCGTGACCGACTGCTCGCCGACGATAAAGCGCTGACTGATTTGTACAGTCAGTATCCTTCGCTCGATTTACAGCATGTACGCACGCTGATTCGCAATGCGCGCAAAGAACAAGCAGACAACAAGCCCCCCAAGGCCTACCGCGAAATCTTTCAGCTTTTAAAGACATTACAAGCCCTACCTAAAGATGCAACTGCCGACGACGAGGCAGAACGACATGACGATGAAGAAAACCAGAACGCATCCTGATGAATTAATCATTGGCTTGGTGTCGATTTCAGATCGGGCATCGCGTGGTGTGTACGAAGACCAGGGTGTACCCGCGCTGCGAGACTGGTTTTCGTCGGCACTCACCAGCCCATGGCAGATGGAAACGCGCCTGATCCCTGACGAGCAAGCCACCATCGAGCAAACCTTGATTAGCCTGGTCGATGAAGTTGGTTGCGATTTGGTGCTCACCACCGGCGGTACCGGGCCGGCACGCCGTGATGTCACGCCCGAAGCGACACTCGCAGTCGCCACCAAGCCCATGCCCGGCTTTGGCGAGCAGATGCGGCAAATCAGTTTGCGTTTTGTGCCGACCGCGATCTTGTCGCGTCAAGTGGCAGTGATCCGCGAGTGTGAAGATCATGCAGCGCTGATCATGAATCTGCCGGGGCAACCAAAATCGATACGCGAAACTCTCGAGGGACTGAAGGACGCAGATGGCAAGGTGCTTGTGCCGGGTATTTTTGCTGCGGTGCCCTACTGCATTGATCTGATCGGTGGACCCTATATTGAAACTAATGAAGCAGTATGCAAAGCATTCAGACCAAAATCTGCGATTCGAGTGAAATAAGGCTGTGCAATGAATAAACCGGAATTATTGGAAACGATAGAAATCGAGAGTGCGCCATCGCCCACTGCAGCCGTGATCTGGATGCACGGGCTCGGCGCGGACGGGCATGACTTTGCGCCCATCGTGCGCGAACTGGATTTATCCGGTTGCCACAGTATTCGCTTCATATTTCCGCATGCCGAGACCATGCCGGTCACCATTAACAATGGCTATGTCATGCGTGCGTGGTACGACATCCTTGGCATGGACTTGGTCCGGCGTGAAGATGCAAATGGGTTGCGCGCCTCGCAGCAGCGTATCAATGATTTGATCGAGCATGAAATTGCGCGTGGCATTCCAGCGGAACGAATCGCACTGGCGGGGTTTTCGCAAGGTTGCGCCATGACGCTGCAAACCGGACTACGCTATCCACACCGTCTGGCCGGATTGATGTGCTTGTCAGGCTATCTGCCACTCGCCGACACCATTGCAGAGGAGCGACACAGCGCCAACCAGCACATACCTATTTTCATGGCACATGGCCGAGGTGATAACGTGGTGCAGATCAATCGTGCCGAGGCTTCTCGCGATGCACTACAACAACTCGGCTACACCATTGAATGGCATGAATACATGATGCAGCACTCGGTCTGCGCAGAAGAAGTTGACGATATCAGTCGATGGTTGCAACACGTCTTGAAAGCCCACTGACAACTACGGAGGACGCGAATGAGTAAGGTCATCGCTATTCTCGCCGGAATCATTATCACGGTCTTGCTGATCGCCGCAGCGCATTTTGCTGGCGTGATCTCGCTCGATATCGGCGGTAACGGCAAAGTCGCCAAATATAAAAATAAAGGCGTACTTGAGGTTATATGTGACGCCGAAATCAGCCGCCCCGGCGAGAAACTCACGCCACCGTTTGAAACCAGCCGCATGCCGCTACCCGCCACCTTTGATTTCGAAGATGGTACCGGTGCTTATGCTGGCGAGTACACCATATCGCTGAACCGTAAAGGCACACTCAAGGCTCAAGGCGAATTGCTCGAGATCTATCGTCCAGCCATGTTCAAGCGGCACGGCGTTGTGATCATCGGCGAACACGTCACGCTCGATCGTCGTACCGGCGAATTCAAGCAATGGCTTGATCTCGAAGGCGGCAAACGACTCGACCTGATCCGCGGCACCTGCAAGCGCACGGACAACGCACCGTTCTGAGTACCGAAGCAAATCAAGCGCGTTCGGCGCTACGAATAGCCATCGCCGGCGCCTTGTCGCTGGCCGTGGCGATGGGCATCGGTCGGTTTGCGTTCACGCCGCTGATGCCGCTCATGCTGCAGGAAGGCCTGCTCGATATTGCTGCTGCGAGCTGGCTGGCCAGCGCCAACTACCTGGGTTATCTGATTGGTGCCTTACTCTGCACCTTCCAACCCGCCCTGTGGGCAAAGTGGTCTTGGCCTGCGCTCGCCTCTTCTCGCATGGTCAAAGTCGGGCTCACCCTGACCTGTGCGCTGACGGCAGCGATGGCCATCGATATCGCTGACGCTTGGCCCTGGCTGCGATTCATCACCGGCATCACCACAGCCATAGGCTTTGTCTACACCTCGACTTGGTGCCTCGCGCATCTCGCGCAAATGAATCGTCCTTCGGCGGGCGGCATTATCTACATGGGTCCTGGCATCGGCATTACGTTCAGCGGCTTACTGGCGAGTGTGATGGTTCAATTAGCTTGGCCATCGAGTTGGGGCTGGGTCGCATTTGCACTGCTGGCGCTGATGATTACCGTGCTGTTGTGGCCGGTGTTTGATCATGATGATGATCTCCATCCGCAGACGACCCGTTCTTTCAGCACGGCAGCGAACGGCGGTAGCCAAACCGAGAAAGCAACGCTGGTGATCGCTTATGGGCTGGCGGGTTTTGGATACATCATCACCGCGACCTTTTTACCTGTGATGGCACGCGCCGCGCTTCCGGGCTCGGTCTGGCTGGATTTATTCTGGCCTTTGCTTGGCGTTGCAGTGGCACTAGGCGCTTTAATCGCTTCGCGTATTCCATCACGCATAGACCAGCGTGCTCTGTTGATTGGTTGTTATCTGATGCAGTCGCTGGGGGTGGTCATCGTCAATTGGGTACCCACACTCACAGGCTTTGCTATCGGCAGCGTACTGGTTGGATTACCCTTCACTGCGATCACGTTTTTTACCATGCAGTTAGGTCGGCAACTGCATCCACAATCTGCACCGGCCATCATCGGGCTACTGTCGGGTGCATTTGCTTTCGGGCAGATTATTGGCCCGCCCGTTGCGGCAGCCATGCTCGCGCGTGCCGCAAATCACGCGACCGGTTTTGCGTGGGCGATTGATCTGGCCGCCGCATCGCTGCTGGTGGGCGCAGGCATGTACGGTTGGATGATCAAGCGATTTGCCGCCAGATAG
>CAZZMV010000006.1:0-4113 GCA_964655425.1 uncultured Bifidobacterium sp.
GTTGAATCAGCAATTGTTCGTATGATGCCGATTCGACAGCCACTCGCATGCCAGCAGCATAATTTGGAAAAGGTAGTTACTGCCGCTTTTTCTCAGCGTCGTAAGGTGATTCGAAACAGTTTGAGTCGTTTATTTTCCGAGCAACAGTTGATCGATGTCGGTATTGATCCGCAATCACGACCAGAAACAGTCGCATTGGAAAGCTATGTGAGCTTAGCGCGCACACTCGAGCCATCAAAACTTGGGCAGTAACGTCGGTTCGTGATCTCGAAGCGTTTTACGCGCTTGCTCAAAATCGGGGAATACAGATTGTACGGTGGCCCAGAACTGCGGGCCGTGGTTCATCTCGCGCAGGTGCGATAGTTCATGCGTCACAACGTAATCGATGTTCGGAAGCGCGAAATGCATCAACCGCCAATTCAATCGAATTTTTCCGTCAGCAGTACAAGAGCCCCATTGGGTGGAAGCTGACGACAGCGTAAAGCTTTTATAACTAACACCGAGCTTTTCCGCGTAGATGGTGAGTCGTTCCGAAAAAATACGTTTGGCCTCGCTTTGCAGCCAACCTTGAACACGGTCTTTCAGTTGCTGTTCACCGGCAGCGCTTGGCAAGCTAAGGTGTAGTTCGCGCGTGGTGCTATCAAAATACGCGCCGCTGATTGTGCCAGGGTCAACGACGCGTAGCGTAATGTCCGCACCAAGGTAAGGAAAGACGGCGCCATCGCGCCAGATCATCGCGGGTTGTAATCGCCGAACCGACCGCTCCCGCTGTTCGTTCATCTTGCGGAAGATCCATAGCTGCTTGCTGACGATCGCCGATTCGATCTCATTAATGGTGATCCAGCGCGGCGCACTGACTCGTAAACCATCATCATCGATCAAAAACCCAATCGTCTTTCGCTTTGAACGAATCAGCCGATAATCAAGGTTTAACTGTTCCAGGCGAATACGTCGGTGCCCTGCAGGGATCGGTGTGTCCGGTACGGTAGAAACAAGTGGTGCAGTGTTATCGCTATCGCCGAAGAGTGCGTCCAGCGATAGCTGATTCGGATCAGGTATTCGCTTCTTCAGGAATTTTGTCAGCGACATCAGTGAGTTCAGGTGCTTCAGTGGCTTGAGTAGCGTATCTATGATGCGTAAGCGCCGGGTGTGATCACCCGCATTTCGGATTCTATCCAATGTTCGACCTTCTCCATCAATTCGTTCGCACTCAGGCCCTGCGGTGAGATGGGTGCGCCGATCGAGACCACGATCGTACCTGGCTTTTTGATAAAGGCATTACGCGGCCAGCAATCGCCGGAATTGACTGCAATCGGTACCACCGGCGTATCCGTGCCAATCGCCAGGATCGCTCCACCATTCTTGTACTTGCCTTGACTCCCGACCGGTGTACGCGTCCCTTCCGGAAACATGATTACCCATTGACCATCATTCAAGCGCTGTTTGCCGGTCTCGATCACTTGCGTCATCGCTTCGCGACCTCGGCTACGGTCGATCGCGATCATTCGCAACATAGCCAGGCCCCAGCCGAAGAAAGGAATGAGCAGCAAAGATTTTTTGAATACAAAAATCAGTGGGCGAGGCATCAGCCAGCAATAGAAAATGGTTTCCCATGCTGATTGATGTTTGGATAATAAAATGACTGGTGCGTCCGGCAAGTTATCGAACCCCTTCACATGCCAGTGGATCCCGCAAACATATTTCGCTGCGTAGCAGATGAATACATTCCAGCGAATAATCATCCAGTAGCGCTGTCGGTAAGGCAGCAACAGAAATGCAAAGCAGCCGATTGCCCAGATCACTGTGGCGATCACGATCAGTACAGCGAACAACAACGAGCGGGCAAACAATGAAGCGCGTGCCATCAGCATTTGACAGGATTGGTGGCGGGCATCACTCAACTCAAGGGTTTAGCGCTTGGCGGCCAACGCGGAGCGAGCTAATTCGGTGGTCTCACTGGCCAGATGGGCAGTCTGCAGCAATTGCTCCACGACCGCGGCAAGATTGGAGAATACTTGAGTGCCCGGCGGCAGACCGCCGGTCTGCAGCGTTTTCTCACCCTTACCGGTACGAACCAGGTAAGGAGAGCAACCGACCTCGAAGGCTGCTTGCATATCGCGTAGTGCATCACCCACCATAGGTACGCCCCGCAGGTTGATGCCAAAGCGCTTGCCGATGGCGGTGAGCATGCCGGGTCTTGGCTTTCGACAGTCGCAGAATTCATCTGCTGCATGTGGGCAAAAGAAAATTGCATTGATATGCGCACCAACTGCAAGCGCAGACAAATGCAATTTTTGATGAATTGAATTGAGCATGCGCATATCGATCAGACCACGTGCAACAGCAGTCTGGTTGGTTGCAATAGCTATTTGATAGCCATGCTGGTTCAAGCGTGCAATCGCCTCCAATGACCCGGGAATCGGCCGCCATTCTGCGGGCGACTTGATGTACTCGTCCGAATCAAAATTGATCACGCCATCACGATCCAGAATGACGAGTTTTTTCGGGGTCTGCATATACGCTATCTCAAGTGGCCAGCTTCGAGATGTCGGCGACGCGGTTCATCATGCCGTGCAGCGTATTGAGAAGGGCTAGTCTGTTAGTGCGTAGTGCTGTGTCTTCAGCCATCACCATCACACCATTAAAAAATGCATCAACTTCGTCACGTAGCGCAGCGAGTGCTTTCAGTGTTCGGCTGAAATCTCCTGCGGCATAGGCCTGGTCAACTTCGTGACGTGTATCCGCCATGGCACCGAATAGTCGCTGCTCGGCAGGCTCATGCAGCAGCGTAGGATTAATCTCGCCCGGCGCTACCTCATTTTTTTTCAGGATATTCGAGATCCGCTTGTTAGCAGCGGCTAGCGACGTCGCTTCGGGTAACGCAGCAAACGCAGTGACTGCATCTAGCCTTTCGACGATATCGTCCAAACGATCAGGTGCTTGCGATACCACGGCTTCGACGGCATCTTGTGAGTAGCCGCGATCTCTTAACAAGCCACGTAGCCTGTCATGCAAGAAGACCATTAATTCAGTTTCTGGCGAGGTGAAATGTGCATTGCCGTGGAATCGCTCGATCGCAATAGCCAGCAGGTGTGACAGCGAGAGTGCCAAGCGCTGCTCAATCAGCATACGCAGCACGCCAAGTGCGTGCCGGCGAAGCGCAAATGGATCTTTGTCACCGGTCGGTACTAACCCGATACCCCAGATACCGACCAGCGTTTCCAACTTATCTGCCAACGCAACCACGGTGCCCGTAGGCGTTGAAGGAAGAGCATCGCCAGCAAACCTCGGTTGATAGTGCTCGCCGATTGCGATGGCTACCTCATCAGGCTCGCCATCATGGCGCGCATAATAAGTCCCCATCGTGCCCTGCAGCTCGGGAAACTCACCGACCATATCAGTCAGTAGATCCGCTTTGGATAGCAAGGCTGCACGCTCGGCCAGCTTTTCACCGGTACCCAAGGATTTTGCAATGGCGATCGCAAGTGCCACCACACGGCGGTTGCGCTCTCCCTGTGACCCTAGCTTGTTGTGGTAGACCACGGCGCCCAAGCCAGCGACTCGGTCGAACAAGGGCCGTTTTTTGTCTTGCTCGAAAAAGAATTTTGCATCGGACAAGCGTGGCCGAATCACTCGTTCGTTACCCCGGATGATGTTGCCGGGGTCAGCGGTCTGTATGTTCGAGACAATCAGAAAGCGCGAGCGTAATTTGCCGGCTTGATCTGTCAGTGCAAAGTACTTCTGATTAGTTTGCATCGTCAGAATTAAACATTCCTGTGGCACCATCAGAAACTCATCGTCGAACTGACAGCGGTACACCACAGGCCACTCAACCAAAGCGGTAACTTCATCCAGCAAGGCGGGGGGCATCAAAATGTTGTCATCACCGGCAGCTTCGAGCAGGTCGTGCTGAATTTTTTGTTTACGCTCTTCAAAGCTGGCAATCACCTTGCCCTGTTCGCGTAGTACGCCTTCGTATTGATTTGCTGATGCAACCGTCAAAGTCGTTTGCTCAGACAAAAATCGATGTCCGAGCGTTGTACGTCCCGATTCCAATCCAAGTACGCGAAGCGGTATAACCTGATCATCCAGTAGTGCCAATAACCCATGCAC
>CAZZMV010000006.1:4213-6620 GCA_964655425.1 uncultured Bifidobacterium sp.
TGGGCAAAGCTGTCACCCAAGCGCGATAACGCCTTGGGCGGCAGCTCTTCCGTCAATAATTCAAGCAGCAGGGTATGTGTCATTAGGGAATTCCGGGCTGGCAGTCAGAGCGCACTCAAGCAGCCTTTCGTGTATCGCCAAGCATGGGGAAGCCGAGTGCTTCACGTGATGCGTAGTAAGCCGCAGCAACTGCGCGCGCCAGCTGACGGATACGGCCAATATACGCGGCGCGTTCCGTGACTGAAATTGCGCCCCGTGCGTCGAGCAAATTGAAAGTATGTGCTGCTTTGAGCACCATTTCGTAAGCAGGTAATGCCAGCTTCGCCTCCATGAGCCGCTTCGCTTCCGACTCGTAATTTGAAAACAGCGAAAACAAAAACTCGGCATTCGAGTGCTCGAAGTTGTAAGTCGATTGCTCAACTTCATTTTGGTGAAATACATCGCCATAGGTCAGCGAATGTTTTACGCCGTTTTGTTCCCATTCAGTCCAGATCAGATCGAACACATTTTCAACGCCCTGCAAATACATCGCGAGGCGCTCTATGCCGTAGGTAATTTCGCCCAGTACGGGTTTGCAATCAATACCGCCAACCTGCTGGAAGTAGGTGAACTGGGTGACCTCCATGCCATTCAGCCAGACCTCCCAGCCCAGGCCCCACGCCCCCAGCGTTGGATTTTCCCAGTCATCTTCGACGAACCGCACATCGTTGTCGGAGAGCTTGAGTCCGAGCGCTTCCAGCGAGCCGAGGTAAAGATCAAGAATATTTTCAGGCGCAGGTTTCAATACGACCTGATATTGATAGTAGTGCTGCATCCGGTTGGGATTTTCACCATAGCGCCCGTCTTTGGGACGGCGCGATGGCTGCACATACGCGGCGCGCCAAGGCTCGGGGCCGATCGCGCGTAAAAAAGTAGCAGTGTGCGATGTACCAGCACCCACTTCCATATCGTACGGTTGTAGTAGCGCGCAGCCGTGCGCATCCCAGTATTCCTGTAGTTTCAGAATGACTTGTTGGAAGCTCAGCATGGGAGAAGTGCCTATGGCGCGTAAACCCGAGATTTTATCGGGTTTTATACCGCTCGAGGATTCGAATGGCCGAGTTCAGTCGTACGCAGAGCGACCGCGTGATCGAAGCCAGAGGATAAACACCACAGCCAGCGTTAATCCAACCGGCAGGCTATTCCCTATGCGTACATAAGGGGTCAGGCCTTGCGTGCCCTGAACACTTGCTTCAAGCGTATCGCGCGTAAAAGGCGCAAGCTGAGCGATCACATCGCCACGGTGATTAATGACTGCGGTGGCGCCGGTGTTCGTGGCGCGCAGCATCGGTCGTGCGGTTTCGAGCGAGCGCATTTGCGAAATTTGCAGGTGTTGGGGCAATGCGATGGTGTCTCCAAACCATGCAATATTGGAAACGTTAAGCAATATGCTGGGCACGGGTGCATGCCGGTCGGCGGCTGCAAGAAGTTGTGATCCGATTTCCTCGCCAAACAAATCTTCGTAGCAAATATTCGGCAGTATCCATTGGTCTTTTACATGGAAGGCTGGCTGGTGCAAGTCGCCACGTCCAAAGTCACCGAGTGGCATGCGCATCATGTCGACAAACCAGCGGAAACCGATCGGTATGAACTCACCAAACGGTACCAAGTGATGCTTGTCATAGCGGTAGCTCACACCATTGCCAATGCCGATCACGCTATTCAGGTAAATGCCAGGGGCGCTACTCCAGGGTGCACCGATCAGGAGCCGACTATCATTTGATTTGGCAAGTGCCGACAATTGATCCAAATACTCGGGCGGTAGTTGGCTCGATAGCAGTGGAATGGCGGTCTCGGGTGTTGCGATCAGATCAGCGCGACGCTCGGCAATCATGGTTTGGTAAAGCTCAAGCGAAGCAGCGATCTGCTCGGGCTCGAATTTCATCGCTTGCGGCACATTACCTTGCAGCAGTCGCACTGAAATTGGCTGACCCAGTGGTATGCTCCACTGCAGATCCTTGAGTTGATGACCACCGAGTGGTATCAGCACCAGTAAAGCAACAGCAATCACTTGCGGACGGCGCAGCATGATGATCAGTGCGATACAACCAGCGAATACGCCCGCCAATAGACCGATACCAAACACACCTATCAATGGCGCATAACCTGCGAGTGGGCTGATCGTGTGCGCATAGCCCGTGGCCAACCATGGGAAGCCGGTGAAAATCCAACCCCGGGTCCAATCGGCCAGCATCCAGCAACAAGGCATCAAGAGCATCAGTGCCATTGGCCAGTGCAAGATGATGGTAATTCGCTTTGCCAGACCGAGCGCAAAACCGTACAGCAGCCCTAAGCTGGCTGCCAACAGCGATACGGCCAGCGTGGCCATCCATGCCGGCATACCGCCGAATTCATGCAGGCTGATAAA
>CAZZMV010000006.1:6720-9266 GCA_964655425.1 uncultured Bifidobacterium sp.
GCTGGCAATTAACCCAACAAGCGGCTTCATTCGGCGTCGCCAAACAAACGCTCAGGCAGCTTTTCAACCATCAGCACGTGGACTTGACGCGCATCCGCACGCAGTACCTCAAAGCGCAGCTGCCCTAAATTGAACTGCTCACCTTTGCGAGGCATGCGTCCCAAATGTTTGGCTACGACGCCGCCCACGGTATCGACATCACCATTTGGCAGTTTTGTCTCGAGTTGCTCGTTGAATTGTTCAATCTCAGTCAACGCCTTGACACGCCAGCGCGGCCCGAAATCGCCATGATCCACGCTGAGGATATTGTCTTCCTCTTCATCAAAATCGTACTCATCTTCAATCTCGCCAACGATTTGTTCCAGCACGTCTTCAATTGTGATCAGCCCAGCCACCCCGCCATATTCGTCGACCACGATCGCGATGTGATTACGGTTGGCGCGGAAATCTCGCAATAAAACATTCAGACGTTTTGATTCGGGAATATAGACAGCGGGCCGCAACATATCGCGCACATCAAACGATTCTTGCGCGTAGTAGCGTAGCAAATCCTTGGCCAGCAAAATGCCAACTACTTTGTCGCGGTCACCATCAATCGCGGGAAAGCGCGAGTGCGCCGTCTCCAGCACCATCGGTATCCATTCATCGATCGGTTTGGCGAGATCGACGACATCCATTTGCGAACGCGGGATCATGATGTCGCGTGCGGCCAGGTCAGCCACTTGAAACACGCCCTCGATCATCGACAATGCGTCGGCGTCGATTACATTGCGCGCATGCGCCTCTTGCAACAAGCCGAGTAACTCGGCGCGGCTTTCGGGTTCGGGAGAGATGAGCGCCGTGAGACGCTCAAGCAGTGATCGTTGCTGTTTTTGCTCAGCCGGACGACCGCCGGGGGGATAGTCTTGCATCGGGCGCAAAACCGTAGTTCAGGAGCCGGCAGGATACCGCAAAAAGTCCTCGGCACCTTGTTGGGGTGATGAAATCAACAGGTTTTCAGTCTGGCCAACTTGCTGAATTGGAATCAACGTCACTGGTTTGGCATGCCTAATCCGGCAAGAATTTCTGCCTCCAGCGCTTCCATTTCGGCCGCCTCGTCGTCATCCTCATGATCGTAGCCTTGCGCGTGCAGTACGCCGTGCACGATCAAATGAGCTGCGTGCCGCTCGACAGGTATAGCTTGTTGCGCTGCTTCGCGCATCAGGACATCGACGCACAAGACGATATCAGCACGCACAATGGCGTCGTCGGCTTGTTGATCATCTTCGTTGTAGGCAAAGGTCAGGACATTGGTGGCGTAATCCTTGCCACGATAATCGCGGTTTAATTCGCGGCCTTCGTTTTCATTAACCAGCCGAACCACTAATTCGGCATCAGCAAACTGCGCGGCTTTTACCCAGCGTCGAATATCAGGTCGAGGAAGTGCATCAGCAAGTCGGCGATCTGCATACTGCACCGATAGCGTCAGCTTATGACTGGCCATCGCGTGCATTTGCCAGTTGCGCCGCATCGTAAGCGTCGACAATGCGCGCGACCAAGGGGTGGCGTACGACATCAGCGCTAGTGAAGCGTGTGAATGCAATACCACGAACCGAGTCCAATACCGACAACGCATCCACCAAGCCACTTTTCTGTCCGCGTTGAAGGTCAATTTGCGTAACGTCGCCGGTCACCACGGCTTTGCTACCGAAGCCGATCCGAGTCAGGAACATTTTCATCTGCTCCGGCGTAGTGTTCTGCGCTTCATCCAAAATAATGAATGCATGATTCAGCGTGCGACCACGCATATACGCCAGTGGCGCGATTTCAATCGCCTGTTTTTCGAACATTTTTTGGGTGCGATCGAAACCGAGCAAATCATACAGCGCATCGTACAGAGGGCGCAGGTAAGGGTCGACCTTTTGCGCCAAATCGCCAGGCAAAAAGCCTAGACGTTCGCCAGCCTCAACCGCTGGCCGTGTCAGCACAATGCGCCGAACAGCGTCGCGCTCAAGAGCATCAACAGCACAGGCGACGGCAAGATAAGTTTTTCCGGTACCGGCAGGGCCAACCCCGAAAGTAATATCGTTACCCAAAATCTGCTTGAGGTATTGCCGTTGATGCGGTGTGCGCCCACGTAGGTCAGTACGGCGAGTCTTTAGTACCGGGTTATCGACTGTGTCTTCCAACACGCTATCCTGGTGGTCGGGCGATGGCGTGTTGCCTACACCTGCGCGCGCTTCTGCCAAGGCGAGTTGTATGTCATTCACCGAAATGGGTTGCTGCGCACCGCCGTAAAAACGTTCGAGCAATTTCACCGCTTGTTCAGCGTTATCGCCATCGGCAATGAATTTTTCACCACGACGAAATAGCGTCACATCGAGTGCTGCAGCGATTTGACGCAAATTTTCATCGACGGGCCCGCATAGGTTAGCGAGTCGAAGGTTATCGACTGGATCAGGGAAGAAAAAACGTGTTGTGGATGTGCTCAAGCTGGATGTCTCATTGATGAATGACGATATCGCCTCTGAGTGAAAACGGGTGACTTTCGGTGATGTGTACATCGA
>CAZZMV010000006.1:9366-26495 GCA_964655425.1 uncultured Bifidobacterium sp.
AGCAAGGTGATCTCGCGTACACCTTGTGTCGCAAGATTGGCTACCTCGCTCAGAATGTCGTCAAAGCGACGCGATATCTCCTCGCCACGGGTGTAGGGCACGACACAGTAGCTGCAGTACTTGCTGCATCCTTCCATGATTGACACATAGGCGCTGGCTCCTTCCACCTTGGCGGGTGGCAGGTGATCAAATTTCTCGATCTCGGGAAAGCTGATGTCAATTTGCGGCTTGCCACTTTGCTGACGTTGTTGCAGCAAGTCTGGCAAGCGGTGCAAGGTCTGTGGACCGAACACGACGTCGACGTAGGGAGCACGTTGCACAATGGCGGCACCCTCTTGTGACGCGACACATCCGCCCACACCAATCACCAGATTTGGGTTTTTTTGTTTCAGTTCACGCACGCGACCTAAATCGGAAAACACTTTTTCTTGCGCTTTTTCACGCACCGAGCAGGTGTTGAAGAGAATGATGTCGGCGTCGTCCGGCGTGTCGGTACGCACAATACGCTGATTGACCCCTAGCACATCGGCCATTTTGTCAGAGTCATATTCATTCATCTGACAGCCAAATGTTTTGATAAATAGCTTCTTTTCCATTATGGGTGAATAGCGTTTTATTGGATTCGGGGTGAGCGCACGCGCGTGGGCATTAGGGGGGCAATTTGGCGCAAAACTGCCGAAAATTATAGCAGGCGCGTCGGTCTGACGCGGGTCTACCTGCTGCGCTCTGGATATTTAATCGACGCCTCCAACAAATGAATAACTTTCCGTATTGCAACCTTAATGTTGCAGGTGTTGCTAATAATCCGAAAAAAGTCGTTGATATTTTGATTGCCGATTAAATCTGATATATTCCAAATGTTTCAACCTGAATTCAATTTCCAAGAGGATGCTTATGCCACGTTTGTCCGTTGATGCTCAACTCGCCCGTATTCAAAAGCAAAAAGCTTTACTTGAAAAAAAAGAACAATTGCTTAAAAGCAAGGCCGAAAATAAGGATCTATCGAAAATCATCGTGCTGATAAAAAAAGCCGGATTGAGCGCGAGCGATATTGCCAAGGCAATGAAGGGTGGCCGCGGCCGCCGCAAGGGCAGTACGAGCAAGCTGGCAGGAAAGAAAATCCCCCCGAAGTATCGCAACCCCGCTGATAAATCGCAGACTTGGACCGGCCGCGGCAAAATGCCGCTTTGGGCGGCCGAGTTGTTCGAGTTGGGTAAATTGGAAAAAGCCTTGATCAAGGGTTAACACGTGCTGTTTGAGAGGTGATCATGCGTACTGCTTTATTCATGGTTATGGCATTCGGTTCTTCAGCGTTGCCAGCCAGCGCCGATACGGTGCGCAGTAACCAAAAAGACTACGGTAGTCAGAGCAATACGGTTACCTCTCATGCCCACGGCGCGCCGGCCAAAGTCGTGCCACCGCCGAATCAGTCTGCTGTGAATCCGGTGGTGATTGTCACGCCGTCGGTGGCGCCTCCTCCCGCACCCGCCGGGCGGCGACCCTAAGCTGTAGCGCAGTTATCAGTGATTCTGCCAATGACAGCCCATCAAATGATTCGATAAAGTCGCCTAAACATGGAGTCGACGATATTCGATAAATATGGCGGGATCCCTGTAGTCACAGACATCGTCAGAGATTTTTACAAGCGGGTACTGCGGCGACCCAATTTAAGGCGCTATTTTTTAAATGTCGAAGTAGACCATCTGATCGGGCATCAAGTGGCGTTTGTATCTTTGGCTATGGGCCGTATGCCCCATCACTATGTGGGTCGTGACATGCGGGCAGCTCACCATGGTCGCGGTATTACTGGCGCATCATTCGATCTGATGCTCGAGTTATTAGCCGACACCTTGCGCTCACATGAATTTGCCGAAGATGACGTTCAGCATGTCATGGCGAATCTGAAAAAATATAAAAGTCAGATTGTCGAGCGGTAGCAGGTCGGTTTGCCCACCACAAGATGTAAAAAAAGCACCAAGATTTCTCTAAGTGCTTGATCTACTTGAATTTTGCTGGTGGTGATAGGTGGACTTGAACCACCGACCCCAGCATTATGAGTGCTGTGCTCTAACCAGCTGAGCTATATCACCAAGAAGGCCGGCATTATCTTCGGGGCGTGAGGTGCTGTCAACCGAGCGCTTTTTGAATAAGCGCCAAGGCTTGCTCGGCTGCGTCGTCCACCAGGCAATCGATCACCACTCGGTCAGTCATGCTGCGTAGCCAAGTCAACTGACGTTTGGCGAGTTGGCGTGTGGCCGCGACCCCTTTTTCGCGAAACTCATCGCGCGTGACCGTGCGGTCGAGATACTCCCAAGCTTGTCGGTAGCCAACGCAGCGCATGGATGGCAGACCTGGATGTAAATTGCCTCTGGCGCGTAGTGCGGTAACCTCGTCTAGTAAACCGGGTGTCGCCGAGAGCATGGCGTCAAAGCGATTTGAGATGCGCTCGTGAAGCACTGACCGATCAGACGGCTCCAAGGCAATCGATAACATCGAAAAATCCAAATTCGGTGGGTTGGATTTCGCGAGTTGAGCCGACATCGGTTGTCCGGTCAGCAGCACGATCTCCATTGCACGCTGTACCCGCTGCGTATCGGTCGGTTTCAATCGATCTGCTGTAATTGGATCGAGCACGCGTAATCGTTCGTGAAGGGCTGCGATACCGTGACGCGTAATCTCAATATCAATCTGCGCACGAAGCGCTTGATCCGCGGGCGGTAAATCATCCAGGCCATCACGCAAAGCTTTGAAGTACAACATCGTGCCGCCAACCAATAACGGTAGCTTGCCGCGTACGTGTATCTCGCTAATTAGGTGAATTGCATCATCGCGAAATTGCCGTACCGAATAACTCTCGTTGGGTTCGCGAATGTCAATCAAGTGATGTGGCACCATGGCGCGCTCAGCGAGACTTGGCTTGGCCGTGCCTATATCCATGCCACGATAAATCAGCGCCGAATCAACTGAAATAATCTCGGCCGGCAATGTGGCGGCAATACGCAACGCGGCGGCCGTCTTACCTGATGCGGTTGGCCCCATGATGGCAACTGCCAGTGGTTTACTCATACCGCTGCGGACCGTCTGCCTATCCAGCGTACCGAGAGAAAATTCAGCGATCCTAATACCGCCGAGATAATCGCCAATGGGTAGAGGGTGCCGTTGTGTGTCGCCCCCACCACTGTCCCGCTAACAAATGCAAATGCCATCATGACAGCGCCCATCAGACCGGCCGCGGTACCCGCTTGCTTAGGAAATGGCGCAATCGAACCAGCTTGAGACACTGGAAAGTTAATGCCATGCGACGCCATCGACAAAAACATCGCCAACACAACCACGGCCCAGTGCCACCAACCGAATAAGGTAGCCACCAAAAAATACATACCCGCGCTGAACGAGCACGCGCTACCGATCCGAAGTGCCTGCTCGCCGCGGATGGTCTTGAGCAGGCGACGGCACACCAAGGTACCACTCATATACCCGGTAACACCGATGGCGAAGCAGTAGCCGAACCATTGGGTCGGTACACCTAATACATTAATAAGTACAAAGCTTGAGCCGGAGATGAAAATGAAAATGCCGCAATAAGACAAGGCGCCCGGCATCACATTCAACCAGAACTCGCGCGAGCCGAGCACCAAACGGTAGTTTTCAATGATTCCCTTGATGTGGGTCGCGCTCGGATTTTTATGTTGATTGGTTTCTGGCATATGGCGAATACATGCCGCCATCACACAGGCAGAAAAAATACCTAATGCAATGAATGCCGCGCGCCAGCCAAACGCTACTTGCAAATAGGCGCCAAGGATGGGCCCAATAATAGGTGCCAGTGATATCCAGGTACTTGCTTTGGCGAGTAGCTTGGCACTATCTTCAGGGGCATAGGCGTCACGCACGATGGCACGCGCGATCATCACCGCGGCGCAACAGCCAAGCGCTTGCAGAAATCGCGCAAAGATTAGCAGTTCAATGGACAGCGCCAAGCCACACATCGCACTTGCCGCGACATACATTGCAAGACCCGTGAGCAGTACCGGTCGTCGCCCGAACCGATCAGACAGCGGCCCAATCACCAACTGTGCCGAACCAAATCCAATCACAAACAGGCTCAGCGTCAACTGCACTGTGGCGACGGGTACGGCAAATCCGGTTGCTAAACTCGGTAACGATGCCAGATAAAGATCGGTAGACAACGGTTGCATCATCATCATTGCCGTAATCAACAGCAACAATGGTGCATTCGCAAATTGCGGCAGTGGTGAAATCGCCATCGTTATTGCCCGCGAAGGAATAGTCGATCGAGATCGGCTATCGCGAGCTGTATCCAAGTCGGGCGACCGTGGTTGCATTGATCCGCCCGTTCTGTAGCCTCCATCTGGCGTAACAGGGCGTTCATCTCAGGAAGGGTCAGTGCGCGGTTTGCGCGTACCGCAGTGTGGCAAGCGAGCGTGCCAAGTAATTGATTTCGATGCTCGGTCAACACTTGAGAGCCGCCGAATTCACGCAAGTCACGCAAAAGATCACGCGCTAGCGACTGCGCATCTGAATTTTTCAGGAGTGAAGGAACAGCCCGCACTGCAAGTGTCGTTGGCGATATGACTGCGATGTCAAACCCAAGACTGTTTAAGGTAGTTTGATGTTCTTCGACGGTACCGACTTCAACCGCATCCGCCTGGAAGGTGACGGGTATCAGCAGTGGTTGCAGCGTGATTGCGTGATCTTCGAGCGCTTGCTTGAACTGCTCGTAAAGAATTCTCTCGTGCGCAGCATGCATATCCACCAAGATTAAACCGTTTTGGTTTTGCGCAAGTACATAGATGCCGTGAAGCTGGGCGAGTGCGAAACCAAGAGGAAACGCTGCTTGGTCATCCTGATCGATATCTATTTTTTTTGCAGAACTAAGGTCTACCGACGGTTGCGCTGCATACAGATGGTCTGTGAACATGGCACCGTAGTTCGCCATGCTTTGCGCAATACCAAGTGATGCCTGTCGCGCTTGAGGCATCCAAGGCATCGGACGAGATGACGACGTATTGATGTTGACTACGGATGCAGGCATTTCCGTGTTGGGCGCTGTGCTAGCCAGGGCACGGCTCACTGCATGGAATACCAGCTGATGCACGGCGCGACTATCACGGAATCGCACTTCAATTTTGGACGGGTGCACATTGACATCGACCAGTGATGGATCGATTTGCAGCATCAATATATAAGCCGGGAATCGATCACCATGTAATACGTCTTGGTAAGCTGACCGAACTGCATGCGTCAATAACTTGTCCCGAACAAAGCGACCGTTCACATAAAAAAATTGCGCGTCCGCGCGGCCTCTCGCTGCAGTAGGTAGCCCGATCCAGCCGTGCAGGCTGACCGGACCCGCGTTTTCCTCCAGTGCCAAGCGGGCCTGCGCAAATCCTTCGCCCAGTATCTGTGCGCTGCGCTCGGCCAATGTGCTGTCTTGCCAATGCTCAGTGGTTTTTCCATTGTGGATCACCGAGAAACGCAGATCGGGTCGCGCCAATGCGAGTCTTTTCACCACCTCGAGACAGTGACCGTACTCGGTTTGCTCGGATTTTAGAAATTTGCGACGGGCCGGTGTGTTGAAGTAAAGATCCTCGACATCGACCAAGGTACCCTGAGCGCCCGAGGCCGGGCTGACTGAGCTTGGATCATGGCCTTGTACTTGCCAGGCGTGGGCGGCATCGTGGGTACGCGAAGTGATCGTTAATTGTGCGACTGATGCAATCGATGCCAAGGCCTCACCGCGAAAGCCCAGTGTGGTGACATTCTCCAGATCATGCAGGCTGGCTATTTTTGAGGTGGCATGCCGTGTCAATGCGAGTGCCATCTGTTCAGGCGCTATGCCCGATCCGTTATCCGTGACGGCAATTCGTTTGACGCCACCGGCTTCCAGCCGTACTGCAAGCTCTGTGGCACCTGCATCGATCGCGTTTTCGAGCAATTCTTTCACGACTGCCGACGGGCGCTCGATCACTTCGCCCGCCGCAATTTGAGAGATCAATTGGTCGGGAAGCAAGCGAATGACGCGCGCAGCATCGATTGAACTGGTCATGAGTTGATTATACCGAGGGATAATCAGATTATTTAAACGCCATCATGGTGCCCGTGTATCATCGTGCTCTTTGACGAAGATACGTTTGTACGACATGGAATTTTCTCAACTTCTTGGCCTGATACTGCATATCGATAAAGCGCTTGACATCATGTTGCAGCAATACGGCGTATTGGTTTACGCGTTGCTGTTTGCGATCGTTTTTGCAGAAACAGGCTTGGTGGTTTTTCCGTTTCTGCCGGGCGATACGTTGTTGTTCGTTGCCGGTGCTTTTTGTGCCAATGGCTCGATGAATGCCTCGTTATTGATGCTTTTATTGATTGTTGCTGCGGTGTCCGGTAACACCGTGAATTACCTGATTGGTCGTGCACTTGGTCAACGGGTATTTACCCATGATTACCGATGGATCGATCGTCACGCGCTGGAAAAAACTCATGCATTCTTCGAGCGGCATGGTGGCAAAACGATCATCTTGGCGCGTTGGCTGCCCGTGATCCGAACATTTGCACCGTTTGTCGCGGGTGTGTCTGACATGGGCTTCGCTCGCTTTCAGATTTTTAATGTGGTGGGCGCGCTGCTGTGGGTGATCGGTTTGGTCATGGCCGGGTATTTCTTCGGCAATATTCCCATTATTCGCGACCACTTGAACACTATTGTATTGATCGGGGTCGCGGCAGCGGCCGGGCCGGTAGCCTTGGCAGCGATTGTCCGATGGGTGCGCGGGCGCAGACAGCAATCAAACTCGGCTGCCTAATTGCTGCGTTCGCTTAGGTCATCCGACCTCGATTGAGTGTTGGATGTTTCTGCAAGTACCTTCGTATGCCCCGCGCCAATGCTTCTGCCATTTGGTCTTGGTAGCGCTCATCGGTCAGTTTTGCTTCTTCTTCCGGGTTTGAGATAAACGCAGTCTCTACCAATATGCTCGGAATATCCGGCGCTTTCAATACGGCGAACCCGGCTTGCTCAACTTGCGGCTTATGCAGGCGGTTGATGGTGCCGATCTCACCGAGCACATGTTTGGCCAGCTTCAGGCTGTCGTTGATTTGTGCGGTGGTGGACAGGTCAAGTAACACACTGGCCAACTGCTGATTTTTGCTACGGATGTTGATGCCGCCGATCAGATCGGCTGCATTTTCTTTGTTGGCCAGCCAACGCGCTGCAGTTGAGCTTGCGCCTTTTTCTGACAGTGCAAACACAGACGAGCCACGTGCAGTAGGTTCGATGAAAGCATCCGCATGAATCGATACAAACAAATCTGCTTGTACCTTGCGCGCTTTTGCAACGCGTACGTGCAGCGGTACAAAGAAATCGCCGTCGCGTGTCAGCATCACACGCGTATTAGGTTGCTGTTCGAGCCGAGATTTCAATCGATGTGCGATTGCAAGTACGACATTTTTTTCAAAGTGGCCACCGCGTCCCACCGCGCCAGGATCTTCGCCACCATGACCCGGATCGAGTGCGATGGTGACCATGCGGGTCATGGCTAAAGGCTCTTCGGCGGGGCTCTCGGATTTCGCCAAGGGTGGACTGGCTGTCGAATCGGCACCCGGTATTTCGGGCAAAGGCGCAGGGCGAGGCCGTTTCAGAAGCTCGGCGATCAGATCGACGGGATGCGCAGGGTACAAATCAAACACAAGCCGGTGACGATACTCGCCAACCGGCGACAAGGCGAATACTTGCGGTTGAATTTCGGCCTTAAGATCGAACACCATGCGCACCACGCCAGGCCGATTTTGCCCGATTCTTACCTGCGCAATGTAGGGGTCGTTCGGTTGTATCTTGGCGACTAGGCTCTTTAACTTTGCATCTAGCTCGACGCCTTCGATTTCAACCACCAGCCGGTTTGGGTCGCTCACCAGAAAATGCGAGGACTTCAGTTTGCTATCGGTTTCCAGCGTAACGCGTGTGTAGTCGTTCGCAGGCCAAACCCGAACCGCAGCAATTTGTGCAGCGTTGGCGAACCGTACCGGGAACAGTGACAACAACATCGTCGCGCCGGATTTCAACAGGACGCGACGCGCGCTGGGTTTTAAAGATTCGGGCTTTTGGACAGATTTTCCAGACATGCGGTGCCCAGATCAGAATTTGACTTGAATTCTACCGTACGCCCTTCACCCTCTGCAGAGAGAAAAATATCAATATCAGGCGCTGGAATCAGATTACCGGCTTGCTCGGGCCATTCGACCAAACAGATTTGGTCAGTATTGAAATATTCAAGAAAGCCTGCCTCAATAAATTCTTCCGGTTGGTGCATGCGGTAAAGATCAAAATGCAGCAACCCAACCGCTCGGTCACTGATTGAAATCTCATAGGTTTCCAACAGATTGTAAGTGGGGCTCTTGACCCGGCCGCTATAGCCGCTGGCACGCAAAATCTCGCGCGTGAGAAATGTTTTACCTGCACCTAGCTCACCGTGCAGATAAATCTTCAAACCGGGTTGCAGAATGCGATATATCGCCACACCCAACTGTGCCGTTGCAGACTCGTCTTTCAGAAACCAGGTTGTTTGATGCATAAATTAGAATGCTGACACGCACTGACACTGCCTGCCAATGATACCCGTCGCCATGTCCCACACACCTGAACAGCTCGCCACATGGGCCCGCTCGATCAAAGATTGGGGTAGGGCGCTTGGCTTTGCCGAGGTGAGGGTGGCAGATATTGATTTAAGCGCGGCCAGTGGTCACCTTCAGCAGTGGCTCGCCGATGGATTTCACGGCCAGATGGCCTTTATGGCGGCGCATGGCAGCATGCGCACCCATCCTGAACAACTGGTACCCGGCACCGTGCGTGTTATCAGTGCGCGTATGGATTATTTGCCGCGGCAGAGCAGTGAAGACTGGCGTTTACATGAGCATCGTCGCCTCAATGATCCGAGCGCAGCCGTCATTTCGGTGTACGCGCGCGGACGTGATTATCACAAGGTACTGCGCTCACGCTTGCAGCAACTGGCAGAGCAAATCGCTGAGACCGTGGGTCCGATAGGTTATCGGGTATTTACTGATTCAGCGCCCGTGATGGAAGTCGAGCTTGCACAAAAGGCGGGTTTGGGTTGGCGAGGCAAGCACACGCTGCTGCTCAATCGGGAATCAGGATCCATGTTTTTTCTGGGAGAGATTTACACTGATTTGCCGCTACCCGTTGATGAGGCGGTATCGGCGCATTGTGGCGACTGTACGGCGTGTATCGATATCTGCCCGACCCAGGCGATCATTGGTCCCTACCGGCTGGATGCGCGCCGATGTATTTCGTATCTGACGATAGAATTAAAAGAAAGTATCCCGGTTGAATTGCGCCCGTTGATGGGAAACCGTATTTACGGTTGCGATGATTGTCAGCTAGTCTGCCCATGGAATAAATTTGCGCAGCGCAGTGCCCTGCCCGATTTTGATGTGCGCGAGGGCCTGGATCATGCAACCCTGATCGAATTATTTCAGTGGAGCGAACAAGTGTTTAATCAGCGCTTGGCGGGTAATCCGATCCGCCGCATCGGTCATGTTCGATGGTTGCGAAATATTGCGGTAGCGTTGGGTAATGCGGCAGACCACAAACATGGGGACGCGTCGATTATTCACGCCTTGCGTGCGCGTTTGGATCACGCCTCAGACTTGGTTCGAGAACATGTACTGTGGGCATTGAATCGGCATGGGGCTAATTAGCCCAACCTGACTCACTCGGCGAACATAATCTGATGACCAAGATGAACGATAGTCTCTTCTCTGCAGTCGTTACTGCACCTTTTGGGCGCATGGGAATACGGGTTGAAGACCATCATCTACGTGAACTCGTCTACTTGCCACCGACCTTTACACTGCGTACGCCAACCGATGCATTGAGCCGCGAAGTCGCCGCGCAATTAAAAGCCTACTTCAAGCACCCGGACTTCACATTTACTTTAACCATACCCGAGGTTGGTACGGCGCATCAGCGTAAGGTTTGGGCGCAAATTAATGCGATTCCGCGTGGCGAGGTGCTGAGCTATGCACAGATAGCGCGTCGTATTGGATCAGCGCCGCGCGCAGTCGGGCAGGCCTGTGGCGCGAATTGGTATCCCTTGATCATTCCCTGTCACCGGGTCACCGCAGCCAACAGCATTGGTGGCTTCGCTCGGCATGACGGCGGCTTTCATCAGCAAGTCAAGCGTTGGTTGCTGCGTCATGAACGTGTGCCGGGGTATTACTGATGGCTACGTCGCCGCCGGATTCTCCGGGCCAAGCCGTCATCGACGAATTTTGCGACGCCTTGTGGCTGGAAGACGGCCTTTCAAAAAACACGCTCGATGCCTACAAGCGTGATCTGCTGTTGTTTGCAGCTTGGTTGGCACAGCGACAAAAAAATTTATACGAGGCAGTCGATATTGATCTGAGTGCTTATTTCGCGTTTCGGCATGCAGACACAAAGGCCAGCACAGCCAATCGAAGGCTGACTGTGCTCAAGCGGTTTTACCAGCACGCGCTTAGGCAGCATCGTGTAGCTGCCGATCCATGTTTGAAGCTGCGCTCTGCGAAACAGGCACCACGCTTTCCCAAAACACTATCCGAGCAGCATGTTGAATCTTTATTGGCGGCACCTGATGTTACGACACCGCTGGGCTTGCGTGACCGCACCATGCTGGAGCTAATGTATGCCAGCGGCTTACGCGTATCGGAGCTGGTGCTACTAAAAACTATTGAGCTCGGTATGAATGAGGGCGTGCTGCGTGTGACCGGTAAAGGCAGCAAGACGCGTCTGGTACCTTTTGGGGAAGAGGCGCGTATGTGGATAGAGCGCTATTTGGCCGATGCTCGCGGCAAGATTTTGGGTAGCAAAATTAGCGACGCTTTATTTGTTACCGGGCTGGGTGGGCCGATGACTCGACAAATGTTTTGGACACTCATAAAAAAATATGCGCAGCATGCGAGTATCAATGCGCCTTTATCACCGCACACGCTACGGCATGCGTTTGCCACGCATTTATTGAATCATGGAGCAGACTTACGGGTAGTTCAGCTACTGCTCGGACACGCCGACATATCAACCACACAAATTTATACGCATGTTGCGCGCGAGCGCCTGAAGAAAATTCACCAGATGCATCACCCCAGAGGATGACGCAGACAATGCATTGGAGGCGCAAGTAATGAGCTTGATCTACCTGTTGGGTTTTACCGTTGCTGCTTATCTGCTTGGCTCGGTGTCATTTGCAATCGTGGTGAGTAAATTATTTCGCTTGGCTGATCCACGCACCTTTGGTTCAGGTAACCCGGGTGCGACCAACGTACTCAGAACAGGTAACAAGGTGGCCGCTGCGCTGACCTTGCTCGGCGATTGTGTCAAGGGTGTGGTGCCGGTCGCCTTGGCTGTGTACTTTAGCGAGCCGCTTGCTTTGGGTGATGCGGGTGTGGCACTCATCTCCCTTGCGGTGTTTGCTGGCCACTTATGGCCGCTATTTTTTCGTTTCAAGGGGGGTAAAGGCGTCGCCACAGCGCTCGGCGTTTTATTGGGGCTGAACCCCATCCTAGGCGGTGCGACCTTGCTCACGTGGATCGTGATCGCCTATGCGTTTCGGTACTCGTCTTTGGCAGCATTGATTTCAGCATTGTTCGCGCCGTTTTACTACACGCTGCTGTTTGGATTGAACCCAATCGGATTTGCCGTGCTGGCCATGAGCGCACTATTGATGTGGCGGCATCGGCAGAACATTGGCAATCTGATTGCCGGTAGAGAAAGCAAAATTGGCGGTAAGTCTCGCTAAGTAGTTTTTCTGCTAGTGTCGATCGCATCCAATGGCCAGCGCGGGCGTACGTTGAAGCCGTAGTTTGAACTGTCCAGCGGCAGTTGATTCTTCAAGCGCTGTGCAGCAGCGAACGCGATCATCGCGCCGTTATCGGTACAAAGTGCCAACTCCGGATAAAACACCTCGAACCGCTTACGCTCTGCAAGGGCGTTCAGCGCATTGCGAAGTTGCAGGTTAGCGCCGACACCACCGGCGATTACCAAGCGCTTGAGTCCCGTCTGCTTGAGTGCGGCAAGGCATTTTGCGGTCAACACATCAACCATCGCATCGACAAAGGCGCGCGCGATATTCGCTTTGTCCTGCTCACACAGATTGGTGCTTTGTTTTTTTACCAGCGTGAGCACGGCAGTCTTCAAGCCGGAAAAGCTGAAGTCAAGATTTTTTGAATGCAGCATAGGCCGAGGCAGGGTATGCACGGCAGGATCACCGAAATCCGCCAGACGTGAGATTGCGGGTCCACCCGGATAGCCCAGCCCGAGCAGCTTGGCAGATTTATCAAACGCCTCACCCGCCGCATCATCCAGCGTCTCGCCGAGCAAGGTGTATTGCCCCACATTTTCTACATGCATCAGTTGTGTGTGGCCGCCGGATACCAGCAGGGCAACGAAAGGAAATGCGGGAGGCCGATCAGACAATAGCGGCGAAAGTAAATGCCCTTCAAGATGATGAATCCCGATAACAGGTTTGTTCAGTGCCAGACCGAGCGCATTGGCGATTGCCGCGCCGACCAGTAGCGCACCAGCCAAGCCCGGCCCTTGGGTGTAGCCAATTGCATCAATCGATGCTAACGACAATGTGCTTTGCTTGAGAATCTGCTCAAGTAGCGGGATGGCCCGTCTTACATGATCGCGCGATGCAAGTTCGGGCACGACACCGCCATACGCCTCATGCATCGCGACCTGCGAGTGCAATGCGTGCGCCAACAGGCCGCGCTCGCTGTCGAAGAGCGCCAGCCCGGTCTCATCGCACGATGATTCGATGCCGAGAACGATCATGGAGAAGGCAAAACGTGAGCACCTTGAGTGCGGGTGGATGGATGCGCGAATTGTAGTGGAAGACACAGCCTAGAAATCCAGCGTATCAAACCAACGTGTAAGCTAGCGGCATGTCGGACGCGAAATCGCCTTTTCACGCAGCACCATTAATTCGAGAGATCGGTCGAGGCAAGAAGGGTGCGCGCGATATGTCGCAAGCCGATGCGCGGGCTGTTTACGAGGCGATGTTGGCGGGTCGTGTATCCGATCTTGAATTGGGTGCCTTGTTGATCGGTATGCGAATCAAGGGTGAGTCCGCTGCCGAGATCGCAGGTTTTCTGGAAGCCGCCCACGCGAGCTTCGAACCACTTTCAGCGCCGGCAGCTGAGTTCGCACCGGTACTGATCCCAAGCTATAACGGTTCACGACAACTACCAAACTTGACACCTCTGCTGGCTATGTTGCTGGCGCGCGAGGGCGTACCGGTGCTGGTGCATGGTATGACTGACGACCCTAGCCGGGTCACGACTGCAGAAATTTTTAGTGAATTAGGTATCGTCTCGACCAGCGATCGCGCGGCGCTTGCTGCGGCCTTTGAAAAATCTCTGCCAGTGTTCATACCGATCAGTGTGCTGGCGCCAAAAATTTATTCGCTACTGCAGCTACGCCGCGTACTCGGCTTGCGTAATTCGACCCACACCTTGGTCAAGCTTCTGCAGCCTTTCCAGCAACCTGCATTGCGCTTGGTGTCCTACACTCATCCCGAATATTTGCCCATGCTGTCCACTTATTTTCTGACCATGGCAGACCCCACTCAGGGCGATGTATTTCTGATGCGCGGCACGGAGGGTGAGACGGTTGCGCACCCGAGGCGGGCGAATGCAGTCACTTGGTTTCATCAAGGCCGGGCAATCGATTTGATCGAGCGTCAGCCACCCAATGACGAATTACCCGCATTACCTGAAGCGAGTGATGCGCCCACCACGGCGGGGTGGATTGAGCAAGCGCTGGCGGGACGTAACCCCATACCGACACCGATTTCTGTGCAAGTGGAGCACTGTTTGCGCGTGGCGAAGCAGTTGCGCGCATGAGCGACGCATTTGACGTCGCGGTGATTGGTGCCGGTGCCGCCGGCATGATGTGTGCTGCGGTGGCGGGACAGCGCGGTCGTCGGGTGGTGTTGATCGATCACGCACCGAAGCTGGCAGAGAAAATCAGAATCTCGGGCGGAGGGCGCTGCAATTTCACCAACATCGATGCGAACTGGCCGCACTACCTGTCAACGAATCCGCATTTTTGTCGTAGTGCGCTGGCGCGCTACACGCCGCAAGATTTCATCGCACTTGTTAAACGCTACCGAGTCCCGTTTCATGAGAAGCACAAGGGACAGTTATTTTGTGATCGCTCATCCGAAGACATCATTGATCTACTGAAGATGGAGTGTGAATCGGGTGGCGTGCAATGGCGCCGCCCCGTCGGCGTAGAACGCGTGTCGCGGCAGGGCCAAGGTTTTCGCCTCGAAACCAGCGCAGGTGAATTGTCGGTTGATCACTTGGTGATTGCGACCGGCGGGTTGTCGATACCGAAGATTGGTGCCACCGATTTTGCCTACCGTCTGGCGAAGCAGTTCGATGTGCCCCTCGTCGAGCCGCGGCCCGGGTTAGTGCCATTGACCTTCGATGCAGCCGCTTGGGCGCCGTATGTACCGATGGCCGGTATCTCGCTGGAGGTCGATATTGAAGCCGGGGAGCGCAAGGCCAAAGGTCGGTTTCGTGAAGATTTGTTATTCACCCACCGTGGCTTGTCCGGCCCGGCAGTGCTGCAAATTTCCAGCTACTGGCGCGAGGGCGGCGTGCTGAGTTTGAATCTGCTGCCAGAGCTCGATGTTGCTCGCGTACTGGTCGAACAGAAATCGAGTATCCGCAAGGCGCTCGGTAACTGGCTGGCGCAGTACCTGCCAAGCCGGCTGGCAGACGCCTGGCTAATCGCGAACACCTTCGACCCCGCAGCTCGGGTGCCTGAATTGCCGGACCAACAACTCAGACGGCTAGGCGACAGCCTGAATCGCTGGCAAATCGCCCCGCATGGCTCTGAAGGCTACCGCAAGGCTGAGGTGACGTTGGGCGGGGTCGATACCCGAGCCCTTTCGCAGCAGAGCATGATGGTGAATTCAGTGCCCGGGTTGTATTTCGTTGGTGAAGCGGTCGATGTCACTGGCTGGCTGGGTGGTTACAACTTTCAGTGGGCGTGGGCTTCGGGCGTTGCCGCTGGCTTGTCGGTTTGATATCAGCCTGGCTGTTCGGCGCCCGGATATCGTCGACCCGCATGCTGGCAAACCTTCCGCTAGGCTGAGTTCACTGCTATACTCTCGGGCTCGGCGTTGTCCAAACACTATTTATTTTTCATGACCACTATTCGCGTTAAAGAAAACGAGCCCTTCGAGGTTGCGCTGCGTCGCTTCAAGCGCAGCATTGAAAAGACTGGTTTGCTGACTGAACTTCGCGCGCGCGAGTTCTACGAGAAACCAACCTCCGAGCGCAAGCGTAAAAAGGCCGCAGCAGTTAAGCGCCACTACAAGCGCATTCGCAGCCAACTGCTGCCGAAGAAGCTCTACTGATCTCAGGCTCGCCGGATGGCGAGCCAGCCCTTCGTGAAAACCCGCTACGGAGTGACTCCGCGGCGGGTTTTTCTTATTGTTTAACTCGATTCATTGATTGCTGGCGGCCCAGTTGGTTTTTAAACTGTGCCGTTCAGCCCGTTCTGGAGTTGTCATGAGCCTCAAGGAAAAACTGTCTGAAGATATGAAAGCGGCGATGCGAGCCAAGGAGAGCGACAAGCTGGCGACCATCCGCTTGATTAATGCCGCGATCAAACAACGCGAGGTCGATGAGCGCATCGAACTGGGCGATGATCAGGTGCTGTCGGTGATCGAGAAAATGATCAAGCAGCGTAAAGATTCAATTACCCAATTCGAGGCGGGTGGACGGCAAGATCTGGCCGACAAAGAGAAAGCCGAGATCGTGGTGTTGGCTGCCTACATGCCTGCACAAATGTCCGATGCCGAGGTGCAGGCCGAGGTCGCAGCAGCAATAGCGCAGTCGGGTGCCAGTGGCCCTCAGGATATGGGCAAGGTGATGGCTGTTCTGAAGCCGAAATTGGCGGGGCGCGCCGATATGACCGCAGTGTCCGGTCTGGTGAAAGCAGCGCTCGCACAGTAATCTGCATTTGACGCTGCCGACCGCCCAACGATCGTGATACCGCAGAGCTTTTTGCAGGATCTGCTCAACCGTGTCGACATCGTCGAGGTGGTGGGCCGCTATGTGCAATTAAAAAAAGGTGGCGCCAACTATCTGGGGCTGTGTCCGTTCCATAACGAAAAATCGCCATCGTTCACAGTGAGCCCCACCAAGCAGTTTTTTCACTGCTTCGGATGTGGAGCCAACGGCAGCGCAATTGGTTTCATGATGGAGTTCTCGGGCATGAGCTTCATTGAAGCCGTGAAAGACCTTGCGCAGAGTGTCGGCATGACGGTACCCGAGCAGGAAGATCGCTTGCCGCCGGCGCAGCGCGCTGCATTGCAAGCGAAAAGTTTGGCGCTATCCGAGGTGATGAGTCGCGCCTGCGACTACTACCGACAGCAGCTGCGTGCCGCGCCGAATGCCATCGATTACTTGAAGCGACGCGGCCTCACCGGCGAGATTGCTGCGAAATTCTGGATGGGCTACGCGCCCGATTCATGGGACAGCCTTAGTCACGTCTTTCCCGATTACGAAGCCGCCGTGCTGGTTGAGGCTGGCATGGTGATCGACAAGAGCAATGACGAGGACGGTACGCGCAAGCGTTATGACCGATTCCGCGACCGTGTCATGTTCCCGATTCGGAATACCAAAGGCCAGGTGATTGGCTTTGGTGGTCGGGTACTTGATCAAGGCGAACCCAAGTATCTCAACTCGCCGGAAACACCCTTGTTCCAAAAAGGGAACGAGTTGTATGGTTTGTTCGAAGCGCGGCAAGCCATTCGAGAAAAAGGTCTTGTGCTTGTTACCGAGGGCTACATGGATGTGGTTGCGCTCGCGCAGTTCGGCTTCGCTCACGTCGTAGCAACGCTCGGTACTGCATGCACGCCGGTTCATGTGCAAAAGCTGCTGCGTCATACCGACCAGGTGGTGTTCAGTTTTGATGGTGATGCTGCGGGTCGACGTGCAGCGCGTCGTGCGTTGGAAGCCTGTTTGCCACATGCGACCGACAGCCGCACCTTGAAGTTTCTTTTTCTACCGACCGAGGATGATCCGGATAGTTACATCCGTGC
>CAZZMV010000007.1:0-12534 GCA_964655425.1 uncultured Bifidobacterium sp.
ACGAGCTATCGAGCAAGCTCTCGGCCGCCACATTGGCGTAAGCGATCCTGCCATCGGCGTCGAGGATCAACACCGCAGAAGCAAGCAGATCAAGTCCGCCGAGTGAGGTGGCCAGAATATTCACTATCGATAAAAACAAAACGGGCCGCAAGGCGGCCCGGGTTGGCATAAGGGGCAACTGCCCTATTTTAATTGACCGATCTCGCGCCGCAGCGCTTCGATGTTTTTCTCGGTTCGGCTGATCTCGTCTTTCATTGCGGCGACGCGCTCCTGATATTTGGCGTAGTTGCGCTCACTACCAAGACGCTCAGGCTCACCGTTCTGGTATTCCTTTTTCAACTCGCTGAGCTTGTTTTCTTCGGCGCGTATTTCATCGTTGAGAATTTGCAAGCGATCCAGGTCGCGACGCTTTTGGGTTTGATTGTCTACTTTGGGGAAGGTCGGGTCAGCCTTGGCTTGTATCACTGAGGATGGCGCAGGAATCGACGATAGAGACTCTGTATCCAACTTGCGGCAGCCGCGCACGTCGCCGGTATTGCGGTACTCGCGCACGCCATTGGCTTGGGTACACACATAAACACCTTGAGCCCACGCATGAGCCAGCGGCAGGAACGCCGACAAAACAACAAGAAGCAATCTCATGGTGGTCATGGCAATGGGCATGAAGAAATGAGTGACTGACGATGGCGCTATAACGATGAGTGGAGACAAATGCATCGCTAAAAATGAGTCGATACAAACGACCCTGCATTTATACCAGAACCGGATGCTATATGATTATCAAGCGCGCAACATCAGGCGCAAAAAAAGGGCAGCACGCGCCGCCCTTTTGCTATTCGCTGCAAACAATCACAGCGAGTAGTACATCTCAAACTCAACCGGATGCGTGGTCATACGGAACCGTGTGACTTCCTGCATCTTCAGATCGATATAGGCATCGATCATGGTGTCGGTGAAAACGCCGTCACGGGTGAGGAACTCGCGATCCTTGTCGAGGCACTCCAGCGCCTGATCGAGCGACGAGCATACGGTTGGGATCTTGGCATCTTCTTCCGGCGGCAAGTGGTACAAATCTTTCGATGCTGCTTCGCCCGGATGGATCTTGTTCTGCACACCATCCAAACCGGCCATCAACAACGCTGCAAAGCACAGGTATGGGTTGGCAGACGGATCGGGGAAGCGGGTCTCGATGCGACGACCTTTCGGGTTCGCCACGTGCGGGATACGAATCGATGCCGAACGGTTACGCGATGAGTAAGCCAGCTTGACCGGTGCTTCGAAGCCCGGCACCAGACGCTTGTACGAGTTGGTACCCGGGTTGGTAATCGCATTCAATGCGCGCGCATGCTTGATGATGCCGCCGATGTAGTACAGCGCAAAATCAGACAAGCCGGCATAGCCGTCACCCGAGAACAGGTTCTTGCCGTCTTTCCAGACCGATTGGTGTACATGCATACCCGAGCCGTTGTCACCCACGATAGGCTTGGGCATGAAGGTAGCGGTTTTACCGTAGGTGTGCGCAACGTTCCAAATCACGTATTTCTGCAACTGCGTCCAGTCAGCGCGCTGTACCAGCGTCGAGAACTTGGTACCGATCTCATTTTGACCCGCGCCAGCCACTTCGTGGTGGTGTACTTCAACAGGAATACCGAGCGACTCAAGTACCAGGCACATCTCGGAACGCATATCCTGGAAGCTATCAACCGGCGGCACGGGGAAGTAACCGCCTTTCACTGCAGGACGATGACCGGTGTTACCGCCTTCGAATTTCTCACCCGTGGACCATGATGCTTCTTCCGAATCGATCTTCACGAAGCAACCCGACATATCGACGTTCCAGCGAACGCTATCGAAAATGAAGAATTCAGGTTCAGGACCGAAATAAGCAGCGTCACCCAGACCTGATGCCTTCAAGTAGGCCTCAGCGCGCTTGGCGATTGAGCGCGGGTCGCGATCATAGCCTTTACCATCGCCGGGCTCGATCACGTCGCACTGCATGAATAACGTAGTCTCTTCCATGAACGGATCGAGGTTGGCGGTGTTCGGATCAGGCATCAACAACATGTCCGAGGCTTCAATGCCTTTCCAGCCCGCGATCGACGAGCCGTCAAAGGCATGACCCGACTCGAACTTATCCATGTCAAAGTGCGATACCGGCACCGATACGTGCTGCTCTTTACCGCGCGTGTCGGTAAAACGAAAATCAACGAACTTCACCTCGTTGTCTTTCACCATCTTCAATACATCTGCGGCCGTCTTTGCCATGAAACTCTCCCGGAAGGTTGCGGAAATGAAAATACTTACTTGGAATCGGGGTTGGCCTGTTGCGGACTTGGCACCGGCATCAGACCGGCAAGTCGGTGGGCTTGCAACTGGAACTCGGGGCGGGATGGTAGCAGATTCCATGCCACTGGCCCGATCCATTGCGGACCAGGGAGCGTGGAAACCGTCAGCGGAAAGTTTGAATCAGAACAAGACGTTGACGGGGAGCACGCGCTTGGCGACGGCGACGGGAGCCCGATGTCTCGCTAGAACGCCCCAACCAAATGCATTATTTTGGTGCAATTTTATTGATTTGCACTATTTTGATGCGCCTTCTCGTGGGGCAAACGTGGAGGACGGCTACTCTTCCTCGTTGTGTACCGGCTCTTTCAGCCTGAGCGCACGACCGTCTTCATGAAGAAAACATTTTGCGATGCCGAACCATCCCTCGGGCGGAATGACCCGCTCGGCGAGGGCCACCAATTCCTCCTCGCGCGCCAGTCGCCGATAAATCGAGGCGCAACACTGCTCAAGCGTGACGCAAATGTCTTCGACCACACTGGCGCCATTACGCAACCACTGTTGAAGCTTGTCGCGAACCGACCGCATCAAATCAATACTGGTCTTGCTCAACTGCTCGAGCTCATCAAGTAAAGCATCCGCCTCGTGGGTAAGCTTGCGCAAAGCCGGAATAAAGAACACCTCCACCTTGCGTCGATGACAGTATTGCTCGAATTGCGCCAATCGGTTGAGTAGCGCTTCAAGATCGACACCGCCGGCTTGTCTGATATGGCGAATGCCATACAAAATATGTCGCTGGATAGAAGTAAAGGTCCAGCGTGCCCGTCGCTGCTCTATCTTCAGAGCGATGATGGAGTAAGTCGCGGTTAGCATGGTGGTTTCCGAAAAAAATGATAAACCCGCCCCCGCGTGCAATCGCACACCATTCGATCATTCGATCTGCAAGGGAAGACGACGAAGGCTCTGGCGGTGATTCGGCGGAGCTAATCTCAGAGATACAATTGCCGCAGTGCCGCTGCTAGCACTCTGTCACTCGGGCGCTAGCACCCCGAAAACAACACCATGAGGTTGCACCAGTTTATTCAGGTCGCTCGCAATGTTAATTGCGAGGCCTCAAAAAATCTGATTACGGTATCGACCTCGATCAGGGAGATGCGGGAGCACCTGACGTGCATCAAGCGAGACGTACCGCATGCTCACGTGTGGCGTGGAAAGTGACACCCGGCCAGCGCTCTTGCACAAGCTTGAGGTTGACTGCTGAGCTGGCCAAATAAGCCAAATTACCTGCAGCATCATGCGCTAAATGTGCCCCCGCTGATGATCGCTCGAAATCGGCCAACATTTTTTTATCCTCGCAAGAGACCCAACGCGCGGTATTGATACTGGTGCCTTCAAACACTGCATCGACACCATACTCGTTCATCAAGCGGCTAGCCACGACTTCAAACTGAAGCATGCCGACTGCACCCAGCACCAAGTCAGCACCACTGACAGGTTTGAAAACCTGAACTGCACCCTCTTCACCCAGCTGCTGAAGACCCTTTTGTAGTTGTTTGATCTTGAGTGGATTACGGATGCGCACGGTGCGAAAAAAATCAGGCGCAAAATAGGGAATGCCAGTGAACTGCAGCACTTCACCCTCGGAAAAACTATCGCCAATTTGCATGTTGCCGTGGTTTGGCAAACCGATGATGTCGCCCGCATAGGCTTCTTCTACCTGCTCTCGCGAAGAAGCCATGAATGTGACGACTGAAGACATTTTCAACTCGCGATTGAGGCGAAGATGCTTGATCTTCATGCCGCGTTCAAACCGCCCCGAACATACTCGCAAGAATGCAATACGGTCGCGGTGTGCCGGATCCATGTTCGCTTGAATCTTGAACACAAAGCCAGAAAACGCAGATTCATCGGGTTTGACAAAGCGTGAAGTCGCGTCACGCTCGCGTGGTGCACGCGCCCAATCGAGTAACGCATCCAGAATTTCACGCACACCAAAATTATTGATAGCCGAGCCAAAGAAGACCGGGGTTTGCTTGCCTGCCAAGAAAGATTCAAGATCAAACGGATGCGAAGCACCATGCACGAGCTCAACTTCCGCTTTGAGTTGCTCTATCTCCTGAGGAAACATGTCGATTAGTTTAGGGTTGTCAATACCCTTAATCACTTCAAATGTCTGATCGGCACGCTCACTACCTGGCACAAACAGCAAAATCTCGTCGCGCAATAGGTGATACACGCCGCGAAAACGCTTGCCCATACCGATCGGCCAGGTGACCGGCGCGCACTGTATGCCGAGCACCGACTCGACTTCATCCAGCAATTCGAGCGGATCGCGCGTCTCACGATCCATCTTGTTCATGAATGTGATGATGGGTGTATCGCGCATGCGGCAAACATTCAGGAGTTTGATGGTTTGCGCCTCGACACCCTTGGCAGCATCAATCACCATCAGCGCCGAATCAACAGCAGTGAGTACGCGGTAGGTATCTTCCGAAAAATCCTGGTGGCCCGGCGTGTCGAGCAAGTTCACCACGTGATCGCGGTACTCGAACTGCATCACCGAACTGGCCACCGAAATGCCCCGCTGCTTCTCGATCTCCATCCAGTCAGAGGTAGCGTGGCGACCACTCTTGCGCGCTTTGACCGTTCCGGCGAGTTGAATCGCGCCTGAGAATAGCAACAACTTTTCTGTCAGGGTGGTCTTGCCTGCGTCCGGGTGGGAGATGATTGCGAAGGTACGCCGACGCGCGACTTCACCCGCGATGTGTTCATGCGATGTCGCGCGGCTGCGGTCTAGATCATCGGTTTCGGAATAATCAGTGGCGTGGGTCATCACGAGCAATCAAAAAAAGCGTCAGAGTCTAGCGGTTTCAGCCAGCCAAGTCCAACCAGCGTCGGCTGGCCGGGCTGGGCTCATGTCATTTTGCCATTGTTGGGGTGGGATTCCGATTGAGCGAAACGCACGCGCTTGAACCATTGAGTCGATGTTTTTACGATCAGCATATTCCACCTTTTGTTGAAACGGTGCTGGATCGACGCTACGGTAGTTTGTACGCTTCGCTGCCACAACTCGGTCTATACAGCCTGCAAGGCATTAGTACCTATGTCGAATCGCACCAAAACGATATTCGAGAAATATTTCTATACCGGCGAGATCGACGTAGCATTATTGTCATCAACCAAGGTATGACACTCTGCAGCAGCGCGGCACAACGGTTCGCCGATGCAGTGTTTCAACACGAGCCGGGAACAAATCGTGTCTATTTTGATGCGGTCTGTCTGAGCGACCAACGTCAATTAAAACGAAAAATATATCTACCTGTCTCTGAGGATATTGTGATCAATCTGCCGAGCAACGCGTCAGATTATCTTGCCGTACTCAGCAAATCGCTACGCAAGTCCTTGCTATCCAGACTAAAACGCATCACTGGATTGCAACATCAGGTGATCGCAGGAGAGCTGATTGACGATCAGATTCTTCAAAAAATTATCGGTTTCAATCATGCGCGCATGGCGGCGAAGCAACAAGATTCTGCGATTGATCGCGCAGCGTATCAGCGCTTGCTGCACTTGGCACGCGAGCGCGGCGCAATGGGTACTTTAGAGATTAATGGTCGCTTATGTGCAGGGTGCCTGGTTTGCCGATTTGGTGACGATGTATTTTCATTGCTGAACGCCCATGATCCCGCAATGAATACACTCGGCCTTGGCAAGCTTTTACGCTACCTGATGGTGCTGGAGGCGATTCGCGCCGGTGCGAGACGCTTTCATTTACTTGGCGGGTATTTTTCCAGCAAGCGGCCATTCGGCGCGCGGCGTGCACCGCTGTACAGCTTGCTGATCTATCGATACCGGTTAGCCATGCTGCTCGATATCGGCAAGCTGATACGGCTACTGCTACGGTCGCTTGAGTATCAGTTCAGAACCTACCTTGATGATCAAAAATCAGAGGCAACCAACAAACTGCAACGCAGTTTTTCAATGAGCAACGTATCAGTACTACCGCGCCACCAACGTAGCGTCAGTGGCTTGTGGCGCGAGTGACCAACGATGACTAATTCAATCTTCAAATCATTCGCCATTTGCTCGATCACATTCAGTGGTTCACCCACTTCGAGATGCGGAATTACATTCAGCCCGGTGTTGCGCAGCAGGGCCGCGCCCGCGTCGAGTTCTTTGGCCATTTTTTCCCGCTCGGCGACCAGGCCCTCCTCTACGCTCATGACGGCTGCTGCTGCAAACTCACCCACCAACAGATAAGGCGGGGGGCTGACCACGGCCAGCAGGTGCACTGAGGCGGATGCCGGTAGTGAAAGCCTACCGCACTCACGCAGCGCCGCCTGACTCTCGGGACTGCCGTTGTAGGCAACAAGAATGTTTTGGTACATACCCGCCTCCGATTTGCGCACCTGTCATCGCGAGGCCTGAGTATACGGCCGGGCGCGGTCACCGAAGGCAAGACCCACAAACGAAAAAAAACCCGACCAGCAGTGCTGGTCGGGTTTAAATCCATCCTTTTTGGAAGGCTGGAGGAGACGGAGAGCAATATAGCAATGGGCCAGGTCGCCGTCCGCTTTCGATTGGTGATGCCAGATATAAGCCGCGTGAATTAGTGGAAGATTTTCGTTGAAATTTGGAAATAATTATCGATTGATTACGCAAAAAATTAAACCCGCCGCATTTGCACGCGGCGGGTTCAGGTCTCCTCTCGCTCTTCCGGCGACAGATTTTTTTGGTGAAGCGGGCGCATCATGCCCACGATTTAACGACCTGTCATCATGCATCGCACCAAGAATCCAAGGCCTTGATCTGCTTGAACATTTTTCAGGAAAACAAATAACTAACGGGTCATTTTGGTGGCCACCAACAACGCCAGTGGCCTGCAGTGTTAGTAGGTTTCGACGTGAAAGCGCCCTTCACCCAACATACGCGTATGAGTTGCCGCCCAATCAAGACCAGCACCATCGCAAATGTCGCGTAACGCATCCATCACGCCAGCCTCCATACCCTTCACACCACAAATGTAAATATAGGTATCAGCACGCAATGCATCTGCCACCGCAACTGCAGAGGATCTCAGTTGGTCTTGTACGTACGTTTTAGGCTCGCCCTCTGCACGCGAAAAAGCGAGATGGATATCGATGAAACTCGCTGGTAGTTTGCGCAAGGGTCCGAAGTAAGGCAACTCGCCCGATCGTCGCGCACCAAAGAACAGCATCAGCTTGCCATCAACTGGCGTGCCTTGCGCCATCAAGCGCCGCCTGTACTCGGTCATGGCACGCATTGGCGCGGCGCCGGTGCCAGTGCAAATCATGATGATGTTGGAACCGGCGTGATTCGGCATCAGATAGTGCGCACCGTAGGGCCCGGTCACTTGAACTGTATCGCCCTTTTGCAGATCACATAAATAATTCGATGCGACACCACGCACCGATAGACCATTATGGTCGAGCAGCACTCGCTTTACTGTGAGCGACAAATTGTTGTAGCCCGGTCGCTCACCATTACGCGGGCTGGCGACTGAGTAAAGACGCAAGTAATGCGGTCGACCTGCATCGTCGGTGCCCGGCGGAATAATGCCTATGCTTTGACCTTCGAGCACCGGAAAATGTGACTGCCCAAAATCCAGCACGATGTGACGAATGTCGCTTTCCGCATCTGCTTCAGTCAAACGAAAATTACCTGCGACGGTCGCGCGCAAGGGTTGTTTAACATCGTAAAGATTGACGCTCGGCTGGACTGCTGATTGCGGCGCGACCATGGACGTGATGGATAGCGCGGCATTGTGTTGCGTGGGTGGCTCTGCCTGCGCGTGAGCGACTGTGTCGGCCGAATCCACTGTCTGTTGCTCGGGTAATTCATCCCAACTGAATTGCTCGAGCACACTGTACGCCGCCGACTTTGGCACGGTACGCCAGTTATCAATCGACCCGGTGGGACACGGCGGCAAACACGCATTACAGCCATTGCAGATACTGGGGTCAACCACATAGTTGCGATCATCATGCGAGATCGCATCGATCGGACAAGTGTCCTCGCAGGTATTGCAACGGATGCAGACCTCGGGATCTATCAGGTGCTGACGAATCAGCTCGGCATCCGTTGCAGACATCGTGCTCGCCAATTAGTTGAAACGAACGTAGTCGAAATTAATCGGCTGACGATTGATACCAATCGGTGGCGGCGCGATCCAATTCGCCATCTTGCCCGGCTCAACCACGCGCCCCATCAATGATGCAACATAAGCGCGGTCTTCCTCGCTGGGCAACCACTGACGCACATTGGCCTGCCACTCTGCTTCAGAGATCACTTGGCCTTGCGGGGAGACTCTCAATCCGGCAAAGGTGCCAATGTGACGGTTGAAGGCTTTGTGCGGTGCTTGCAGACGGAAGGACAAGCCGGCTTTTTCAATGACCTTGTTCCAGCGGCCAATGCCAGCGATTGAATCCTTGATGTAATCGTCGCGTAATACTTCATTTAGCGCGTTTAGCATCGGCACCTCGCGCTCGACTAATTTATCGCCCTGCACTTCCAGGATCTTGTAGTGATCGCCTTTGAGTTGATGATCATCATCGCGCTTGGTCTCTTCAAAGCGGCCTTTCAATCCGGTTGCATAGAAAGTCGCTGCATTGGAAGACTGATCAGCGCCAAACAAATCGATCGTCACACTGAAGTGAAAATTCAGATAGCGCTGCAAGGTCGGCAAATCAATCACACCCAGCTGACGCAGTTGTTCAGGGTCTTCGATGTTGTGCTGCTTCATCACTTCGCAGGTGCGTTGAATCGTGCGCGAGACACCTGACTCACCCACAAACATGTGATGCGCCTCTTCGGTCAACATGAAGCGGCAGGTGCGAGACAAGGGATCAAAGCCTGATTCAGCCAGCGCGCACAGCTGAAATTTTCCATCACGATCGGTGAAATACGTAAACATATAAAACGCTAACCAATCCGGCGTCTCTTCATTGAATGCCTGCAGAATGCGCGGATTATCTTGCGAGCCGGAGTTCCGATGCAGCAGCGCCTCGGCTTCCTCACGACCATCACGACCAAAGTACTTGTGCAGCAAATACACCATGGCCCACAGGTGGCGGCCTTCTTCTACGTTGATTTGAAACAGGTTACGCAAGTCGTATTGCGATGGACAAGTCAGACCCAAGTGACGCTGTTGCTCGACTGATGCAGGCTCGGTGTCGCCCTGCGTCACAATAATTCGGCGCAAATTGGCACGGTGTTCTCCGGGCACTTCCTGCCATGCTGCCTCACCCTTGTGCTCGCCGAAATTCACCTTGCGGTCCGCCTCGGGCGCATTTAAAAAAATACCCCAACGGTAATCAGGCATTTTCACGTGACCAAACTGCGCCCAACCCTCGGGCGTAGTGTTGATTGCAGTACGCAAGTAAACATCGAAATTTTGTGAGCCGTCCGGGCCCATCTCTTGCCACCACTGCAAGTAATTTGGCTGCCAATGCTCGAGCGCGCGTTGCAGTGCACGGTCTTCCGAGAGGTTGACATTATTTGGAATTTTTTCGTTGTAATCGATGGCGCTCACGCGATCTCCTGGAGGTAATGATTATTTTGTTGGAGGTTTTAAATTCGATCGAAATCGAACTTGGCCTTGCTACCCGTACCGTAAATTTTTAGCGCACCCAACTCACCCACCGCATTCGGTCGATTGAATATCCAGTTTTGCCATGCAGATAAACGACCAAATACCCGCGTGAACATATTCTCTTGACCGTTGAAGCGCAGGTTAGCTTCCATACCGGTCAGCGCATCAGGTGACATGCTGGCGCGTTCTTCGAGCACCAGACGAATTTCATCTTCCCAATCGATATCATCCGGATTCGCAGTGATCAATCCCAGATCCATCGCGACCTCAGCATTCAGTGGCTGCCCAACTTTCAACTTCAACGCACCCAGCGTCGTATCATCATCGTAAAAACGGCGCGCGAGCCGCGACTGCCCGGTGATCATAGGTAGCGAACCGAAATTCATGTCAGAGAGTGTCAATAGCGGTGCCTGCTGTGGCGTATCCGGCAGCATCAGCATGTAGCTGCGGTCTGCGGCGAATGCCAACTCTGCCAGGCTACCGGCAAAGCATGAGCCTTCATCAATCAGGGCGAACAAGCTGCGTGACGACACATCAATCCGGGCGAAGGTGCGTCGCATCAAGCCCAATGTTTCCCGCACCAACCAGTGCGTGGCATTCGCCTGCATACTGGCATCGCATGCAAGTACATGCTCGCGCTCACCGGCGGTTTTAAGTAACCAGGTGCCGAGCTCGATTTCATTAGTTCGCAAATGCAAAATCGCGTCATCCAACTCGCGCGCCATCTGCAACGGCCACCACTGCGCACCCGCTGCCTCAATGCCCGCAATATCGTTTGCTTGCGCTGTGCTCGGCGCGTGGACTGTGATGGTGGCAGTGCGCGCCTGACGATCAAATTTCACATCCACATACTGATAGCGCACACCTGCCGCACTGAAATCGCGCTGCAGCGGGGTCAATGTCACCCCTTTTGCATCAGAAGGGCGATCACTTTGCGCTGCCAAGTACTTGGCGCGATCCTGAACTGCCTGCGCGAATTGCGCTGGTTTGGCGATCTCATCCACCAAGCGCCAATCCTTGGCACGTTGGCCGCGAATGCCTTCCGAGGTGGTACAAAAAATATCAGCGTGGTCGTGTCTGACTTTGCGCTTGTCGGTCAGTCGCGTGAGGCCGCCGGTGCCGGGCAATACGCCAAGCAAAGGCACTTCCGGCAAACTGACTGCAGAGGATCGGTCATCCACCAACAAAATTTCATCGCATGCGGCGGCGAGTTCATAGCCGCCACCGGCGCAGGCACCATTCACCGCAGCCAGAAACTTCAGTCCGCTATAGCGGCTGGCATCTTCCAATCCGTTGCGGGTTTCATTAGTGAACTTGCAGAAGTTGACCTTCCAGGCGTGGCTGGATTTACCCAGCATGAAGATATTCGCCCCCGAGCAAAAGGTGCGATCAAGACCACTGCCGATCACCACCACCCGTACTTGCGGGTGCTCGAACCGGATACGTTGAATTGCGTCATGCAGTTCAATGTCAACACCCAAATCGTAGGAATTGAGCTTGAGCTTGTAGCCCTCTCTCAGCCCGCCATCCTCATTCACCGCCATGGTCAGCGTGGCTTGAGCACCGTCCACCGCCAGTGTCCAATGCTGGTAGCGCTCGGGTGCAGTTTGGTAATCGACGACGAAGGGTTCGCTCATGGCGCTCTAGATGCAATATCATGCTTTTGAGAAACGTATACGCACTATATTGCTTATGGCCGCTAGCGTCAATTGGCGGCTTCGGATGACTTGCCTTTACGGCAAGTCAGGATGCGAGGCAATGCCGGAGCTGAATCAATGCCTGCTCGGGTGGCATGGTGCTGGTATCGATGGTCTGATCCGCCTTCGAGTAAAACTGGGCGCGGCTCTCAAGGATGCGCTTCAGATCGGCCATTGCCTCGCGGTTGCCCGCCATCGGGCGCTGATCACCTTGCGCCAGCACCCGACTCATATGTTCCTCGGGCGTAGCCTGCAGCCACACGGTATAGCAATGGGTTAGCAATAAATTGAAGGTAGCGGGCTCGGAAACAATACCGCCCGGCGTCGCAATCACGGCGCGTGAATGGGTACGAATCACCTCTTCCAGCGCGCGCAGTTCATAACGCCGGTAAGCCGTCTGCCCGTACAGCGCGTGAATTTCATCAATACCGCAGCCGGCCAGCGTCTCGATTTGCCCGGACAGTTCAATGAATGGCGAGCCGAGTTGCGTCGCCAGCGCCCGGCCCAGACTGGACTTGCCCGCCCCACGCAGGCCGATCAGGGCGATGCGCTGGCGCCGGGTTGATTCACTGGTCGGTTGATCGAATAGCACCGCCAATGCTGCACGTGCCTGCGCCAACTCTTCATCGCTGCGCCCACGCAGAGTTTCACGAATCATCAGCCAATCGGGTGACGAGGTAGCTTCGTCACCGGTTAATTCAGCCAGCGAACAGTTCAGCACCACACACAACTGCCGCAGGAATTGTATCGATGCATTGCCAACACCGGTCTCGACGTTTGCGACGTGGCGCTCAGAGACATCGGCCAGCTTGGCCAAGGCTTTTCGGGTCAGGCCCCGGCGCGCGCGCAGCAGCCGCACCCGTTCACCCAGCGCACTGAGAAAGGGGTCTTTGTCATGGCCGCCGGCAGTATTGCGGCCTGGCTCTAAGGCATCAGCGGTCG
>CAZZMV010000007.1:12634-25622 GCA_964655425.1 uncultured Bifidobacterium sp.
TCTTTGTCATGGCCGCCGGCAGTATTGCGGCCTGGCTCTAAGGCATCAGCGGTCGAATAATCGGCCATAGGTCAGTGAGGGACGCTTTCTTGACGCAAGCAACATAGTGCACTTACACTGAAATCGGAATGCATTATAAGTGACGAGCCGTCTCGCTCAAACGCGAAAGACTGCCAAAAGAGGAGAACACCATGCCGCACCCAGCCGGGTCGCTACCGCAGCGATTCAATTTCGCTCAGCATGTGCTCGCACTGAACGAAGCGCGCGGTCACAAGGTGGCTTATCGGGATGATCGCGCAGAATTAAGCTACGCCGACCTGGCGCAGCGCGTGCGCTGCTTCGCCGCCGGTCTGCTGAGCCATGGCGTACAAGCCGAGCAGCGGGTGTTGTTAATGATGCTCGACACCATCGACCTGCCGGTCGCGTTTCTGGGCGCACTGTATGCGGGCGTGGTGCCGGTACCAGTCAATACCTTGCTAACCGCCGATAACTACGCATTCATGCTTGAGCATAGCGATGCGAAGATGGTGATCGTCTCCGATGCGCTACGCGGTACAGTAAGCGAGGCCATGTTGAAGTGTGGTCGTTCACCCGACGTGGTGGTATCCGGTGAGATCAAGCACCAAGGCGATATTGGGTTTGCTGATCTGCTTGAGCATGCGCCCCTACCCCAGGCCGCGGACACGCACGCTGATCAATTTGCCTTTTGGCTTTATTCCAGCGGCTCGACGGGTCAACCCAAAGGCACAGTTCATTCGCACGCTAATTTGTATTGGACCGCTGAGCTCTACGGCAAACCTGTACTGGGGTTGAGCGAGCATGATGTCGTATTTTCAGCGGCAAAACTTTTCTTCGCGTACGGTTTGGGAAATGCACTCACCTTTCCGCTATCGGTCGGCGCTACGGTGGTGCTGATGGCAGAGCGTCCGACACCACAGGCCGTATTCGATCGATTAATCCGGCAGCAACCCACGGTGTTCTATGGCGTGCCTACGCTGTATGTGGCGATGCTGGCAGCGTCCGCCCTACCCGCCCGAGAACAGCTCAAGCTGCGACTATGTGTTTCTGCTGGTGAGGCCTTGCCGCGCGAAGTGGGTGAGCGATTCAGCGCGCAGGTAGGTTGCGATATTTTGGATGGGCTGGGTTCGACGGAGATGCTGCATATTTTTTTGTCGAATCGACTGGGTGAAGTTCGCTACGGCACGACGGGCACGCCAGTCCCCGGCTATCAAGTCGAATTGCGCGATGAGCGTGGACTACCCGTCGCAGTCGGTAATATCGGTGATCTGTATATTCATGGCCCGAGTGCCGCGCTGTTGTACTGGAATAGCCGAGAGAAAAGCTCAGCGACATTTCAGGGAGCTTGGGTTAAAAGCGGCGATAAATATACCGTCGATGCAGATGGTTACTACAGCTATGCCGGCCGCAGCGACGACATGCTGAAGGTCAGTGGCCAGTATGTATCACCGATTGAAGTGGAATCTGCGCTGATGGCCGACGAACGCGTCCTCGAGTGCGGCGTGGTCGGACAAACTGACGCGGATGGCCTCACCAAGACTGTCGCTTATGTCGTACTACACGAACCCGACACTGCAAGCACGCAGATCGCCGATGATCTGAAAGCTTTTGTCAAGCACCGACTCGCACCGTTCAAGTATCCACGCGAAATTCATTTCATCCGCGAACTACCCAAAACAGCCACAGGCAAAATTCAGCGCTTCAAATTGCGCGAGCTACATGGCTAAGCTCACGCTCGATTGGCGTGAGCGGCGCGTCGATATCGAATACCACTGGGTCAATACGAATCAAGTGGATACCAACGCACCCGTGATGGTGTTTCTGCACGAAGGTTTGGGTTCGGTAGCACTGTGGAAGGATTTTCCCCAACAACTGTGCGCACAGCTCGGCATGCGCGGACTGATCTACTCGCGCCCCGGCTATGGAAAGTCCACCCCCCGTGCCAGAGAAGAACATTGGGCACCGGATTTCATGCATCGCCAAGCGCACGAGGTACTGCCGATGCTGCTTGAGGCACTAGGCATCGATACCCCATGGTTGTTCGGGCATAGCGATGGTGGCTCGATTGCCATGCTATTCGCCGCAAAATTTCCGTTAGTGCCGAGTGGCGTGATTGTCGTTGCGCCGCATCTGTTCGTCGAACAAATCAGCATTGACAGCATAAAAATCGCACGCCAAGCCTACCTACAAGGCGATTTGCGTGAGCGCTTGGCTCGCTATCATGATGACGTTGATTCTGCTTTTTTTGGGTGGAATGATGCATGGCTATCGCCTGCGTTCTCATCATGGAATATCGAGGCCAGTATTCCCGACATTCGCTGCCGCGTGCTCGCCATACAAGGCGAGCAGGATGAATATGGCAGCTTGCAGCAAATTCATCGCATTCAAGCGCTGCAACCAAGTGCAGCGGCGGTGTCGCTACCAAATTGCGGACACTCACCGCACCGGGACCAGCCTGATTTTCTGATGAGAGTGGTTGCCGACTTTATTCAACAAACCGATTAAGGCGTGATATTCAAATCAAACCGTTTAAGGTGTGATGTGCAAAGTGAATCCTTTAAGGCGTGATATTCAAATCGTATTCGCTGAAGCACAACGAGCAAAATGCAAGCCCTCAACGATCTTCGCTGCGGCAAATTGGCGAGACCACCCTCATGGCCACGATGATTCTCGTACAATGCAGGCATCTCATGAGTCTGCTCGCCCATGCCGCTCGAGTCACTGAATAAACGTCTGATCACCCAGTTAGGCTACGCCGGACTGCTTCCTTTCCTGCTGATGATGCTCGGCGTGTGGAGTGCCGACCCCACCTGGTTAACAGATTTTGTGAAAGGGCAGCTTGCCTATGCGATGGTGATTCTGTCTTTCCTGGGTGGCGTGCACTGGGGCGTAGCGTTGCTGTCTCACGACCTGCCGGAAGACGTTTCACGCAAGGCACTGATGTGGGGTGTCACGCCCTCGCTAATCGCCTGGAGCGCAACGCTCTTCAGTGGTTTTGGATTTGCGGTCATGATGGCGGGGTTCATCGCCGCGCTACAAGTCGACAAACAACTTTATCCCATCTATGGCATGCCAGATTGGATGCTACCTCTGCGTAAGCGCCTGACCACGGTCGTGGTCGGCGCAATTTTGCTGACGGTGATCGGCGCGAATGTCAGAGGCTAGACAAGCCACCTTGCTCGTCAGCTCAGATATCGTCGTCGTCTGACTTTCGTGGCTTCCCATCGACTTCACTGATACGCATGCGTTTACGGCGGTCGCCCATCAGCTCGCGCAACTCGCGAATGCTCAGATCAGTGACTTCATGCATACGAATCAACAGGGATGCGCCGACCGGCAAGGTGCGGTGGCGGATTTTGCTGATCACAGGTGGCCGGACTTCAAGTGCGCGCGACAAAGCCGCGTCGTTCTTCAAACCGAGCTTCTGGATCAATGCATCGAGCAAACGATTCGGATCGTAGCCTTCTTGCGATACCAGAGGGTGCTTGTCCATCTCGTCTCTCTCCCCTAGGAATTTTTTTCGAGTCAATGGCCGCTGGTTTAACTTCTCGAACCATTGCCCAAGTGCAATTACTGTAATGCTAATTTATATGTCATCGCAACAACATTTTCAAGGGGTTCAAGAAAATTTGCCCGTAATAAAGATCTTTTTTTTCCAAACATCGCGCGGAGCGACACCTAATAACCATTAGGTCATTAAAAAACGCTTTTAATACAATGCATTAGCCAGCTTAGTCTGGCGGGCGACACGGCCACAGCCCGCCCCGGCTTGATATCTCGGTCTGACCCAAACGCCCAATCAGTACGTTGTCATAGTAATAATTTACTTACAGGCAGCGCGCGCCTCCTCCAGCAAACGCTTGCCGTCAAAGCCCCGAGCATTCATATCTTTGACCCACTCATCGTCGATCAGGCTGGTGGCCGCGACCCAGCGCTTGAATTCAGCGTCAGGCAGCACATAGATATTGTTCTTGCGTTGTTCTGCACTTTTACGACCGGGTGCGGCATCCTCTGCGAACAATTTACCCACCCATGCCGATGCGTCGGCGCCGCTGTTGTTGTCGATTACTTTCTTCAACTCGGGCGTGAGGCTGTCGTATTTCGCCTGATTCATTGCAAAAACAAACACGGCGTTCAGCATCTGCGGCGAACCCGCGGGCGATTCAGTGTGAAATTTGGTGATCTCTTCAAATTTCATTGATGGCACCACCTCCCAAGGAATCAAGGCGCCATCGATGACGCCTTTTGACAGTGCCTCAGCAGCCTGCGGTAGCGGCATAGGCACCGGTGTGGCGCCCAATGCGGCCACCATCTTGGTCCCTAAACGCGTCGGCGCACGTACTTTCATGCCCTTCAAGTCTTCCAGTACTTTGACCTGACGCTTGGTGGTGTTGAGCAATGCGCCGTCGTGCACATGAAACAGCAAGGGTTTCACGCCTTTGAACTCGGCAGTGGCATTCTTCATGGCGTAGTGCCACAAGCCACGACTGGCGCGCTCCGAGTCATTCACCATGAATGGCAATTCGAATACCTCTGATACCGGGAAGCGGCCGGCTTGATACCCTGGTACGGTCCAAATAATGTCCGCCACACCGTCTTTGGCTTGATCGTACAGTTGCTGCGGCGTGCCACCGAGCTGCATCGAGGGATAGATCTGACATTTCAACTTGCCGCCAGACTCCTTGGCAATCTTGTCGCACCACGGCACGATGAAGCGCGCATGCGTAGTAGACGCCGGCGGCAGGAAATGATGAACCTTGAGCGTGACGGTCTGCGCCGAGACACTGCTGGCGAGGCATGCCAGCATCAGCAAACACAGATACCGACACAGATACCGAAATTGGCGCGCTACCATGGGGTCCTCCTGTGGGGTTTGTTTTTTAATTGCCGAAAGTATGAACCAGATAAAGCGAAAGCACCGGGAAAAATACCAGCAGCAAAATACGCACTAAATCCGATGCGAGAAATGGTAGTACGCCCTTGAAGGTCTCCATCACCGGTACATCTTTGGCGATGCGATTGATGATGTAGATGTTCATACCAACCGGCGGATGCACCAAACCAATCTCGACCACCATCAGCGCCAAGATACCAAACCAGATTGATTTATCAGCGGGCGCCATACCGGCAAACTCGAGACCCATCACAATCGGATAAAAAATCGGGATGGTTAGCAAGATCATGGCGAGCGAATCCATCACACAACCGAGCAGTATGTAAATCAGCAGAATCGCAAAGATGACCGATAACGGTGGCAAACCGCTGCTTTGAACCCAACTCGCCAGCTCAGCGGGCATCTGTGTCAGCGCCAACCCGGAGTTCAGCATGTCGGCACCGAGTAGCACGAGAAATATCATTGCAGTGGCTTGTGCTGTGCCGAGTATGCTTTTCAGAATACCTTCAACACGCATGCCGTTGAGTACCGCGATGATGCCGCACGCGGCAGCACCAATCGACGCAGCTTCAGTCGGATTAGCCCACCCGCCGTAAATACCGACGATCACCACCAAAAACACCAACAAGATAGGCAGTACACCCGCCAAGGTACGCAACGCGAGCGCCAATGGCACGCGCTCTCCGGCAGGACCCGCTTCAGGTTTCAGGGTTACCACGATGCGGATCACAATCATGTAACCCAGCATCGCGATCAAACCGGGAATCACTGCAGCCATGAACAACTTGCCAATCGACTCTTGCGTCAGCACCGCATAAATCACCAACGGCACCGACGGCGGGATCATGATGCCCAACGTACCACCAGCAGCAAGCGCGCCGGTCGCTAATGAGCCTGCATAGTTATAGCGACGTAGCTCAGGTAAAGCGACTTGCCCCATGGTCGCCGCAGTGGCGAGCGAAGAACCACAGATCGCGCCGAATGCGGCACAGGCACCGACCGATGCCATCGCAACACCACCACGCCAATGGCCAACAAAGCTGTTCACACAATTGAATAGCGCACGTGAAAGTCCACCATGCGTGGCGAACTGACCCATCAACATAAACAAAGGGATCACTGCCAAATCGTAGTTGGAGAAGCGCGCATAGGCGACATTCTTCAGGGTCGCCAGCAGTGGTAGTGACTGGTAATCATTCATCACCAGAAAACCCGCACCACCAATGATGAACATGGCGATACCAATATGTACCCGCAGCGCCAGCAATACCAGCAACACGGCGAACATGATCAGGCCGATCGTCATACCGCTCATGCCACTCATGCTTTGCTCCCGGAAGCTCGCCAGTACGCTATTGCGTTATAAAAACCAGCCAGCGAAAGAAGCAAAAAACTCGGCACCAAGGCAGCCACCACGGTCCAGACCGGCCATAGCAGCATCATGGATGCCTCCCCGGCCTCCCGCAGCGAAGCCGCACCGACACCGGTGCGCCATGCCACCAACAAGGCGACCAACGCCAATAACAGGTGAGAGATGGCATCGAGTCGGTGCTTGGCACTTTGCGACAGGCGTGTCGTGAAAAAATCCACGCGCAAGTGGTGACGCTCCATTTCGCAAAACGGCAGCATCGCGGCCGCGGCAACTGCGCCCGCCATTTGCATCAACTCAATGTCGCCGGTGATCGGCGTTGAGGCGAGCTTGCGGCCGACGATAGAGACCAATGACATGAGCACCAGCACGATGAAACCAACGCCACCGGCAATCGCGAAACCCTTGGTTAACGCATGAATGCGCACGCCCCAAGGGCCTAGTTGAGGTTCGTTCGGCGCGTCTAACGCGTCGCCGAGGGCCGCGTCCTGCATTGCTTCTCCTGATGATGCGGGCTCACGCCCCACGAAATGTGGCGACATAATAACCGTACTCACGCGAGACTTGTCATTTCGGCCAGTGCCGAATTTTCGATCGTTCAACGCATACAAATCGATTCCGGTACCATCGAGCGTGCTACTTGTACTACAGACGGGGATCGTATGAGGCGACTCTTTACCTGCGTATTGCTTTCGTTGGCACTGCCAGCTGCGGCGCAAACGCCAGATTGGCAACTTATTTCGCAATCAGGCAACCGTGGCCAGGTGATCAACTGGTATGTCGACGCGAGCAGTATCGTTCGTACCGATGACTATCTGCGCGCCGTGCTGCGCACATCGTGGTCTGCGCCGCAGTACGGCCCCGATCAAACTGCCTATCAGTCGTCGACCTATCTGAATTATTTTGATTGTGGCAAACGCATGATTGCCTACACCGGCAATACGTACTACCGCAACATCGAGCCGGTCGGCTTACCCGTGCATGAAGAACCCGAGCTGCCGCTGGCGCAACTCATGTTTCAAGAAGTCACCCCGGGATCAGCGGGTGAAACCCGGCTCGACTTTGTATGCAAATTCCGCAGCAAGCAATTCATGACTTGAATAAAAAAACCGCAGACCAAGCTGCGGTTTTTTTAACAACGCGTCGATTGAACTTGCCGAGGCCAATGCTGGCAAGTTCAAATCAACTCATACGCGACGCTTGTATTCACCCGTCCGAGTATCTATCTCGATTTTGTCACCTTGATCGACGAACAGCGGTACTGCCACCTCGAACCCTGTCGCAATTTTTGCGGGCTTCAGCACCTTGCCTGAGGTGTCGCCTTTGACTGCCGGCTCGGTATACGTGACCTCACGAACCACGGTGGTGGGCAACTCGACCGAAATCGCTTTGCCGTCATAGAAAACTGCCTCGCATGCCATGCCATCTTCAAGGTAACTGATCGCCTCGCCCATGTTGTCGGACTCGACCTCGTACTGGTTGTATTCACTATCCATGAACACGTACAGCGGGTCAGCGAAGTAGGAATAGGTGACTTCTTTTCTATCCAGTACCACCACGTCGAATTTTTCATCCGAGCGGTAAACCGCCTCCTGCGCTGCCTCGGTCAGCAGGTTCTTCATTTTCATCTTGACTACAGAAGCGTTGCGACCCGACTTTGAAAACTCGGATTTAACGACGACTTGTGGTTGGCCGTTCAGCATGAATACGTTGCCAACGCGGAGTTCTTGTGCGGTTTTCATAATAATGATTAGTTCAAATGAGCGTAGTGTGAAAGTCGTTATGGCATCCGACTTCGTACATTGGTGATGCCTGACGCCTGCAAAAAGCAATCGCGAATTTTAACCGATTTCCCTCGCGAACTCGACCAAGGCGCGGCCAAGCGCTCGGTTTACAGCAAGGCGCTGCTGCCAACGATTTGCATGCAATTTCAATACGGGTAAGGCACGCATTAAGGCTCGCCAATCGGGCGGATAGTTTGGCTCAGCGTTCCACCAACGTGAAAATTCACACCAAGTGGTGTGACCCGGCTCATCTAACCCGGCACAGTAGCGCGTCATGAAGGCTTCTAATTTGTGCAAATGTACTTGTTGGTGTTGCGGATAGAGTTGCCATACCATCGGTTGTGCAGCCCATTGCGCACGTGATGCACTGTCTTCTCCACGCACGAAATTCAGGTCACAGCTCCACAGAAGGCGATCGTAATCGTCTGGCGACAAAAACGGGATGCCCTGCAAAGTGAGCGCACCGCGCGTGATTTTTTCGCCCGCACCGGGCGCCAGCGGCGTTACGCCCTCAGGTATCAGGCAAATGATGGGCGGGCCGCTTTGCATCATGTTGAGCAGCGACTCAATCGGTGCAGATGGATAACAGAACAGCGATACCAATAGGCTGTTGAACGGCACGCTTACGCCAAGATTGGATAAAAACAGCGCGCGCTCGGACGCATCAAATGATGCGCGTTGAGATAGCAGATCAGGTTCGCTTAGCAAACCACCGGTTTGTGGCGTGAAGCCAGGGAAGAAAAAATACTCGACCAATGGCAATCGCGGATGCGGTGACGGCATAAGGTGGCTATGCTCAACCCAATCCTCAGCGGATAAGTATTCGAGGTTAATCCACACAGGCGCCGGGGTTCTGGTCGCCATACGCTGCAGCGTTGCCTCGGGCAAGCGACAGCCGAAGGCACCGATCACTAAATCTGCCGCCGGGTCGGGCGCGACCTGAGCCGACCAGTAACGCAGCGTGAAGCCATCGAGCGATTGTTGGTCACGAAGGATGTCGACTGATGGTCGCAAACGCTGCAATCGCGCCAAATCGTCAACCCACAGCGTCACATCCAGCCCATCCAAGGCCAGTACGCGAGCCAAGCGCCAACAAACGCCAACGTCGCCGTAGTTATCCAGCACCTGACAAACAATATCGATCGTACGCAGATTGCGCATCAACGGCCCCGAAACAAACGCTCACTCACAGTCGCAATTTTGACGATGGTTTAGCGGTGATAAAAGTATTTCTCGAGTCTGGGGATGGGCTTACCCGAGTTTGGTTGCCATCCGCCTGACGCACTGTTAGTCTGCGCTCATGCAGATCATTTTTTGTTTTCATAAATGAAATCCGGCACCCACCTGAAGGGCTTGCAGGGCATGGGCTCGGTGTTCGGCGTGGCCACGCGCATTGAGGGCACGGTACGAATTGAGGAAAGCGTGCGGATCGACGGCAAAATAGAAGGCAACCTCGACCAGCCGGATGGTAATGGGCGCTGGATCGTGATCGGACCCAAGGGCGAGGTGCATGGCGATATTCGCGCTCAAAACGTCAGCGTAGCCGGTAAGGTCTTTGGCAACATTTCCGCCAGCGAGAGCATCGAGTTATTGGAAGGCTCTGAGGTGCGCGGCAATATTGCGCACAAATCGATCAATGTAGAGCCGGGCGCAACCTTGCACGGGCAGCTGATCGCCAGCGAGAATGGCTTAGTGGAACCTGCTGCCAACCAAGATCAAGGGCCTGAAATCACTGCGTGAACTGCGGTATTTTCTTGAAGGCTGCCGTATACTCGGCGACGCCTGAACGGAATACCGATCTCGTTTTTAGTCATGCAGATTACTACCTACCGCTTACTGACGTCGTGCTTCACATGGATGTCGCTGACCCTGTGCCTGACGGCGCAGGCGGCAACCTATCAGTGCACCACCACGGCAATGCGTGGCAACAAATGGATTTGCAAAGAAGATCCATCCGTCTGCAGCTTTGTGTTCTCGGTTGATGAAAAGTCAAAAAGCATCTACCGAAAAATCGATGAACGTAACCCGAGAGTCGCGGTCGTTGTCGACAAGTGGGAGGACAATGTCCTGATCGCACACGAAGATCAAACCCGCATTGATTCCCGCTTCATCGAGCAGTATTTCTACAAAATCGAATTCGATAGCGGCAATTTCCTGATGGCCAATGAGTACGTGACCAACAAGGGGCGTTATCTTACGCAAGAAGAGTTGAATATGGCCGACAAGAAAAAATACTCTTATTACCGGCCGAGGTTGTTCAGCGAAAAAGGTAGCTGCAGCTTCAAGCGCTGATATGAGCGCGCCCCGCCGCTACCGCTACTACGATTTACTGCTGGCGGCCTTTGTCGTCGCGCTGCTTTGTTCCAATCTGATCGGCGCTGGCAAGGCAGCCGTACTCAATGTGCCTGTGTTTGGCGAACTCACCTTTGGCGCCGGCATTCTGTTTTTCCCTATCTCTTATTTATTCGGTGACATCCTGACCGAAGTGTACGGCTACGCGCATGACCGGCGCGCAGTGTGGGCGGGATTCGCCGCGCTACTGTTTGCAGCAGTGATGTCGCTGGTGGTGATTAATCTGCCGCCCGCACCCGGCGACTACATGACCGCCTACCAACAGGGCCTCGAGACTGTGTTTGGCAATACCTGGCGCATCGTGGTGGCATCGATTCTGGCATTCTGGGCTGGCAGTTTGGCAAACGCCTACGTCATGGCCAAGATGAAGATCATGACCGCCGGACGCCATTTATGGATGCGCACCATAGGCTCAACCGCCGTGGGTGAGCTGATTGATTCCGGCATTTTTTACATGACTGCTTTTTACGGCATCTGGCCCACCGAACAGGTGATCGCGGTCGCAATTGCGCAGTATTTTCTGAAGACCGGCTGGGAAGTCGTGATGACGCCGGTCACCTACCGCGTGGTCGCCTGGCTGAAGAAAAAAGAAGCCGAAGACTACTACGATGTCGGTACGAACTTCTCGCCGTTCAAGGTCAGCGTTTAGCGTTATTTCAGCTTGTCCAAGGCCTCGGCGAGATGGCCCACTGTGCGGTCGACATGAGTAAGCTTTTCCAAGCCGAACAAGCCAATACGGAAGGTCCGAAAATCCGGCCGCTCACCGACCTGTAGCGGCACACCAGCGGCGGTTTGCATACCAAGTGCGATGAATTTTTTACCGTTTTGTATATCCGGGTCTTGCGTATAGCTCACCACCACACACGGTGCCTGAAAGCCCGGCGCAGCGACACTGTGAAAACCGCGCGCTTCAAGCATCTGTCGTACTTTGGTGCCGAGCTCCACCTGCCTGGCTTTCAATTCGTCAAACCCAAGTGCTTGCGTTTCGCGCATCACGTCGCGCAACACGCGCAGTGAGTCGGTGGGCATGGTGGTGTGATAAATGTGAGCACCTTTTTCATAGGTCTCGACGACCTGCAACCACTTTTTCAAATCGCACGAATAGCTGGTGCTGGTAGTGGACTCAATACGTTCACGTGCACGCTCGGACATAGCAATCAAAGCACAACATGGCGAGCTGCTCCAACCTTTTTGCGGTGCACTCACCAGCACATCAACTTTGGACTCAACCATATCGACCCACATCGCACCTGAGGCAATACAGTCGAGGACGAATAAGCCGTCTACCGACTGCACCGCCTCACCGACCGCTCGCAAATAATCTGGTGGCAATATCAGCCCGGCTGATGTCTCCACATGGGGGGCAAATACAACTGCTGGCTTGTGCTGCTTGATCCATGCCACCACGTCATCAATCGCTGGCGGCGAGTACTGCTGCTCGAAACCTTCAACCACTGGTGAGGAAGTAATCACGTGCAATTTGTCGGAGATGTGGCCCATCTCGAAAATTTGTGTCCAGCGATAGCTGAACCAGCCATTTCGAATCACCAGACATTCGCGTCCGGTTGCAAACTGACGCGCCACGGCCTCCATGCCATAGGTGCCACTGCCCGGCACCACCACCGCCGATTTAGCGTGATATACCTCTTTCAAAATACTGGAGATGTCGTTGATCACCCCCATGAAAGATTTCGACATGTGATTCAGCGAGCGGTCGGTGTAGACCACCGAAAACTCGAGCAAACCATCCGGATCGACGTGGGGTAGCAAACCTGGCATGACTATCCTGTTAACAAAGTAATTATGAAATTGCGTGTTTGCAAAGCTGCAAATCGACGCGAAGTTTATCAGACCTACCCATGCAGCTCAGTCAGGTGATCGTAATGACAATAAGCTGATGGAAAAAACCGCTTCGCGCGTCTTTGCAACTGGCTTTAAAATCAAGCCCCCACAGACAAAACATTATTGGAGACATATGGAAAGCGATATCGAAATTGCTCAAAAGGCAAAAATGAACAAGGTGATCGATGTCGCCGCCGGACTTGGTATTCCTGAGGATGCGATCGAACCCTACGGCCACTACAAAGGCAAGGTGTCGCTGAGTTATCTCAACACGCTGAAAAATCGTCCTGACGGCAAATTAGTACTGGTCACGGCGATTAGCCCGACCCCTGCAGGCGAAGGCAAAACCACCACCACCGTCGGATTAGGTGACGCGTTGAATCGCATCGGCAAAAAAGCAGTGATCTGCTTGCGCGAACCCTCGCTCGGCCCGGTATTCGGTGTCAAAGGTGGTGCTGCGGGCGGTGGTCACGCGCAAATCGTACCGATGGAAGATATCAACCTGCATTTCACCGGCGATTTTTCTGCGATCGCGCTGGCTAACAACTTGCTGGCCGCAATGATTGACAATCACATCAATCATGGCAACACACTGGACATTGATCCACGCCGCATTACCTGGAAACGCGTGGTCGACATGAATGATCGTGCGCTGCGTGACATCATCGTCGGTATTGGTGGCACGGCGAATGGTTTCGTGCGCCAAGACGGTTTTGATATTGTGGTTGC
>CAZZMV010000008.1:0-5318 GCA_964655425.1 uncultured Bifidobacterium sp.
GGCGAATCCATTATTATAGGGGAACTCGCTGCCAACCCGAGCGCCTTATGCGAGCGGTTTTCCCCATGCCTCCCTCATGAACTCGCCAGCAAATAATGATCTCCGCCTGTCCCAATTGAGCGACTGGCTTGCCAAACTTGAAGCACCTGTGACGCGGCCTGAAAGCCTGCGCCCAGCCTCTTCAGACGCTAGTTTCAGGCGCTATTTCCGAGTCGACGCCAGCCCTGCTGGCACCCTGATCGTGATGGACGCGCCGCCACCGCAAGAGAACGTTCGCCCCTTTGTCCAGGTGGCGCATTTATTTTCGGCGAGTGGCATCACGGTGCCGGAAATTCTCGCGAGCGACCTGGAGCGCGGTTTTTTGTTATTGAGCGATCTAGGCGGCACCACCTACTTGCAGCAGTTGAATGCTGACACTGCGCACAAGCTGTACATGGATGCGATTGAGGCATTGGTGCAGCTTCAGGTACATAGCCAACCCGGTCAACTCCCCGAGTACGACCGATCATTACTTCTGCGTGAGCTAATGCTTTTCCCGGACTGGTATTTGAGCAAACATCGGCGTGCTGAACTTACCGACAAACAAGGCGCAGATTTGAATCAAGTGTTCGAGGTGCTGCTAGCGAATAACCTGGCGCAAGCGCAGGTGTATGTGCATCGCGACTACCACTCGCGCAACCTGATGGTGATACCCGAGCAGAACCCCGGCGTACTTGATTTTCAGGATGCAGTGTATGGCCCAATCACTTACGACTTGGTCTCACTGCTGCGCGACGCTTACATCGAGTGGGATGAAGAAATGGTACTGGACTGGGTGGTTCGCTACTGGGAACTCGCCCGCCGTGCTGGGCTGCCGGTGGCCAATGATATTGACAGTTTCTACCGAGACTTCGAGTTCATGGGTCTGCAACGTCACCTGAAAGTGCTCGGTATTTTTGCGCGACTGTATCACCGCGATGGTAAGGACGGCTACCTCAACGACATGCCGCTGGTGATGCAATATGTTCGTAAAACCGCATATCGCTACAAGGAATTTTCGCCTTTGGTGAAGTTGCTCGACACGCTGGACGAGAAACAGACCGGCATCGGTTTCACCTTCTGACATGAAGGCAATGATTTTTGCTGCCGGTCGTGGCGAACGAATGCGCCCACTGACCGACACCTGCCCCAAACCTCTACTGACGGTACGCGGCCGCCCGCTGATCGTGTGGCATCTTTTGAATCTGGCTCGGGCCGGTATCGTCGATATCGTCATCAATCATGCGCATCTCGGACACATGATTGAAGATGCGCTGGGGGATGGAAGTCGATATGGTGTACGCATCAGCTACTCACCGGAAGGCATCGCGCTCGAAACTGCCGGTGGCATTGCCAAAGCGCGCCATTTACTTGGAGATGATCCATTTGTTGCAGTCGCCGGTGATGTTTACTGCCCGCACTTCGATTTCAACCAAGTTAAAGATGTGCTCGAAGAGCGTGACCCTTGGGGTAAACCTTATGCGCCGCATGAACGCGATTTAGCCTGGTTATACCTGGTGAAAAATCCAGCTCACCATCTGAAGGGAGACTTTGCACTAGCGAATTTTTCACTGACGAATGATGGCGAGCCACGCTACACATTCTCGGGTATTGGGGTTTATCGTCCCGAGTTATTCGACAATATCACCGCAGGTGAAACTGCAAAACTTGCGCCTATCCTGCGCGAATTTGCTGATCAAGGCAAAATCGGCGGTGAGGTTTATCGTGGCGACTGGACCGATGTCGGCACGATAGAACGATTAGAACAATTGAATGCTCCGTTGAAAGCGCGATCATGAACATCACAAGCTTTACACGCCGACGCGCCAAGGTGATAGAAAAAATGCACGAGCAAGGTGGTGGCGTGGCAATCATCCCGACCGCGCCCGAAGTAATGCGCAATGCCGATGCAGATTACCCGTATCGGCACGATAGCTATTTCTACTATCTGACCGGCTTCCCTGAGCCCGAGGCGATGCTGGTCCTGATTGCGGGGGATCAGGATCAATCTATCCTGTTCTGTCGCGATAAAAATGAAGAGCGCGAGATCTGGGATGGCTACCGCTATGGACCAGCGGGTGCAAAGGCAGCATTCGGATTCGATATCTGCCTGAGCATCGATAGTATCGATGCCGAACTACCCAAGCTGATGGCGAATGCGCCCGCACTGTTTTATGCGCTTGGTAGCCAGGCAGAGCTCGATGAAAAAATTCAGCGCTGGCTGAATGCCGTCCGCGCGCAAGTACGTGCTGGTGTTAGTGCGCCAAACGCCGCCTTTGATATTCGAGCGATCTTGAATGAAATGCGCTTGGTCAAAGACGAAACAGAGATTGCAACCATGCAGCGCGCTGCGGATATCGCTGCTCAAGCGCACGGGCGTGCCATGCGCTGTGCCAAGCCGGGGTTGCGTGAGTACCATTTGGAAGCTGAATTACTGCACGAGTTTCGTCGAAATGGTTCACAGTTTCCTGCATACGGCTCAATCGTGGCGACCGGTGCGAACGCATGTGTACTTCACTACCGTGCCGGCGACGCCGAGTTGCGTGATGGTGACTTGGTATTGATTGATGCAGGCTGCGAACTGGATAGCTATGCGTCGGATATCACCCGCACTTTTCCGGTCAATGGAAAATTCAGCGGCGCACAAAAAGCTTTGTATGAAATCGTACTGGAAGCTCAGCATCAAGCCATACTGGCGACCGGTCCGGGCAAGCGTTTCATCGATGGGCATGAAGCAGCGGTGCGCGTGCTGGCACAGGGCATGCTGGATACTGGCCTGCTCAACAAAGATAAAGTCGGCGCCCTTGATGATGTGATCGCCAACGAACACTACCGACAGTTTTACATGCACCGCACCGGTCACTGGCTGGGTATGGATGTGCATGATGTGGGCGATTACCGCGACCCCGCGGTATCCGCTACAGAAAAACCTTCACGTACTTTAGTGCCGGGTATGGTGCTGACGATCGAGCCTGGCATCTATGTGCGCCCTGCTGAGGGCGTGCCCGAGGCGTTCTGGCATATCGGCATACGTATTGAAGATGATGCACTAATCACCGCGGACGGGTGCCACCTCTTGACACACAAAGCACCCAAGACCATTACCGATATCGAAGCGCTGATGCGCGGCTGAGCATGCACACACAGGTGGATATCGCGATCGTCGGTGGTGGGCCGATCGGCCTGTCGCTCGCTGCCTTTCTGGTGGCGCGCGGAATTCATCCCGACAAACTGGTGGTGGTCGATGGCAAGTCATTAGAAGCTGCAAGTACTGATCCGCGCTCGATTGCACTGTCGCAGGGTAGCCATCAGTTGCTTTCAACGATGTCAGCGTGGCCATCCGACGCGACGCCTATTACGCAAATTCATGTGTCGCGTCGTGGCAGCTTTGGCCGGACGCTGATCGATAGTCGCGACTACGCGCTACCGGCATTAGGCTATGTGTGCCGCTATGGTGATCTGGTACAAGCGATTGATGCATGCATGCCGTCAGACGTGCGTCGATGGCGATCGCTAAGCGTGCAGCAAGTAACCGAGCAAGATGATCATCTCACTTTGCATTTGGCGGATGGTCGTGTACTGAACGCATCGGTGGTGGTGCAGGCCGAGGGTGGCGTATTTAGCGAGCAAACGCCAAAAAAACAGCATCGCGATTACGAACAGGTCGCAATCACTGCGACTGTTCACGCTGTATCAGCACCGGCAGGCCGGGCATTTGAGCGCTTTACTGCAGAAGGGCCACTCGCGCTGCTGCCGCAAGCGGATGGCTATGCCATGGTGTGGTGCGTTGCGCCTGACACGGCAGCGCAACTGATGGCGCTCGATGAAAAAAATTTCCTCGCCGAACTGCAGCGTGCATTCGGTCAGCGCGTAGGTGCGTTCACCCGAATCGGATCACGCCATCATTACCCATTGGGGCTCAACGCCCTGCCTCAGACACAAAACCGAGTGGTTGCGATCGGTAACGCCGCACAAACTTTGCATCCCGTAGCGGGTCAGGGTTTGAACCTCGGCCTGCGCGATGCAGCGGTGCTGGCACGCATACTGGAACGCGATCAATCCGTCGGTGCGCTGTCCTTATTCGAACGTCAGCGTCAGCGCGATCGTTCCACCACAGTGCAAGTCACAGATTTAATGGCCCGAGTGTTTGCAAGTGATAAAGACCAGTCAGCGTCTCAGCGTTTACTGGGTTTGTCTTTGGGCTTGTTGGATTGCATCCCACCAGCAAAACGCTCGCTGGCAGAACAGATGATGTACGGTTGGCGTTAACGCCAGCGACATTTTGTTGGAGGCTTTTAGATGGCCTTGACCATATCTTCGATTACCTTCTTCGCGTCACCAAAAACCATCATGGTCTTGTCGAGATAGAACAGCTCATTATCGAGACCAGCATAGCCTGACGCCATCGAGCGCTTGTTCACGATAATGGTCTTTGACTTGTACGCCTCGAGAATCGGCATACCTGCGATCGGTGAGTTCGGGTCTTTAGCAGCAGGGTTGACCACATCATTGGCACCTAGAACGAGCACTACGTCGGCCTGACCAAACTCGCTGTTGATATCTTCCATCTCGAATACTTGATCGTAAGGCACCTCTGCCTCTGCCAACAAGACGTTCATATGGCCTGGCATGCGACCGGCCACCGGGTGAATCGCATATTTCACGGTCACACCCTTCTCAGTCAGCTGATCGGTCAACTCTTTCAGCGCGTGCTGAGCGCGTGCTACGGCAAGGCCATAGCCCGGCACGATGATGACGGTCTCTGCGTGGGTCATTACAAATGCTGCATCGTCAGCTGAGCCGGCTTTCACATTACGCTGTTTTTGACCACCAGCACCGACCGCTGAAGCCTCACCACCAAAGCCGCCAAGGATCACGCTGAAGAAAGAGCGATTCATGGCCTTGCACATGATGTACGACAGAATCGCACCGGAAGAACCCACCAGCGAGCCTGCAATGATCAGCATCGAGTTGTTGAGTGAAAATCCGATGCCGGCCGCAGCCCAACCAGAATAACTGTTCAACATCGATACCACCACAGGCATATCTGCTCCGCCGATCGGGATAATGATCAGAACACCCAGCACGAATGCAATCGCTGTCATGACCAGGAAAGGTGTCCATGCTGGCTCGGCACCATCAGCGCCGACAAATACCAGTCCTGCGCCAACCATCACGACCGCCATCAACAGGTTGACCATATGCTGGCCCGGAAATACCACCGGTGCACCCTGGAACAAGCGGAATTTGAATGTGCCGGCAAGCTTACCGAACGCAATCACCGAACCCGAAAACGTAAT
>CAZZMV010000008.1:5418-8365 GCA_964655425.1 uncultured Bifidobacterium sp.
CTACCTGGCTCGGTGGCTTCAGCCTGCAACTTCATGATCAGCGCAACCGTCGTCAAGGCAGCAATCGCCATGCCGGTCATACCGAATGCATTACCGCGCCTTGCAGTCGCGGGGTGAGACAAGCCTTTCAGCGCCTGTATGAAACATACCGAGGCGATCAAGTACAACAGGGTCACCAGATTCATGCTCATGGGATTACGCCCCTTCCTTGTTCTGCGCCTTCGGCTGCTTTTTCTTGAACATTTCCAGCATGCGCTGCGTGACTAGAAATCCGCCAAACACATTCACCGCGGCCAATGCCACGGCCAGCGTACCCATGAACTGTCCAATCGGGCCGGTGGTCAGCGCAGCTGCCAGCATGGCGCCCACGATGATGATGGCTGATACGGCATTGGTCACCGCCATCAGTGGTGTGTGCAATGCGGGCGTCACCGTCCAAACGACGTGATAGCCGACATAAATCGCCAACACGAAAATAATGAGGTTAGTGATGGTGTAGCTGACTTCCATGATGTCCTCTGAAGATAACTTTATTTTTTCATTCCGGAGATACGGTTACCACGATCAACAAATACAATTTTCGGCTGATACGTTTTGACAATTGGCTCGCTCAAGGGCGCATAGGTGCAAATGATCAGCAAATCACCTTGTTGCGCAAGACGCGCTGCCGCGCCGTTGAGTGAGATCTCGCCACTACCGCGTTGCCCCTTGATGGCATACGTCGAGAAACGCTCACCATTACTGATGTTGTAGATCTCGACCTTTTCAAACTCTCGGATATCGGCAGCGTCCAGCAAGTCTTCATCAATGCCGCACGAACCCTCGTAATCCAAAATACATTGTGTTACCGAAGCGCGATGGATTTTCGCGCGCAGCATGATCCTTTCCATCGTGGTTCGCCGCGATCATTGCTTGCGAAGTACAGCACCACCATGGCACACCAAGGTCGCCGCAATAATCTCGTCGGCTTGGTCGATTACCAGATTGGCGTCCTTGTCCACAATCAGCTTGAGGAAATCAAGCACGTTACGCGCGTACAGGGCAGACGCATCAGCGGCGCACAACGCAGGGAGGTTAGCTTCACCGATGATGTGAACGCCGTGCTTGATGACCGTCTTGCCGAGCTCAGACAGTTCACAGTTACCGCCTTGCTCAACCGCCATATCAAGAATGACTGACCCGGGCTTCATTGCTTTGACTGTGTCTGCATCGATGAGCATCGGCGCTTTGCGACCTGGAATCAGCGCAGTCGTGATGATGATGTCGGCCAGCTTTGCGCGCTCATGCACCAACGCTGCTTGGCGCTTCATCCAGGCTTCCGGCATCGGTCGCGCGTAGCCACCGACGCCCTCGGCAATCTCGCGCTCTTCATCGGTCTCGTAGGGCACGTCGATGAATTTGGCACCCAAAGACTCGACCTGCTCTTTCACCGGCGGACGCACATCGGATGCTTCGATCACGGCACCGAGGCGTTTGGCGGTTGCAATAGCTTGCAAGCCGGCGACGCCCACACCCATGATCAACACACGCGCCGCTTTCACCGTGCCCGCTGCAGTCATCAACATCGGGAAGAAACGCTGATACAGGTTCGCGGTCATCAGTACCGCTTTGTAACCCGCGATATTGGCTTGCGAGGACAGCACGTCCATGGACTGCGCACGGGTGATACGCGGCACGGCCTCCAATGCGAAAGCAGATAAACCCACCGATGCCATTGCAGCAATGCCTTCGGCGTCAAACGGGTTCAGCATGCCAATCACAACCGAACCGGTCTTCATTTGTTCACGTTCATTTGCCGATGGCGCGCGAACTTTAAGCACGACTTCGCATCCAAAGGCGTCGGCAGCGCTGCCGATTGAGGCGCCAACAGCTGCAAATGCATCGTCTGGCAAGCTGGCGGCCACACCGGCGCCGGACTGCACAGTGACTTGGTGACCGGCAGCGATCAGCTTCTTGATCGTCTCCGGCGTTGCGGCAACTCGCGTTTCGCCCTGACGGGTCTCGGCTGGAATGCCGATTCTCATGTTGATCTCCACATTGAAAATGAATGACGTCAGATGCCTGTAAAAAATACCAGGCGCCGATGCGACATCCGCACGTTAGGACTTTGCTAAGGAGAGGCGTTGCCGGCGAACGGGCAGGCCCGAAATGCTTCGCTGAAAAAAGGGGCAAAGATACTATTGATCGGGATTTTTCGCAACGCACCAATATATTGGCCTATTTGCAGCGATTGGCGGGGGTACGACGCGAAACCACCTGCCGCAAAATGTAAATTCATCTCGCCAAACAGTAAAATCAAGGCACTTCGAAAGATGACATGTCTTCAATTTGGAAACCTTCAGTCACGGTAGCCGCGATCATCGAGCGCGATCAGCGATTTTTGTTAGTGGAAGAGCAAACACCGGACGGTATCAAGCTCAATCAGCCCGCCGGTCATCTCGATCCGGGCGAGTCTCTGGTGGCGGCCGCGGCGCGCGAGGCGCTGGAAGAGACCGCTCACGAATTCCACCCCGAGGCGCTGGTGGGCGTTTACCTGTCGCGCTATCAGTCAAGCCACAGCAATCTTGATGTCACCTACCTGCGTTTTGCATTTGCGGGCGAACTTGGCGTCTCGCACCAACGCCCGTTAGACGATGGCATTTTGCGCACCATGTGGATGTCGCATGCGGAAATTGAAGCGACGCAGGACAGGCATCGCAGCCCGCTGGTATTGAAATGTGTCGAAGATTATTTGGCAGGGCAACGCTTCCCGCTGTCATTGATTTACAGCCACCCGAGCATTCAGCTCGTTCCGCATGGGTAAAGCACGCGTCGTCCTGGGCATGTCAGGTGGCGTCGACTCGTCAGTCGCGGCCTGGTTGCTAAAACAGCAGGGCTATGAAGTCATTGGCCTGTTCATGAAAAACTGGGAAGACGATGATGACGATGAATACTGCTCGACTCGTCA
>CAZZMV010000008.1:8465-11923 GCA_964655425.1 uncultured Bifidobacterium sp.
TGAAAGCCATCGATACCAGCAAGGACCAGAGCTATTTCCTGCACCGCTTGACGCAGTCGCAGCTGGCTCGAACACTATTCCCTTTAGGCGAATTACAGAAATCGCAAATCAGAAAAATTGCGGATGAGCTCAAGCTGCCCAATGCCCATAAAAAAGATTCGACCGGTATCTGCTTTATCGGTGAGCGACCATTCCGTGCCTTTCTTAACCGCTATCTCTCTTACCAGCCCGGGCCGATCAAAACACCGCAGGGTGACATTGTGGGAGAACACCTGGGCCTGTCTTTCTACACTCTTGGGCAGCGCAAAGGCATTGGCGTTGGCGGACAAAGAGCCCACCGTGATCAAGATGGCAACCATGCGCCTTGGTACGTGGCGCGCAAAGAGCTGACGACCAACACACTTTTTGTGGTGCAAGGCCACGATCACCCCTGGCTGCTCTCGAGCGCACTGGTCGCCGGACAGTTAAGCTGGGTTGCCGGCTACGCGCCGGCCGACGGGCCGCTCAACGCAAAAACCCGCTACCGGCAAGCCGATGTGTCTTGCGCGCTGAGTGGCGCGGGAACTGACATAGCAAGATTGCAATTCGAGCAAGCCCAGTGGGCGGTGACGCCAGGCCAATCCGCCGTCCTATATGCGGGTGAGGTTTGCCTGGGCGGCGGTATTATCGAAAACGCTGAGGCCGCCTGAGTGGCCGCTGCGAACAAATCCGGATATCGCCTCAAAAAAAGCTTGCACTCCGCGCCTGATTCGTCAACAATCTAAACACGAATCGTTCTCATTTGAATTTAACAACATGGCGCGGCCCCGACGGGCGTAGTTGCTGCCAGTTGTCAGCGGGAGGGGGCCACCATGATTGTCTGCGTATGCCACAACGTCTCTGACAAAGCGATTCGTCGCGCGCTTGATGCCGGCGCCAAATCGATGGAAGACATCCGCCTGCAACTCAATGTGGCTAGCTGCTGCGGCAAGTGCAGTGAATTCGCAAGCACGCTGGTGCGCGCGCACATAGAAGATACTCAGTTCACCGAACTGCGGCGAGTCATCGCTGCCTGATAGGTGCGCCATCGCTGCCTGAGGCAACTAATCCTTACGCTCGCAATCGCGCCGCTACAAAAGCCAAAACTACCGTCGCCTCCGTTGCTCCGACTTTTCTAGTCCTACCGCCCGTCTTGCTCGCCACCTCATTTCGCTCACATGCGAATGAGGATGATTCCTACTAACAAAATGCATCTGAGCAGGTAACAAATCAGGCTTGCTGAGTTACCATCGCGCATCTTCAAACGACCGGCAAGAGGCATTCATGAAGGGCGACCCCAACGTTATCAAGCTACTGAACGATCAACTGACCAACGAACTGACAGCGATCAACCAGTACTTTCTCCATTCGCGCATGTACCGGCACTGGGGTTTTGAAAAGCTAGGCAAAAAAGAGTACGACGAGTCGATCGGCGAAATGAAGCACGCCGACAAACTGATCGAACGCGTACTGATGCTCGATGGCTTACCGAACCTTCAGGCTTTGCATAAATTGATGATCGGCGAAACTGTTCCCGAAATACTCAATTGCGATCTTCAGCTCGAGCATGTGTCACAGAAAACGCTGAAAGAAGGTATCAGCGTGTGCGAGCAGGCGCGTGACTATGTCTCTCGCGAATTACTCGAAGCGATTCTTGACGATACCGAAGAGCATATCGATTGGCTCGAGACCCAAATCGAGTTGATTGAACAAGTCGGCCTGCAAAACTACTTGCAATCGCAGATGGGTGATGCCTGATAACGCTGCATCACGCTAAGCGCCAAACAAAAAAGGAGCCAGCTGGCTCCTTTTTTTATGGTGGCGATCACGCCACCGGTACCGTCTCTTTGAATGACGGCCGTTCGGACAATTTGTCGAACAAGCGTGCCAAATTCGGATGTTCGCCGCGCCAATCAATCTCAGGGAAACGAAACGCGATCCAACCCAAGGTGCAGCCCGTAGCGACATCAGCCAATGAAAACTGCTTGCCCGCGCAAAATGGGTTATCTCCGAGCGCCAATGCCATCGCTCGCGTGCCGTGTCGTATCTTGTCGAGTTGACGCTGAACCCATGCCTCGCTCTGCTGCGAAGGTGGTCGTTGAATTCGCTCCAACCGCGCGAGAATGCCGGCGTCGGCCACGCCATCGGCAAGTGCTTCCCAGACTTTGATACTGGCGCGTTCGCGCCCGGCGACGGGAATAAGTTTGCCGACCGGCGACATCGTGTCAAGATATTCGACGATGACGCGCGAATCGAACATCGCACCGCCATCCTCCATCACCAAGCACGGCACCTTACCCAAAGGGTTGGACTGAAAAATCGTTGTGTCTGCTGACCACACATCTTCCAGTACCAGCTCATAGTCGAGCTTCTTTTCCAACATCACCACGCGCACTTTGCGCACATAAGGACTCGCCAGCGAACCAATTAGCTTCATCGCGGATATCACTCAAGGAATGGGCAAAAATTATAGCATTGGCAAATTTTGAGGCCCTGTCCGGAGTGATAAAATCAATTTGCGATAAACACAACCGGCGCTTGCTGCCGAGTCTTTTTCAAATCCCTTCCATGCCTCTCACCGAACTCTCTGCCCTGTCACCACTCGATGGGCGTTACGCTCGCAAAACCGATGCGCTGCGGCCGATTCTGTCTGAGGCTGGCTTCATGCATCACCGCGTCAAGGTAGAAATTGCCTGGTTAATGGCGCTCGCTGAGGCGGGGTTTGACGAGTTGAAGCCGTTTAGTCCTGAATCCAAAGCGGTGCTCGCGAGTATAGAAAATGACTTCAGCCAGGAAGATGCTGAGCGAATCAAGGCAATCGAGGCCACCACCAATCATGATGTCAAAGCAGTCGAATACTGGCTCAAGGAAAAGGTGCAACGGCTGCCGGAACTCGTCGCCGCATCTGAGTTCATCCATTTTGCGTGCACCTCGGAAGATATCAACAATACTTCGCACGGCATGATGCTCAAGACAGCGCGCGATACCGTGCTGCTGCCGAACTTATCCAAGCTAATCGATAGACTCACCGAACTCGCACACCAGCATGCCGATGTACCCATGATGTCGCGCACGCATGGTCAACCCGCCAGCCCGACTACACTGGGCAAGGAAATCGCCAACGTCGTCGCGCGTCTGCGGCGAGCAGCGCAACATATTGCTGCAGTTGAAATCTTCGGCAAGATGAATGGTGCAGTCGGTAACTACAATGCGCACCTCTCTGCCTATCCAGATTTTGACTGGCAGACTTTTTCTCGCCAAGTAGTCGAGCAACGTTTGGGGTTGGTGTTCAATGCGTACACCATACAGATCGAGCCGCACGACTACATGGCCGAGTTGTTTGATGCCATCGCGCGTACCAATACTATCCTGATCGATCTTTGCCGTGATGTGTGGGGTTACATCTCGTTAGGTTTTTTCAAGCAAAAAACCAAAGCTGG
>CAZZMV010000008.1:12023-22429 GCA_964655425.1 uncultured Bifidobacterium sp.
AACAACGCCAGCGACGGTTTTGAGCAGCTTTAAACGACTGCGCCGTCAGTTTCGTCCTTAGGCTTAATCGGCTTCAACAAATCTTCCCGCTTCACGCCGAGCCACATGGCGACAGCTGCTGCAACGAACACTGACGAATAAATACCGAACAAGATACCAATCGTCAACGCAAGAGCAAAGTAATGCAGCGTGGGCCCACCAAAGATCAGCATAGACAGCACCATCAGTTGGGTGGAGCCATGGGTGATCACCGTGCGTGAGATGGTGCTGGTAATGGCATGGTTCAGTACTTCGGGCGTATTCAACTTGCCGAAACGCCGGTCGCGGAATGTTTCACGCACTCGATCAAATACCACTACGGATTCATTCACTGAGTAACCCAGCACCGCCAGCACGGCAGCCAGCACGGTCAATGAAAACTCCCATTGAAAGAACGCGAAAAAACCAAGAATGATGATCACATCGTGCAAGTTCGCGATGATCGCTGCAACTGCGAACTTCCATTCAAACCGAAATGCAAGATAGATCATGATGCCGACTACCACAAAGGCCAAGGCAGTCAAACCATCATGAGCCAGCTCCTGACCCACCTGCGGGCCGACAAACTCGACGCGCTGCAAAGTAACTGTTGCATCCGCCGCCTTCAGTGCTTCAATCACTTTGGTACTGACTTGAGCCGAGCTGGCACCGCCTTGCAAGGGCAAGCGAATCAGCACATCCTGCGCAGTGCCGAAACTCTGCACCTGATTATCGGTGTAACCAAGTCCGGTGACGGTTTTGCGAATCGCTTCCAGATCAGCCGGTTTGGTGTAGGTGACCTCCATCACGGTACCGCCGGTAAATTCAATCGACAGGTGCAGGCCCTTGTACAGCAAGAAAAATACCGCTGCTAGAAACGTAAGCGCAGAAATCAAATTGAATACCAGCGCATGCCGCATGAACGGAATGTCACGCTTGATTCGGAAAAATTCCATGGTGGTCTCCTTGGTCGCTGCGAATTACTCGCTTGGCTTCCAGACTTGGCCTATCGAGATACTGCTTAATTTCTTGCGTCGCCCGTACCAAAGGTTGGCCAACGCACGTGCAACCACCACCGCAGAAAACATCGAGGTCAGAATGCCAAGGCAGTGCACCACAGCGAAGCCACGAATCGGACCCGAGCCAAAAATCAGCAGCGCCAAGCCGGCAATCAATGTGGTTACGTTTGAATCAAGAATGGTGGCCCAGGCACGTTCAAAGCCAGCAGCAATCGATGCCTGCGGTGTGTTGCCGTTACGTAGCTCTTCACGGATACGCTCGTTGATCAGTACATTCGCATCAATCGCCATACCCAGCGTGAGTGCGATCGCTGCAATACCGGGCAAGGTCAGTGTGGCTTGCAGTAAAGAGAGCAATGCAATCAGCAGCATCACGTTGACTGCCAGTGCAAACATGCTGAATGCCCCAAAGATCAGGTAGTACAGCATCATGAATACGGCAATCGCAGCAAATCCGTACAGGGTTGAATTGAATCCCTTGGCGATATTTTCTGCGCCAAGCTGCGGACCAATGGTGCGCTCTTCAATAATCTCCATCGGCGCTGCCAGCGAACCGGCGCGCAGCAACAGCGCCAAGTCAGTTGCCGCAGCAGGCGACTCCATGCCGGTGATCTGAAAGCGTGATCCAAGCTCGTCGCGAATGGTGGCCACGGTGAGTACCTCACCTTTACCCTTTTCGAACAAGACGATTGCCATCAACTTGCCGATTTTGTTGCGGGTCGCCTCACGCATTTTGCGGCCACCGTCACCGTTCAAATCAATACCGACGGCAGCTTGCTGGTTTTGATCAAACGCGGCGCCTGCGTTGGAAATATACTCACCGGTGATCACCGGATCTTTGTACAGCACCACTGGCGCGCCCTTGCCCACCTTGAACAGCTCGGAACTCGGCGAAATCGCAGCACTTTCCTCGGTGCCTCGTTGCACCGATTCATCCACCATACGCACTTCCAGCGTCGCGGTGCGGCCAATAATGTCTTTCGCACGCGAGACATCTTGCACACCCGGTAGCTGAACCACAATACGATCAGCGCCTTGGCGTTGAATGATGGGCTCGGCAACTCCCAGCTCATTCACACGCTTTGAGAGTGTGGAGATATTCTGTTGCACCGCCTCTTCCAAGGTCTGCTTGACCGCCGCAGGACTTAGGCGTGCTGACAGTTTCAACCCTTCGGCATCTTGCTGCTCTTGCAGGGTGAGTTCAGGCATTTGCGTGCCAAGCGCAGCATTTGCCGCTTCGAGTGTCTCGCGATCACGAAAACGTACCTCGACTACTTCACCCACACGGGAAATACCTGCAAAGCGTAGTTTTTTCTCGACCAGAGTGGCGCGGATCGCGATCTGAGTTGATTGAATACGCTTGGCAGCCACAGCGCGTGTATCCACCTGCATCAGGAAGTGCACACCACCGCGCAAATCCAAGCCAAGATACATCGGCAGCGCATGCAGCGATTGCAACCAGGCGGGTGTGTTCGGCAATAGGTTGAATGCAACCAGATAGGTCGGGTCGCTTGGGTCTTTGTTGAGCGCTTGCTCGATCACGGTCTTTGCCTTGAACTGCAAATCAGTGCTGGCGAAGCGCACGCGCACCGTACCGTTATTGCCCAGATCTTCAAAGAATGCGCTCTCGGCCGGTACGCCAGCGCTAGCCAGTGCCTGCTGCACGCGGCCAACAGCATCGGGGCCGAGCTTCAACGTGGCCTTGGCGCTGCTGACCTGAACGGCCGGCGACTCACCAAAGAAATTGGGCACGGTGTACACCACGCCCAGTAGCAGCACCAGTGCGATCAGCAGGTATTTCCAAAGGGGGTAACGGTTCATGGCAGGCCACTTCCAAATGAAAAATCCGGCAACGTGTGCCGGACTGCCAGTAAGCTTTCGCTTTACAGCGTCTTGATCGTGCCTTTGGGTAGCAGCAGGGTGACCGCCGCTTTTTGCAGCGTAATCTCGGTGCCTTCGGCAATTTCGAGCGTGATGTAAGCATCCCCGACTTTGGTCACGCGGCCCACCAAGCCGCCGGCACTGACTACCTCATCGCCTTTGGCCAGCGCATCGATCATGGCTTTTTGTTCCTTCTGACGCTTCATCTGCGGACGAATCATCAAGAAGTACAGCACCACGAACATCAGAATGATGGGAAGCAGTCCCAACAGACCACCGCCCGCACCACCCGCTGGCGCCGCAGCCTGTGCATAGGCATCTGAAATCAACATGAATTACTCCAGCAAGAAAACGCGCGATTTTAACATTGCAGCATCAGCCACGCGCTTGGCCTGCAACCGTGAACTGCAAGCAAACCGGGCGGTGATACGTGTTCTTGCTTGGGCCCACTCGCGAACGCCACAGATACCGCGCGAGCCTTAGACGCCGCGCGCCCGATCAGCAGTAAATCTGCGACGAAAAGCCTGAAACTGGCCAGCATCAATACTGGCCCGAATCTCGCGCATCAGCTGCAAGTAATAGTGCAAGTTATGCAAGGTATTCAGACGGGCGCCCAGAATCTCACCGGCGCGATGAAGATGGTGCAAGTAAGCGCGAGAAAAATGGCGACACGCGACACAGCTGCAACTCTCGTCAATCGGTAAATCTTCATCTTTGTGGCGTGCATTACGAAGTTTGAGGTCACCAAAGCGAGTGAACAGCCAGCCATTGCGCGCATTACGGGTCGGCAGGACGCAGTCAAACATATCTATACCGTTCGCAACGCCCTCAACCAGATCCTCTGGGGTACCGACACCCATCAAGTAATGCGGCTTGTGGGAGGGTAGTTTGGGGCCGGTGTGACGCAAAATACGCTGCATATCTTCTTTCGGCTCACCCACCGATAAACCACCCACAGCAATACCGTGAAAATCCATCTGCTCAAGTTCGGCGAGTGATTCATCGCGCAAGTCTTCGTACATACCGCCCTGAACAATCGCGAACAATGCATTGCTGTTGTGTTCTCGATTGAATTCATCGAGCGAGCGCTTGGCCCATCGCAGCGACAGCCGCATGGATTGCCCAGCCTGTTCGCGCGTGACTACTTGGCCATCGATCTGGTAAGGCGTACATTCATCAAACTGCATCACGATATCCGAATTCAGTACACGCTGAATCTGCATCGATATCTCGGGCGAGAGGAACAACCGATCACCATTGATGGGCGATGAAAACTTCACGCCCTCTTCAGTAATCTTGCGCATTGCCCCCAATGAAAAGACCTGAAACCCGCCCGAGTCAGTCAGGATAGGGCGATCCCAAGCGATGAAGCGATGCAGGCCACCAAATTTGCCGACAATATCCAAGCCCGGTCTCAGCCAGAGATGGAATGTATTTCCCAGAATGATCTGCGCATCAATCTCGCGTAATTCGTCTGGCGACATGGCTTTTACCGAGCCATAGGTACCCACCGGCATGAAGATCGGTGTCTCGATCACGCCATGCGTTAACTCAACTCGTCCACGACGCGCATGACCATCAGTTTTCAGCAGCGTGAATTTCAAGGGAAACTCTCTCTATCCAGCAACATCGCATCGCCATAACTGAAAAATCGATAACGCTGTTGAATCGCGTGCGCGTATGCCTGACGAATTCGCTCGACGCCGGCGAAGGCTGACACCAGCATCATCAATGTTGATTTCGGTAGATGGAAATTGGTAATCAAGCGATCAACCGTATTGAAGCGATAACCCGGTGTAATGAATAGTCGTGTATCCGCATTGCCTGCCAACAGCTTACCGGTCTGCGAAGCCGCTTCAAGCGCACGCAAGCTGGTGGTGCCGACCGCAATCACATTGCGGCCAGCACGCTGCGCAGTCTGAATGACATCAACCGTGCTTTGTGGCAGCGAATACCATTCACTGTGCATTTGATGGTCAGACAGATTTTCAGTACGCACCGGCTGGAAGGTACCCGCACCCACGTGCAAGGTCAGCCAGGTCAGTACCACGCCCTGTTGCTTGAGTGTGTCGAGCAACGCATGATCAAAATGCAAGCCAGCGGTAGGCGCGGCGACTGCACCCGGATTTTTTGCGTAGACCGTTTGGTAGCGCTGCGCGTCAGTCGCATCGGCAGCGTGCTGTATGTAAGGTGGCAGCGGTAGCTGACCCAAGCGATCAATCAAATCGATTGCATCGGAAGGGAAGTACAGCATAAAAAATTCGCCTTGACGCTCACCGACCCTGACCTCGAATGCATCTGCCAGTCGCAGCGAGGAGCCGCTCGCCGGCGATTTGGATGCGCGTATCTGGGCCAATACAGTGGTGCTATCCAGCACACGCTCCACCAGTACCTCAACTTTGCCACCACTTGGTTTGCTACCGAAAAAGCGGGCATTCAACACACGGGTATCGTTGAATACCAGTACGTCACCCGGTTGCAGCAAACTCGGCAACTCGGCAAATACGCGATCCACCAAATTCTGTTGACCGACTTGCAGCAATCGCGAGGCTGCTCGCTCAGGTAAAGGCACCTGTGCGATTAACTCGGTGGGCAAATCAAAATCGAAGTCGGACAGCGTGTACATTGAGCGTCAATGGTAAAAGCCGGTATTCTACGCGTGGCCTGATATTCCTACCGATGCCTAAGCCCAAGAAGAAAACTGCGAACACCAAGAGCCTTCGTCTATCCGATCGCTTGGCGCGACTGGGGCTATCGAGTGATATGGCACGTGTGCTTCATTTGCCCATTCGCTACGAGGACGAGACACAACTTGTTCTGATCAGCGAAGCGCGCCAGCGGCATGGCGATACTGTACAAATTGAAGGGGTGGTCAGTGACTGCGATGTGCAGTACCGCCCGCGTCGGCAGTTGATCGTCAAATTGCAAGACGATAGCGGCTTGCTCACACTGCGTTTCCTGAATTTCTACGGCAGTCAGGTAACCCAAATGGCTGTCGGTAAACGCTTGCGTGTACGCGGCGAGATGCGGCATGGTTTTTTTGGTGATGAAATGGTGCATCCGGTCGTCAAGGTAATTCATGTCGACACTCCGCTACCGCAAGCACTGACGCCGGTTTATCCCGCGGGTGAAGGTTTGTCGCAAACCGTGCTGAGGAAAGCAATCGACGACGCCATGTCAAAAATCGACTGGTGCGATACCCTACCCGAGTCACTACGAAGCTCGCTAGACCTGCTCGCCTTCGAGCCCACTATCCGATTGCTCCACAACCCGCCACCAGACATTGATGCTGATGCGTTATTGGAACGCACTCATCCGGCCTGGATACGAGTGAAGTTTGATGAGTTGCTTGCGCAGCAGCTATCGATGAAACGTGCTCAAGTGGCTCGCCGCCAGCAAGGTGCGCCGGCGCTATCCGTGGAGGGCGAACTGTCGCAGGCTTTGATAACTTCATTGCCGTTTAGTCTAACCACTGCGCAGCAGCGTGTATTGCAAGAGATCCGTGCTGATCTACAAGAAAATTACCCCATGCAGCGCTTGCTACAGGGTGATGTCGGTAGCGGCAAAACCGTCGTAGCTGCGCTGGCTGCGGCGCAAGCGATCGATAGCGGCTATCAAGCTGCCTTGATGGCGCCGACCGAGATTTTGGCTGAGCAGCACTTTCGAAAAATTGAAGCTTGGTTGACACCGCTCGGTATTGAGGTTGCGTGGCTGACTGGCAGCCTACGAAAGCGCGAAAAAGACAATGCGAAACAGCGGATTGAAAGTGGCGATGCACGACTCGTCATCGGCACGCACGCACTGATTCAACAAGAAGTCGAGTTCGCCCGGTTAGGGCTGGTGATCGTCGATGAGCAGCACCGTTTCGGTGTAGCGCAACGGCTCACCCTACGCAACAAAGGCATCGACAGCGTACCGCATCAACTCATGATGTCAGCCACACCGATTCCGCGTACGCTCGCCATGACTTACTTCGCTGATCTCGAGGTCTCGGTCATCGACGAACTACCACCGGGACGTACACCGATTGTGACGCGACTGGTCGCGCAAGAACGGCGCGATGAGGTCATTGCACGGGTCCATGCAGCCGCACTATCGGGTCGACAAGCCTACTGGGTCTGTCCGCTGATCGAAGAGTCAGAAGCCCTACAGCTGCAAACCGCCACCGAAACGCATGCCTTGTTGTCTGAAGCCTTGCCGGACTTAAAGGTCGGTTTGGTGCATGGCCGGCTCAAGCCAGCCGAGAAACAAGCCACGATGGATGCATTCGCGCAGGGACAACTCCATCTGCTGGTGGCGACCACGGTGATCGAGGTCGGGGTCGACGTCCCGAACGCCTCGCTGATGGTGATTGAACACGCCGAGCGCTTCGGTTTATCTCAGCTGCACCAGCTGCGCGGTCGCGTCGGTCGCGGGGACGCGGCCAGCGTATGCCTTCTGCTGTTTCAGGGCCCGTTGGGGCCTGTAGCACAGCAGCGGCTGGCGATCATGCGCGAGAGCAGTGATGGTTTCGAGATCGCCCGCCACGATCTGGCTATTCGAGGCCCGGGCGAGTTCCTCGGTGCCCGTCAATCAGGCCAAGCCATGCTGCGATTTGCGGACCTGGAGAAAGATCAATGGCTGGTCGAGCGAGCGCGCAACGTGGCGTTGACGCTGCTGGCGCAACAGCCCGAGGTAGCCGAGGCCCACCTGGCCCGCTGGCTGGGGGCGCGCGAGGATTTTCTGCGGGTTTGAATAGTTGTTGAAATCAGCACATTCTGATGTTCTGTGCGAAACTCTGTCATATGACCTTGACGGAATTGAAATATATCGTTGCTGTGGCGCGCGAGAAACATTTCGGTCGCGCCGCTGAGGCCTGTTTCGTCGCTCAGCCAACCCTATCGGTCGCGATCAAGAAGCTGGAGGATGAACTCGGCGTGGCGATTTTCGAGCGCGGTGGCTCGGAAGTCACGGTGACACCGATCGGCGCTCAGATCATCGCGCAAGCGGAACATGTGCTTGAGCAAACCTCGTATATCAAGAACATCGCCAATCAGAATAAGGATCCACTGGTCGGTCCGCTGCGGGTTGGCGTGATCTACACCATCGCTCCGTATCTACTCCCGCAATTGGTGCCAAAGCTGATCGAGCAAATACCGCAAATGCCGTTGGTGCTGCAAGAAAACTTCACGGTCAAGCTACTCGAGTTATTGCGATCGGGCGAATTGGATGCCGCCATCATGGCCCTGCCATTCAACGATCAGGGCTTGATGGTTCAAGCCATGTATGACGAGCCATTTATGGTCGCGGTACCGCGCAACCACCACTGGAGCGCCCGCTCCAGTATCAGTGCCGAGGAATTGAAAGAAGAGACCATGCTGCTGCTGGGTGCCGGTCACTGCTTTCGAGACCAAGTATTGGAGGTCTGCCCTGAGATGTCGCGCTACTCGACCTCAGGCGGCGGCATCGCGCGTACCTTTGAGGGGTCGTCACTGGAAACGATTCGTCATATGGTGGCGTCCGGCATCGGTATCACGGTGCTACCCAAAGCGTCTGTCCCCGCTGCCAGCAACGCCAAAGATATGCTGCGCTATCTACCCTTTGATGAACCCACACCCTCTCGCCGCGTGGTGATTGCCTGGCGCAAGAGCTTTACACGCCAGGGAGCCATCGATGCAGTGCGACAGATCGTACTGTCGTGTAGCTTGAATGGCGTGACCATGCTGCCCGAGGCTCACCAGGCCGAGCACTAGTCTCGTTCAAAGCGCTTCCTCACTAGCACCACTTTGCAGCTACTGCGCGCTACACTTGCGCCCATGTCGACTGCACACCCAGCGATCCAAAAACTCAAGCTGTACGCACGCTTGGTGCGTCTTGATAAACCGATTGGCAGCTTGCTATTGCTTTGGCCGACGCTATCAGCGCTTTGGCTGGCGTCGAACGGGCATCCTGATCCGATGCTGGTCGCGATATTCAGCGTCGGAACAGTGCTGATGCGTTCCGCAGGTTGCGCCATCAATGACTATGCCGATCGCGAGTTTGATCGGCATGTCAAGCGCACTGCCGAACGACCACTCACCTCAGGTCAAATCACTGCACGTGAAGCCATCGCGATCGCTACCATCCTCGCGCTGATCTCTTTTGCGCTGATACTGCCGCTCAACACACTGACCCATCAACTCTCAGTGGTCGCAGTCATCGTGGCTGCGACATATCCTTATTTCAAACGTTTTTTCGCGCTGCCCCAAGCCTATCTGGGTATTGCATTCGGCTTTGGTATTCCGATGGCCTATGCAGCCGTACTTGGTAGCGTGCCGATGGAAGCATGGGTGCTACTCATCGCAAATGTATTCTGGGCACTCGCCTATGACACCGAGTATGCAATGGTTGATCGTGATGACGACCTGATTATCGGTATTCGAACCTCGGCTATTACCTTCGGGCGCTTCGATGTACTGGCCGTGATGCTGTGTTACGGCATGCATCTACTACTGTTGGCTCTGGTCGGCGCCAGTTATCAAATGGGTGCATGGTTTTACCTTGGCCTGGCAATTGCAACGGGCATCGCCGCTTATCACTACCTGCTGATTCGTGATCGTGACCGGCTGCGCTGCTTTGCTGCATTTCGGCACAATAATTGGCTCGGTGCTGCCGTGTTCGCAGGTATCGTGCTTGGCTAGTATGCCTGAGCACTGATCTGCCACATCAATACAACACTCTGCTATCGCTTCGCTAGTTCTGCTTGAAGGTGTAGACCACAAGGACAGATAATCGCGCGCCGCCAACACCACTCATTGGCGATTTATTCTGCTCGCGCGCTATGGACATCACCGAGTTACTGACTTTTTCAGTCAGAAATAAAGCCTCCGACCTCCACTTGTCTGCCGGATTACCACCCATGATCCGGGTACACGGCGACGTACGTCGCATCAACCTGCCGCCGATGTCGCACAAGGAAGTGCATGCCATGGTGTACGAGGTTATGAGCGACAGCCAGCGCAAGCGCTACGAAGAAGATCTGGAAATTGATTTTTCTTTTGAGTTACCCGGTGTAGCCCGCTTTCGGGTCAACGCGTTTAATCAAGATCGCGGCGCTGCCGCCGTACTACGAACAATCCCGTCAATTATTTTGAGCCTTGAACAACTCAACGCGCCCATAATTTTTTCTGAGCTTGCACTCCAGCCACGGGGTTTGGTATTAGTGACCGGGCCAACTGGCTCGGGTAAGTCGACCACGCTGGCGGCCATGGTCAACCACATCAATGAAAATGAATACGCGCATGTACTAACTATAGAAGATCCCATAGAATTTTTACACGTGCCGAAAAAAGCATTGATCAATCAGCGTGAGGTTGGTCCACATACGCGATCATTCTCGGCCGCGTTACGCTCGGCATTACGCGAAGATCCCGATGTTGTTTTAGTCGGCGAGTTACGCGATCTGGAGACGATACGATTAGCACTCACCGCTGCAGAAACAGGGCATCTCGTTTTTGGTACGCTGCACAC
>CAZZMV010000008.1:22529-24847 GCA_964655425.1 uncultured Bifidobacterium sp.
GGCTCGGATATGTTCATCACAGCCGATTATTCACCTGCGATCAAACAAGACGGAAAAATCACGCCGCTATCACAACAAATCATCTCTACAGACCTCAGCCGTGCGCTGGTGCTATCCACAATGAACGAGATCCAGCGCCAGGAATTCTTGCGAACTAATGAATGTAATTTCGCGATCAGCATCGCTAGTATCGGCCGATTCAGAATTTCAGCCTTCGTTCAGCAAGGTAAGGTCGGCATGGTGATCCGCACTATCAATACTGAAATACCCGATATCGATACGCTGGCTGTTCCCGCCAAACTAAAAGACATTGTGATGCACAAGCGCGGGCTAGTACTGATGGTTGGTGCTACCGGCTCAGGCAAATCGACGACGCTCGCGGCGATGATTGGCTACCGCAATCTGCATAGCCATGGGCACATCATTACGATTGAAGACCCGATCGAATTTGTCCATCCACATCGCAACTGTATCGTTACACAGCGAGAAGTCGGTTCAGATACAGCAGATTGGCATATTGCCCTCAAAAACACACTTCGCCAAGCACCCGATGTGATACTGATCGGTGAGATTCGCGACCGGGAAACCATGGATCATGCGATTGCTTTTGCCGAGACCGGTCATCTATGTCTGGCGACGCTGCATGCCAACAACAGCAACCAAGCGCTGGATCGCATTATCAATTTCTTTCCGGAAGACCGCCGTACTCAGTTGCTGATGGATTTGTCACTCAACTTGAGAGCGCTGATCTCGCAAAGACTAGTACCGCTGAAGGCAGGGCATGGTCGATGTGCCGCCGTTGAGATTCTTCTGAATTCGCCATTGATTGCAGACTTGATCCACAAGGGCGAAATTCATGCGATCAAAGAAGCCATGAAGCAATCGCGCGAGCTCGGCATGCAAACTTTCGATCAAGCGTTATTTGAATTGATTACCTCCAACCGTATCAGCATCGATGAAGCACTAAGACATGCCGACTCGATGAATGATTTGCGGCTAGCGATCAAGCTGCATAGTCAGCATTTTGATACCGGCAAGGCGGATCACCGTCGTCTTGAAATTCTTTGAAACATCAATCCTTGCCGAATTCCTCACCCAATTCCCGACCTCGGTCGGCTGCGGCATGCAGCGCTTGAACAATAGCAGACCTCACGCCGAGCGTATCCATGGCCGTCAGTGCCGCGTAGGTTGTACCCCCCTTGGAGGTAACGCGTTCGCGCAATATCGCGACCGACTCATCAGAACCGATCGCTAGCTCGGCGGCCCCGGTAAAGGTTAACTGGGCCAGTTGCCTGCCTTGCTGTTCGCTCAGCCCCAACTCCACTGCGGCCTGCTGCATCGCTTCAATAAAGTAGAACACGTAGGCCGGCCCGCTGCCCGAGATTGCAGTGACCGCATCGATCTGCGCCTCATGATCAATCCAGACAGTCTCGCCGACAGCACAGAGGATGGTATCCGCCATATGCTTCTGAGCATCCGACACACCCGCCATGGCAAACGCACCCGTTACTCCCCTTCCGATTAACGCAGGCGTGTTAGGCATGGTACGCACGATAGCCTGGTACCCACCGAGCCAGCGCGACAAATCGGTGGCGCGGATACCAGCGGCAATCGACAGCAGCAGTTGCGATGTCACATAAGGCTTCAAGCTCGCGACCACCTCGCGCATCTGCTGGGGCTTGACTGCCAGCACAATCACGTCGGCCGCTTTCAATACATCGGATGGTTGAGCGGCAGTCGTCACGCCAAAGCGCTGAGCCAAGGCCGTAAGCGTTTCAGGCACAACGTCAATCACATGAATATTCGCCGCACTGGTCAATTTACCGGCCAAGCCGCCGATCAGGGCTTGGGCCATATTGCCGCCACCGATAAACGCAATCTTCAAATCACTCGCCATAATCTCGCTTCCCAAAAATCGCTGTGCCGATTCGTACGATGGTTGCGCCCTCCGCAATGGCCGCCGCCATATCGGCACTCATGCCCATCGATAACGTGTCTGTCGCAATACCGACGCGTACCAATTGCTGCTGTAAGTCACGAAGTTGCCCGAACGGCTTGCGCTGATCATCAAAGTCGTCTGCGGGCTCAGGTATTGCCATCAAACCGCGTAACCGAATGTTGGGTAGCGCGCTGACCGACTGCGCAAGTGACAGCACATCGTCTGGTGCCACACCGCTCTTGCTTACCTCTCCACTGACATTCACTTGCAGGCAAATATTCAGTGGCCCCAGGTGTGCAGGCCGCTGCTCGGACAGTCGGCGCGCAATCTTCTCGCGATCGACTGCATGTGCCCAATCGAAATGCTCGGCAATCGGACG
>CAZZMV010000009.1:0-21520 GCA_964655425.1 uncultured Bifidobacterium sp.
GGCGACTCCACGCCCAATACCTTATGTAGCTTGGGCGATGTGGTGGTGTACTGCATATGGATTTTCTTGTCCGGGAAAATATACGGTGCGGCACCGAAAGCAGCCAGTGCCGCTTCATGAAACCCGGACAGAATGAGTTTCTTCTTGCCCGGGTAGGTGTTGATATCACCCACAGCAAAGATACCCGGCACATTGGTTTCGAATTTCTCGGTGTCGACCACCAATTGCTTGCGCTCGATATCGAGACCCCATTCGGCGATCGGGCCGAGCTTGGGTGACAGACCATAGAACACCAGCAAATCGTCCAGCGGTAAACGGCGGGTCACGCCATCTGCGCCCGTGACCTTGATTTCGGTGAGGGTGTCATTCGCTTCTTCAAAGCCAGTGACTTGGCCTATCAGCAGTTGCATTTCGAGTTGCTCGCACAGATCGCGCATTTTCGCGACCGATGCAGGTGCGGCACGGAACTGTTCGCGACGGTGAATCAGAATGACCGACTCAGCTTTGCCATGTAGATCCAGCGCCCAGTCGAGTGCAGAATCACCACCGCCGCAAATAACGATATTGCGGCCTTCAAAACGGGATGGGTCTTTGACCCGATAAAACAATTGCTTGTTCTCGAATTTTTCTATGCCATCGACCTTGATGGTGCGCGGCTGAAACGAGCCAACACCAGCCGCGATAAAAATGGTTTTGGTAATGAACCGGGTGCCGGTCGAGGTTTCAAGATTAAACCGACCGTCTTCACGTTTTTCAACCAGCGTGACTTCCTGGCCAAGGTGAAAGCTTGCGCCAAACGGCGCAATTTGCTTGAGCAAGCTGTCAGTGAGCTCTTGTCCGGTGCACATCGGCACCGCAGGGATATCGTAAATCGGCTTGTCGGGATAAAGCTCGACGCACTGCCCGCCAACCGCATTCAGCGAATCGATAACGTGTGCTTTGATTTCCAATAGCCCAAGCTCGAACACTTGGAATAGGCCAACCGGACCGGCGCCGACAATCACGGCGTCAGTTTCAATAGGAGTGGAAGCAGAAGTATTCATTGGGGTCAGGAATCACGTGCGGGCCCGAACGGACCCGGGTGCTTTGCATCAGCATCAAATGACGCTGATGCGGCGAAGGTGGAACGATTAGCGCTCGAGGTACTGGAGTTTCTCTTTGACGTCTTTCCAATCGTCTGCGTCAGCCAATGCGCTTTTTGATTTGGTAATGGAAGGCCATTTGCGCGCCAGTTCAACATTTAGTTTGATGAATTGCTGCTGGTCTGCCGGCACGTCTTCTTCGGCGTAGATCGCGTTGACCGGGCACTCGGCGACGCACACTGCGCAATCGATACATTCATCGGGCTCGATGGTCAGGAAGTTAGGGCCTTCGCGGAAGCAGTCCACCGGGCAGACATCGACGCAGTCGGTGTAGCGGCAGCGGATGCAGGATTCGGTTACAACGTGGGTCATGAGGCGCGTCCTATCGGTTTAACGAGCGCAAATCGCAAAGCCTTGTATTTTAAGGCAAATACGCTCCGCCCACCAAGTGGGCACATACATTTTCCGAATATGCAAATATGTCGGGGGATATTCAGAGTGACCCGCCCGCCGATTTTTTTGGCAACTGCCGGGTGAATAATTTGCCAAACAGCGCTGAATTCTAATCATGCCGCTCAGCACCCCCGAGCGTCCGTTATGCCAGCGGGCAAGATAAAATCTGCGGCCTGATCGAGAGGAGACCATGGATACATCGGCTGCGCGCGCTGCAATTCTCAGCCGCATTCGTCAAGCGCAAGGACGGCCTGAGCAGGTCGCCGACACAGAGTATCAGCAGGCCAAACAGTATCTTGCCGCGAGCAATCCTGGGCCGAGGCCGGACCTTGGCGCTGACTTGGTCGGACGTTTTTGCCAGCAGGCTGAACGCACCTCGCAAACCCTCGACAGAGTGGCGCAAGCTGGTGATGTGCCGGGCGCAGTTGCCCGCTATTTGGACAGTATTGGGATTGCGCGACAGGCAATTGCCTGGCGCACGCTCACCGATTTGCCGTGGCAAGCGAGTGGCATCGACGTAGCGTTTCGTAAACCCGTCAACGAAGACTTGGTCGGTATTACTGGGTGCTTCTGTGCCATTGCAGAGACTGGCACCCTGATGCTGCTGTCCGGCCCTGAGACTTACTCTTCTGCAGCGCTGTTGCCTGAGACGCATATTGCGCTGCTGCCGGTATCTCGCATTGTAGGCTCGATGGAAGAGGCATTCGCATTAGCCAAGCAAGAGCGTGGTGAATTACCGCGCGCGACGAATTTCATTTCCGGCCCATCGCGCACTGGCGATATAGAACAAACCATCGTACTGGGTGCGCATGGACCTTACCGCGTGCATGTCATTCTGATTGACGCTTGACGCGTTTTACAAAAAGCTCTCCAGCGTTTTGTCGGCGCTTTCGGATTATCCTGCGAGTGACAATACCCAACTAATCTAAACATGGCATTTGGCATCATCATCATAGGCGACGAAATTCTTTCCGGTCGTCGTAGCGATAAACACTTGGCAAAAATTATCGAGCTGCTCGGTGAACGTGGCTTGTCGCTTGCTTGGGCTGAATATATTGGCGACGATCCGAAGCGAATTACCGCAACCTTGCAGCGCACGCTGGCGAGTGAAGATATTGTGTTTTGTTGCGGCGGTATCGGAGCGACTCCAGATGATCACACCCGCCAGTGTGCAGCAGATGCTATCGGCTTACCGCTGGTACTCCACCCTGAAGCGAAAGCGCTGATTCAGCAGCGCATTGTCGAGATGGCGGATCAAGATCCGATCAAGGCGGATTTGAATTCGGCTGAGAACCAGCACCGTCTCAAAATGGGTGAGTTTCCGGCTGGGGCTGAAATTGTTCCGAATGCGTTCAATAAAATCCCTGGCTTTTGGCTGGCGGGAATCAATGGCGGTAGACATTATTTTGTACCGGGATTTCCCGTGATGGCTGAACCCATGATGATTTGGGCATTGGATACGCACCATTCGCATTTGTTTCACGCAGTGAAGCACCTTGAAAAAGCAGTGATTGTGGTTGACGGTATTGAGTCAGCGCTGACCCCCCTGATGGAAGCGCTTGAAACCGAATTCGAGGGTGTCAAGGTTTTTAGCTTGCCGAGCGTTGCCGAGAACGGCAGACGGCGTCATATCGAACTCGGTGTCAAAGGTGATCCATCACAAGTTACGCTTGCCTACGCACGCATGCTTGAGGGATTGGATGCGCTGAATCAGCACTACAGCGTTGAATAGCGGTTGATACCGTGGATGCGTTTTACAGCGATTGCTTTGTTTTGCCGCTGCCACCGGGCCATCGCTTTCCGATGGCTAAGTACCGCATGCTGCGTGATCAGGCGGTTGAGCGAATTCCTGCCCTGCGCTGTCACGAAGCGCCCACCACAACCGATGGCGTGATCGCGCTGGCGCATCACCCGCATTACATTCATCGCGTGAGTAGTGGTGCTTTATCGCTAGATGAGCAGCGCGCGATCGGTTTTCCCTGGTCTGAGGCGATGGTAGAACGCTCGCGCCGTTCTTCCGGCGCCACTATCGCCGCTTGTCGTTCAGCACTACAGCATGGCGTTGCAGCGAACCTCGCCGGCGGTACGCATCATGCGCACGCGGATCGCGGCCAGGGGTTTTGCGTGTTCAATGATGCCGCGATCGCAGCGCGGTTGATGCAGGCTGAGCGGCGCGTGACCAAAGTTGCGATCATTGATCTGGATGTTCATCAAGGCGATGGCACTGCATCGATTCTTGCGCAAGACGACTCGATATTCACGCTCTCGCTGCACGCGCAAAACAACTACCCGTTTGCCAAAGCCAGCAGCGATTTGGATATAGCGCTGGCAGATGGGACTGATGATCATCACTACCTGATGCAACTCGATCTGGCACTCGATGAGTTATTCAATCGATTTGACCCGCAACTGATTATTTATCTGGCGGGTGCTGATCCGTTTGAAGGTGATCGTTTAGGTCGGCTCAGTTTGAGCATGGCGGGCCTCGCACAACGCGACCGTATTGTGCTTGAAGCTGCAAAGTCGCGTGATCTGCCGGTAGCGATTGCCATGGCAGGTGGTTATGGCCATCGCATTGATGACACGGTTGCGATTCATTTACAGACACTCGCGATTGCGAGTGAATATGAAATAAACCAAGCTGCGATTATTGCTGAGTAGAGGGATATTTAGTCTATTTTTTCAGCAAGACATTTACGCTCCAGTGTAATTGGCTCAATTCAATATGCTGCATTGAATTAGCAGCACATGATGAGCTAAATCTTTTGTATGTATTTCCAGAAAGATGAACACAATGATCAACACACCAACACAGAAAACGGTCGATGACGTTATCTGCTCACGCCACTCAATCCGGGCATTTCTGCCCACCCCGGTCGCGCGTGAGGATATCGAGGCCATGCTGGAGGTAGCGGCCCGTGCGCCTTCGGGTTCGAATACGCAACCTTGGCGTGTATATGTTCTGACGGGCGCAACGCGCGACCGCGTCGTGCAAAAAATCGTTGATGCTTATCTCGATCCTGCCGAGAATGCTTCGCACACTGAAGAGTATGCGTATTACCCACGACAGTGGGTGTCACCTTATATTGAGCGGCGACGCAAAGTGGGTTGGGATTTATATGCGCTGCTTGGACTCACGCGCGACAACAAACTCGGCATGCAAGCGCAGCACGCGCGTAACTTTGCCTTTTTTGATGCGCCGGTCGGATTGATTTTTACGATTGACCGCGTCATGGATCAGGGCTCCTGGCTGGACTACGGCATGTTCCTGCAAACATTGATGATCGCTGCGCGCGCGCGCGGGCTTGATACCTGTCCGCAGGCAGCGTTCACGCAGTTTCATCGATTAATCAGCGAAACCCTCTCGATTCCGCCCGAGCAGCAAGTGGTATGCGGTATGGCGCTGGGCTACGCTGACCCAACTCGGGTTGAGAATACGCTGGTCACCGAGCGGGCCTCGGTCGGTGAATTTGCCAATTTTTTAAGTTAGTGCATGCCTTGGCGCGACATATAACCCGTAACAGACCGTAATAAAGCCGTTTAATTTGTGCTTCTAAGCAATTCATTTGCTTGCCTATTTTTATGAATTTGCTAAACTGCAATCCTATTTTCGCAACAACATGGGGTCAGAAATGCGCGGTTTTTCGCTGAAAGTGCTGCTGTTGACGCTGGTGACAGCGGTTGCGCTACCTGCAGCCCATGCAGCCTCCAACCCCAACCGCACCCCCGACGCCGAGTCAAAAAAGAAGACCGTCAAAGCGCGCGGCGTCAGGTCCAAGCGTGATTTGCGTGAAACCCGCGAGGCGCGCGAGCACCGCAAGCGTCAACTGGCGCTCGAAGGCGGTGGTCCGCAAAAGCCGATCGGTAAGCGCCGTGGTGGCTATCAAAAGGTGGCATTTGCGTCTGCCTTGGCCGGTGTGCCACCGGTGTTGACCACCGGTGATCTGGCTGGCCTGAACCTCACGCCGGATCCCTTGGCGCTCAGCTCGAATGTAGCGCTGGTGATGGATCAAACCACCAATGAAGTTCTGTTTGAAAAGAACGCCACTATCCCCTTGCCGATCGCCTCAATTACCAAGCTGATGACCAGTCTGGTGGTGGTAGAAGCCGGCCAAGATCTGGATGAATTGCTGACCGTGACCGAGGAAGATGTCGACCGCGAGAAATTCACCCACTCGCGATTGAAAGTCGGCGCCCAGCTGTCGCGCGCCAACATGCTGCACATCGCACTGATGAGTTCCGAGAACCGCGCGGCCGCGGCGCTCGGTCGCAACTACCCGGGAGGTATTCGCGCTTTCGTCGCTGCCATGAACACCCGCGCGCGCGAGCTTGGGATGGATAGCTCGCAATTCAGCGACTCGACCGGCTTGAATAGCTCAAACGTATCCAGCGCGCGCGATCTGGCCAAACTCGTGATGGCGGCGTACCAGCATCCATTGATTCGGCAGTACTCCACTGATAGCCGCTACGCGGTTGATCCGGGCGGCCGCATGCTCGAGTACCGTAACTCCAACGGCTTGATCGAGAGCTCGGACTGGGAAATCGGTCTGCAGAAAACAGGCTACATCTCCGAGGCAGGTCGCTGCCTGGTGATGCAAGTGCATGTCTCGGGCCGACCATTCGTCATGATCTTCCTTGACTCCAAGAGCAAGCAGGCGCGTTTGTCGGACGCCAGTCGTATTCGCAAGTGGCTGGAATCGCGCGGGGCGTCGTTGGTATCCGAGCGCCGCTCCAACCGAAGCTAATCAAACTCCGGCGATTTCAGTGGCCCGGTAACCCAGTACGTCCGAAATACTGGTTGCCGTTGAGACCAGATCGTCGAGCCACTCATCTCGCAGTCGGTCCACCGGTGCCGAGATCGATAAGCCTGCCACCAGTCGACCGCTATCGTCTCTGATACCCGCTGCCATGCAGCGCACGCCGAGTTCAAGCTCTTCATTGTCGCGTGCATAGCCTCTTGCACGCACCAATGAAAGCTCACGCTCCAGCTTGGCCAGATCGGTGATGGAGTTTTTGTTGTGCCCGGCCAGGCCGGTTCGGGTGGCGTATGCGCGTACCGCCTTCGCGTCATCCACCGATAAAAACAATTTACCGGTGGAGGTCAGGTGCAGCGGCGCACGGCCGCCAATGGCGCGTACCACCTGCATACCTGAGCGCTCGGAGAATGCTCGGTCGATGTAGACAATTTCATCGCCTTGCCGCACCGAGAGGTTGACAGTCTGCTGGGTTTTTCGGTGCAGTGCCTGCATCCACGGGAGCGCTGCTTCGCGCACATTGAGGCGGCTTTTGACGATATTGCCCAGCTCAAGCAAACGCATCCCCAGCCGATAGCTGCCGGGGTCGGTGCGATCAACAAAGCGCTTCGCCACCATGTCATTCAGGATGCGATGCGCAGTCGATGGGTGCAAACCAGTGGCGCTGGATAGGTCTTTCAGGCTGACCGGATCGGGATGGTCGGCCAACACATCGAGCAACATCATCATGCGCTCGATCACTTGAATCGAGGTTTTATCGTTGCCGGCGGCGGGATCGGATTTCATACGGGCTTGCTATGATGCGGAGCTGCTTTATATCACAATGTGAAACGACGTTTCAAGTTCGGGTTGCGTTGGGTCCATGCTTGGACCGCCGCAAATTTATTTCATCACCGTTCTGGGTGAAATGAAGCACCAGGCGTCAGATAATTCGCGCTGCTTAAAAAAACAGGCGTTTGAGGAGAACATGCGTATCGGATTGATGGTGACCTGTCTGGTCGATGTCATGCGTCCAGAGATTGGTTTTTCTGCGATCAAGTTGCTTGAGGCAGCGGGTTGCGAGGTGGTGGTACCCGAGACGCAAACTTGTTGCGGCCAACCGGCTTACAGCGCTGGCAACAAGCCTGCCGCGCTGGCTTTGGCAGCGAAATTTCTGGATGAGTTTGAGCAGTTTGATTACATCGTGATTCCTTCCGGCTCGTGCGCCGGCACGATTCGCACGCATTACGACGATATCCTGGCTGATAGCCCCGATTTGCTACAGCGTTACCAGCGTATTCAACAACGTGTTTATGAGTTGACCGATTTTCTGACGAATGTGGTGAAGCTTGACACCCTGCCTGCAGTCACGCCCGATGCATTCCGTGGGCGCGTGACCTACCACGATTCATGCAGCGGGCTGCGTGAATTGGGTGTTGAGAGCCAACCGCGTGCGCTGCTTGCCAAACGCGATGGTGTGGCGCTGACCGAAATGGCGAGCGCGCGTCAGTGCTGTGGCTTCGGTGGCGCGTTTGCGGTGAAATACGGCGATATATCTACCGCGATCGTCGATGAGAAGTGTGAGCACATCCATGCCAGCGGCGCTGATGCGGTTGTATTGGGTGATCTGGGTTGCATGCTAAACATTGAGGGCCGCTTGCGGCGTACTGGCGATCACAAAACGCGTGTACTGCACGTGGCACAGGTACTGGCAGGAGACAGCTAATGCAAGTTCAGTCCATGCACTTCAAGGCGCGCGCCGGTCAAAAGCTGGCTGATCTGCGCTTGCAGCAAAATTTGAAAAAGCTCTCAACCAAATTCGTCACCGCGCGCGCAAGCGCCATCACCGAGTTGGACGATTTCGAAGCAACGCGCGACCAAGCGGTTGAGCGTCGCATGCGCGCGATCGAACATCTGGACGTCTGGCTTGAAACGTTCGAGCGTGAGGCGACTCGCCGTGGTGCTACGGTGTTGTACGCTGAAACAGCACAGGATGCCGCCAGGCTGGTAGTCGAGATCGCGCAGAAGCATGACGTCAAGAAGGTGATCAAATCAAAGTCGATGGTGTCGGAAGAGATGCAACTGAATCGCGCTCTGGAGGCCGTCGGCGTTATACCCATCGAGACCGATCTTGGTGAGTATATTTTGCAGATTAATGATAACGAGGCGCCATCCCATATCATCGCGCCCGTAGTCCACAAAGACAAAGACGAGATTGCCGATTTATTCGCCAAGGTTCATCAAAAGCCTAGGCTCACCGACATCCCGCAAATGACGCGCGAGGCGCGCGAGGTATTGCGACCCCATTTTTTGTCGGCGGATATGGGCGTCACCGGGGGCAATTTCGTGATCGCTGAATCCGGCTCGGTCGCGGTCGTGACGAATGAAGGTAACGAAGGCATGTGCACGATCAAGCCCGAAAAAGTGCATGTGGTCGTCACTGGCATTGAGAAGGTCTTACCCAGCTTGGACGATTTAGCTACGGTGATGCGCTTGTTGCCGCGCTCTGCAACCGGTCAATCGATTTCGAATTATTTTTCCTTACTGACCGGGCCACGTGGCAAAGACGATCAGGATGGTCCCGAGCATATGTACTTTGTGTTGGTCGATGCGGGTCGTACCCGCTTGATCGGCTCAGAGTTTGAGGACATGCTGCGTTGCATCCGTTGCGGGGCTTGCATGAACCATTGTCCGGTGTATCAAAAAATCGGTGGGCATAGCTATGGCTGGGTTTACCCGGGGCCGATGGGTAGTGTGCTGACGCCTTCTTACGTAGGTATGGAAAACGCTGTCGACTTGCCGCAGGCATCCACATTGTGTGGTGAGTGTCATGTGGTGTGCCCGGTGAAAATTCCTTTGCCCGATTTGTTGCGCAAGCTGCGCGAGAAACAATTCAAGCAAGGTTTGCGGCCCACGTTTGAGTACATGGCGTTTGGCATCTGGGCTTTCTTTGCGCAACGCCCCAAGCTGTACCGCTTTGCCACCAAGTGGGCGGCGCGCGTGCTCAAGCTGATGGGTGGTCAGCAGAGATTGATTCATGCGCTGCCGGGTGCTGCAGGCTGGACTGATCAGCGCGACATGCCGGCGCCTTCCGGCAAAACTTTCCGCGAGATTTATCGCGAACGGCAACGTACTTGAATCATGACTGACAACGAACAACCGATCAGTCAATTCAAAAGCAAAAGCGGCATCAAGCGGGTCTTCTCTGCTTTTTTTTATTCGATCGATGGATTTCGAGCAGCCTGGCGATACGAGCATGCCTTTCGCCAGGAGTTGATGATCGCAGTACCCGGTGTGATCGTCGCCTTGCTTGTTCCGGTCAGCCTGCTTGAAAGGCTGGCACTGATTGCATCATTGGTGTTGGTTTTGATCGTCGAGTTATTGAATTCAGCGATCGAGGCGGTGGTCGATCGGGTGTCACTCGACCAGCATTCGCTATCGAAAAATGCCAAAGACCTCGGTAGCGCCGCCGTCATGCTTTCTTTTGCGCTGGCTCTCGTGACATGGGGCGCGGTACTTTACCCCTTGATGAAACGTTGAGCAGCCTGTAGCTATCGTCACCCCGGCGCAGGCCGGGGCCCAGCAAGCTAATCCAACAAGTTCATCAAAAAAGCTCACCGAAAAAGCGCATCGAGCTCAGCGGTAACACCGATTTACATCCCCGGATTCGTGAACTCCAGATGCACTTCATTCACTGCGCGAACCACCTCGTCGGATAGCTTGACCGAATACGCGTCGATATTTTCTTTGAGTTGCTCGAGGTTGGTCGCACCGATGATGGTCGAGGCGACAAAAGATCGGCTGTAGCACCAAGCTAATGCGAGTTGTGTCACGCTCATGCCATGATCTGCGGCGATTTTCATGTAACGTTTGGTGGCTTCGATCACGCGTGGGCGCGTATAGCGCGGGCTCCAGTTAGGCGGGAAAATAGTCAGCCTGCCGTGCGCTTTCGGATCATTGATGTATTTGCCCGTCAGCTGACCAAATGCGAGCGGGCTGTAGGCGAGTAAGCCGACATTTTCACGGAAGCAGGCCTCGTCCGTACCCCCTTCAAACTGTCGGTTGGCGAGGTGATACGCATTTTGGATCGAGACGATGCGTGGCAGACTGTCATGCTCCGCCACGCTGCAGAATTTCGCTACGCCCCATGCGCTCTCATTCGACACGCCGATGTATCGAATTTTTCCCTCATCGATCATTTCTTTTAGCGCGGTGAGGGTTTCTTCGATAGGAATATGCGGGCGCTCGCGCTGCGGATCAAAAAACAGTTGACCAAAAATTGGCGCATTGCGGCTAGGCCAGTGCAGTTGATAGAGATCGATGTAGTCGGTTTGCAAGCGACGCAGGCTATCGTCTACCGCCGCGCGAATGTTTTTTCGATCGAAATTATTCTGGCCATTACGTATCCAACTTGCCATGGTCGAAGGCCCTGCAATTTTTGTCGCGAGAATTACTTTGTTGCGATGGCCCGATTTTTTCAGCCAGCTGCCAATGTGGCGCTCGGTAGTGCCTTGCGTTTCAGCGCGCGGCATGACCGGGTACATCTCGGCGGTATCAATAAAGTTAATGCCACGTTCTAGCGAATAGTCGAGTTGTTGATGCGCCTCGGCCTCGGTGTTTTGCTCACCGAACGTCATAGTGCCGAGACAGATTTTGGATACCTTGAGATCGCTACTGCCTAGTTTTACTGTGTCCATCGTTGTCTCCGGTGCGTTGTTATGCGATGTTATGTCATCAATAGTGAGATGGTGCCTTGCATGATCTGCGATGCTGTCGCTTTTATCTGTGGCTGAGCTAGGTGGGCTGTCACTGCTTTAGCGCCTGTGCACATTCATGTACCAGCGCGGGCCCTCGGTAAATCAGCCCGGTATAAAGCTGCACCAAAGATGCGCCGGCGTCTATTTTGGCGCGCGCATCTTCACCGCTCAGAACACCGCCGACGCCAATAATCGGGATCGCGTCATTCAGTTCTTCACGCAATGCACTGATGACGTGATTGGATAGCGGTAGCACCGGTGCGCCCGACAGCCCGCCGGCCTCATCTGCATGTGCCAAGCCCTGAACTGCGTCGCGCGTAATCGTGGTGTTGGTCGCAATCACGCCATCCATTTGATGCTGCAGGAGTGCATCGGCAATTGTTTTGACTTGCTCGGTGTCGAGGTCAGGGGCAATTTTCAACGCAATGGGTACATATCGACCATATTGGTCCGCCAAAGTACGTTGAGCATTTTTAAGTGCCGATAGCAGCACACCAAGCTCAGACGCCTGCTGCAACTGACGCAGATTCTTGGTGTTCGGCGAAGAGATATTGACGGTGACATAGTCAGCAAAGGGGTAAACCTTCTCCAGACAAAGCAAATAATCATCGGTTGCTCGTTCAATCGGGGTATCCGCATTTTTACCAATATTTAAACCAAGTACTCCTTGCTTGTCCTGATAAAAACGCGAGGCCTGAACATTACGCACGAATGCCTCGACGCCGCCGTTATTGAAGCCCATCCGATTAATTAGCGCCTCGGCGTCGGGAAGTCGAAACATGCGCGGCTTGGGATTACCCGGCTGCGCGCGCGGGGTGACTGTGCCGACCTCGATGAAGCCAAATCCCAGCGCTGCGAGACCATCGATACACGCGCCATCTTTATCCAAACCGGCAGCCAGGCCAACCGGATTCGGAAAGTGCAAACCCATCACTGTCTTTGGATTAGCGACGGGCTTGTGCAACCAATGCGTGAGGCCTAATTTTGCGCACGTGCGTAGCGTGGCTAAGGTGACGTCGTGCGCCGATTCAGGGTCTAGTGAGAACAGCAGCGGTCGAGTGAGCGCGTAGAGTGAAGAGACAGACACGTTAGGAGTCGGACAGAGTGGACGTCCGGATTGTACTCGCGCACATAACTCAGTCGTCGATTGGCTCCCAATTGCCGCGTCTGAGCGCTTCGATCGGCCTGAAGTTAACCTTGTAGCGCATTTTGTCGCTGTCAGCGATCCAGTAGCCAAGATAAACATAGGGCATGTTCAGCTGGCGTGCCTGATCGATTTGCCAAAGGACGTTGTAGGTGCCGTAACTGGCTTGTTGGTCGGGATCGAAGAAGGTATACACCGACGATAATCCATCGTCGAGCACATCAATGATGCTGACGATACGAAGCACATCATCCTGATCACGAAACTCCACCAGTCGCGTGTTTACCTTACTCTGCAACAGGAACTGCGCATACTGATCGCGACTGTCCTGATCCATGCCACCACCGGCGTGACGCACCGATTGGTAACGCAAGTAAAGCTCGTAATGCTCATGCACATACGCCAAGCGAGATACCGATGTCCGTAATGTGGCGTGTGTAGACCATGCGCGTCGCTGACTCCGGCTCGGCTTGAAACGCGCGACATCAACACGTACGGGGGTACAGGCTTGGCAGCCATCGCAGTACGGTCGGTAGGTGAAGATGCCGCTGCGACGAAAACCGTTCTTCACCAGCTCGGCATAAACATCCGCATTGATCAAATGCGATGGCGTCGCGACTTGCGAGCGTGCCTGCCGGTTTTCCAGGTAGCTACACGGATAAGGTGCAGTCGCGTAGAACTGGAGCGTCGAGAACGGCAGGTCCTTTAAATGCGTCATGTGCTGGAATTTACACCAAGAATCCATCGCGCAGCGAACGCGGCTGCCAAACCGGTATTGGGGCTAGCGCGATCGCGTTACGCATCTCGGTCAGAAAAACCCGTCGCGGGATAGGTTTGGCACCAAGCGTTGCCAGGTGTGAGGTCTCTTGCTGGCAGTCGATCAATGTGACACCTTCGGCGCGTAAAAAATGAACCAGGTAGGCCAGCGCAATTTTTGATGCATCGGGTAGCAGCGCAAACATCGACTCGCCGTAAAACATTTTGCCGATGCAGACGCCATACGCACCACCGACTAGCTGCTCATCGCGCCACAGCTCAACCGAGTGCGCATAACCGAGATGGTGCAACTCGGTGTAGGCCGCCATGATCGCCGGCGTGATCCAAGTGCCGTTGGCATCCGTGCGCGGCTGGGCGCAATGGCTGATCACTTGCGAAAACGCGCTGTCAAAGCGCACGCGCCAAGGACCATCACCATGCATGCTGCGGTCAACCGCCTTCAGGCGTTTAAGCAGGCTGCTTGATACATGAAATTCGTCCGTGCGCAGCACCATTCGTGGATCAGTGCTCCACCACAGAACGGGCTGCGACTCTGAGTACCAGGGAAAGATCCCCTGTCGGTAGGCGTCGAGCAAACGCCGTGGCGATAAATCACCGCCCGCCGCCAGCAGCCCCGCCGCGCCTTCCTGCTCGGTCAGGGCGGTTTCCGGATCAGGAAACGGCGTGTCGTCGTCAAGCCAGGGGAGATGCATGCTCACCAATCCCGAACAAAATTTGCACACTTATCGTGCATACGCTCGCGCTATACCTAAGCTGCTCAAAAAATATCATTGTAATCAGCGAGTTGCGGCGGCTGGTTTTTCGCCCCAAAAAGGAACGGATATTGCTTTTACGCAGAGCTTTTTTGAATTCTGCACTTAAAAGGGGAGAGTCATGGATGCATTCCGTAGCGGCGCGGACACGCTGTTCATCTTGCTGGGCGCCATCATGATCTTGGCGATGCACGCCGGCTTTGCGTTTCTGGAGCTGGGCACGGTGCGCAAGAAGAATCAGGTCAACGCCTTGGTCAAGATTTTGGTCGATTTTGCGGTGTCGACCATCGCTTACTTTTTTATCGGCTACGGGATCGCTTACGGTGTGCATTTTTTTGATAGTGCCGAGGTGCTTGCCCAGAAAAGCGGCTTCGAGTTGGTGAAGTTTTTCTTCCTGCTGACTTTCGCTGCGGCCATCCCCGCCATTATCTCTGGCGGTATCGCCGAGCGCGCGCGTTTTCATCCGCAACTTGCTGCCACCGCCTTGTTGGTCGGCTTGGTCTACCCACTGTTTGAGGGTATCGCGTGGAACCAGCGTTTTGGTATTCAAACCTGGCTCGAAGCGAGCTTTGGTGCGGCGTTTCATGACTTTGCGGGTTCAATTGTCGTGCATGCCGTCGGCGGTTGGGCTGCGCTGCCGGCGATATTGCTGCTGGGCCCGCGTTATGGCCGTTACACCAAGGACGGTAATGTGTCTGCACATCCGCCATCAAGCATCCCATTTCTGGCGCTGGGGGCTTGGGTGCTTGCGGTCGGCTGGTTTGGCTTCAATGTGATGAGCGCACAAACCCTCGACAAAGCAAACGGCTTGGTCGCGATGAATTCGCTGATGGCGATGGTGGGTGGCACCTTGGTGGCGGTGCTGTTGGGCAAGAACGACCCCGGTTTCGCTTACAACGGGCCGCTGGCTGGGTTGGTTGCGATTTGCGCTGGGTCGGATTTGATGCATCCGCTGGGCGCGCTGGTCACGGGTTCAATTGCTGGCGCAATCTTTGTGTGGATGTTTACGCTCACCCAAAACCGCTGGAAAATCGATGACGTGCTCGGTGTCTGGCCTCTGCATGGATTATGTGGCGCGTGGGGCGGTATCGCCGCAGGCATTTTTGGTCAGCAGGCGCTAGGCGGCTTGGGTGGTGTGTCGTTGATATCGCAAGTGATCGGCACGGTACTTGGCATCGTGATTGCAGTGATCGGTGGCTGGGCCATCTACGCAGCATTGAAGATGCTGGTGGGCATTCGTCTCGACCGCGAGGAGGAGTATCAAGGCGCTGATCTATCGATACACAAGATCACCGCCACACCAGAGCGCGAAGTCAGCTGGTAGTGGTTGGATGTTGCAAGCGCTTGCGAATATCAAGCGTGTGCAGTGTCATTGGTTTGCCTTCCATGAGATCGCCCAGGTCGGCAAAGAATCGTTTCAAAGTGTGTGAGACGGTTGGGAAAGCGAGATCCTGCCAGGGGATTTCGCTTTCACTGAACATGCGGCACTCAAGACTTTCGGTGCCTGCGCTGAAATCGAGATCAAGCAAGCGAGCGCGGTAAAACAAATGCACTTGGTGCACATGCGGCACATTCAGCAATGCGAACAAACCGAGTAACTCAACGCGCGCCCCGGCTTCTTCCATCGTCTCGCGTTGTGCTGCTTCTTCCGTTGTCTCGTTGTTTTCCATAAAACCAGCAGGCAGCGTCCAGTAACCTCGACGCGGCTCAATCGCGCGTTTGCAGAGAAGTACCTGACGCTCGGCCTGCCAACAAGGAATGGTGCCAACCACCAGCTTCGGGTTTTGGTAATGAACCGTGCCACACTCACCGCATACATGGCGCAGACGGTTGTCATCTTCAGGGACGACAAGCGACACGGGCTGTCCGCAGTCGGAGCAGAAGTGCATTGGTTTCAAGGATGGGTCGGTGGCAAGCATGAGCGAGGGCAACAATCGTTTTGAGTGTAACACCGCCATTTCTTCAATCGCAGTGAGCTCTGCTTGCGTCGCCTGCTGAATTCGACTAGACTCCGGCCTCTCAGACGCGGGGTGGAGCAGTCTGGCAGCTCGTCGGGCTCATAACCCGAAGGTCACAGGTTCAAATCCTGTCCCCGCAACCAGTTTCGACAAGCCCGGCCTGAAAAGCGCCGGGCTTTGTTTTTGGGTGGTCTGAACACAAGGGCAATGACAACCGCGATGAACTGCCCTATAATCCGCGCCAGTCGCGGTTGGCACTGGCAAATTTTGTAATTAGGCCTGCTGACCGCCAGTCTCACCGGCACCCAAGCGCCTGCGGCCCCAGATAAAAAACCAACAAGCTGGCCATGGGCTTGCCAGCACCAAAACCAAATCGTGTTTGCCTGCGCCGTCTTGAAAGCGGGCATTGATCTTTGGCAGCTTACTGCAACCAAATAGCATCACCAGAATCGTAGATGAATACAGCTGAGGCGAAGCGAGTCCTCGAAACCGCGCTGCTTTGCGCGCATGAGGCGCTGACGGTCAATGACCTGAGAAAACTGTTCACAGTCACCGAGGGTGAAGAGCCCGCGCTGGAGGCTGACACCATCAAGGAAATCCTCGCCGAGCTGCAGCAGGATTGGGCCGAGCGCGGGATTGAGTTGGTGCTGTTATCGACTGGGTGGCGCTTTCAGAGTCGCGCCGACATGAAAGTATTTCTTGATCGCTTGAACCCCGAGAAGCCGCCGAAATACACGCGCGCCACGCTGGAGACACTGGCCATCATTGCGTACCGCCAGCCTGTGACGCGCGGTGATATTGAAGAAATACGTGGTGTCGCAGTCAACTCGCAGACCATCAAGCTATTGGAAGATCGCGGTTGGGTCGACGCGATTGGTCATCGAGATGTACCGGGTCGCCCCGAGTTGTTGGCAACCACTAAACAGTTTCTAGACGACCTTGGTTTGTCGTCATTGGAAGATTTACCGCCACTGCAGCAAGTAGGCCAAGAGCATACGCCAGGTGGCCACGACAATGCAGCGCAAATGATGGAGCACAACCTGCAAGCGAGCTTGGAACAGGCCTCGATTGATTTTCCGCTGGAAGACAGCGAACAACCCACTGAATCGCTCGCCGTCACTGTGGCGCAAGCGGATGCCGAACAATCCCCGTCGGAACCCAACGATGACAACTCAACTACCCCCTGATTCGCCCCTAACGGGTGCCGATGCTGATCTGGTGGAGTCCAAGCCCAAGATCACCGAGGGTGAGGTCACTGACGAACGCGCTACAGACAACAAGAACCAACGACGCGGCGTCCGAGGTCCACGCGCCATGCGCCGTGCAAGAACCCAAGACCGCGGCCCTGACGCTGGCGCTGATGGTAACCCCGCCCAACCGCAACGCGAACAGAGACCAAACAAGCCGCAGGGGCAACGGGGACAACCCGGGCGTCACAACCCGCAAGGCCAGCAATCGCAACCAGGCGGCCAGTATTCGAACAATAATCAGCGCAATCAAAACGGTCAGCGTGGGCCCAATGACCGTCATCAACAAGGTCGTCACAAGTCATCTCAGGCTGGGCCTCGGCCGCAGCAGCGTGGGCGCGCATTGGGTGATCCCGATGCAGCATTCAGTTTCGTCACATCAGAGACATTTGATCAGCTCGCCTCGGCTGAAGATACGGCGCAGCGTGCGCATCATCACAAACCGGTACGACGTGATCTAACCGCCGATGACGATGCGCCGAAGCTGCACAAGGTATTGGCGGAAGCAGGCATGGGTTCGCGCCGCGATATGGAAGAGCTGATCATTGCCGGTCGTGTGTCGGTCAATGGCGAGCCGGCGCATATCGGGCAACGCATATTGCCGACTGATCAAGTGCGGATCAATGGCAAGCCGGTCCAACGCAAGATCAGCTCTAAGCCGCCGCGTGTGCTGATGTATCACAAGCCCGCTGGCGAGATCGTCAGCACCAGTGATCCCGAGGGGCGAGCCAGTGTGTTTGATCGTTTGCCACCGATTAAGATAGGCAAGTGGCTTGCGGTCGGGCGACTCGATTTCAACACCGAAGGTTTGCTTCTATTTACGACGTCCGGTGACTTGGCCAATAAATTGATGCACCCGCGTTATGGTATCGAGCGTGAGTACGCAGTGCGTACACTCGGTGAATTGGAAGAAGGTATGCGACAGAAGTTGCTGTCGGGCGTTGAGCTGGATGATGGCTTGGCCAGCTTCAACAAAATTGCCGATGGTGGTGGTGAGGGCGTGAACAAGTGGTACCGCGTCACGATTTCCGAGGGCCGCAACCGTGAAGTGCGGCGCATGTTTGAGGCAGTCGGGTTGACGGTTTCGCGCTTGATCCGCACACGCTATGGCGCGATGAGTCTGCCGAGCAGCTTGAAGCGTGGTCGCTGGGAAGAACTCGATGAGCACGCAGTGCGCGGGCTGATGGCGGCGAATGGATTGGAGCGTGCCAAGCCGGGCCAAAAAGGTAAAGGCAAGCCACATGGGGCGCGCGATGGCAACGGCGCCCACGGTAATGCTGGCTACGGCAATTCGAGTTTTGGCAATACGAGTTACGGCAACAAGCGCCCACAGAAGCCGCGTCAACCGGATCCGCTGCAAACAGCGTTGGGTTTCCCGAGTAGTGGGCAAGCTGGGCGAGGGCAGCGTCGTGGCAATGCAAACGGCAATACCTCCGGTCAGTGGGGCGCAGATCGTTTCGGCGCGGGCAACGGCATGGGGCAGCGCCGTCGCCGCGGGTGATATAGCCAATTTGACAAATGCTTTTTGCGTTGCGGTAGGTTGATGGTTCGAATATAATCAGGGACTTACTTGAACCAGAGCGCACGCTCCGGTCAGATCCACCCGAAGCACCAAGTGCGCACGCGGGTGGAAAAATAAAAAGATGGGCTGTTGCCCATTTTTTTTTTGACGAATCGATCAGGGTTGCCGGCCAGAGCTTGCGTGGGCGCTTGTAAGTAGGGCGGCGGCCCGTCGTGCAGGGAGTGAAGTGTGTTGGCTTATCCATTGATCGAAAAGACCGTTACCGGTATGGGATACGAGCTGGTCGATCTGGAATTGGGTGCGCGTGGTTTGCTGCGCGTGTTCATTGACACATTGCCGGATCATGGGCGGCCGGTGACTGTCGAAGACTGTGAAACAGTCACGCACCAGTTGCTGCATGTGCTGACAGTCGAGAACGTGAACTACGAGCGGCTTGAGGTGTCCTCGCCTGGGCTGGATCGGCCGCTCAAGAAGCTGGCGGATTATGTTCGTTTCGCCGGCCAGGAAGCGGTTGTGAAGTTGCGTATGGCGATGCCGGGTGCCGGCAATCGCAAATCGTTTCAGGGTGTGTTGCATGCGCCAGAAGGCGAAACCTTGAAACTCGAATTTGAAGGAACAGAAGGGCCTGCGATGCTGGAGTTTTCGCTGGCGGAAGTGGACAAGGCACGCTTGGTGCCCAAAGTGGATTTCAGGAGCCGTAAATGAGTCGCGAAATTTTGTTGCTGGTTGATGCGCTCGCGCGTGAAAAAAACGTCGACAAAGAGATCGTGTTTGGCGCGTTGGAGCAAGCATTGGCGCAGGCTACCCGCAAACGCTACGAGGGCGAGGTTGACATTCGTGTAGCGGTCGATCGCGACACAGGCGAGTTCGAATCTTTCCGTCGCTGGCACGTGGTGCCGGACGAAGCCGGTCTGCAGTTGCCAGACCAGGAGATCTTGTTGTTTGAAGCGAAAGAGCAAATCGACGATATCGAAGTCGACGATTACATCGAAGAGCCGATCGAATCTGTCGAATTTGGCCGGCGTTTTGCGCAAGACACCAAGCAAGTCGTGCTGCAGCGGATACGTGATGCAGAGCGCGAGCAGATCTTGTCTGATTTTCTGGCGCGTGGCGATGCGCTCGTGACCGGCTCGATCAAGCGTATGGAGCGCGGTGATGCGATCGTCGAATCGGGCAAGATCGAAGCACGCCTGCCGCGTGACCAGATGATCCCGAAAGAAAATCTGAGGATTGGTGACCGGGTGCGCGCTTACATTCTGCGCATCGATCGCAATGCGCGTGGCCCGCAAGTGATCTTGTCTCGTACGGCGCCCGAATTCATCATGAAATTGTTCGAGCTTGAAGTGCCTGAGATCGAGCAAGGCCTGTTGCAAATTAAATCGGCCGCACGTGATCCGGGCGTACGCGCCAAGATTGCGGTGTACACAGAAGACAAGCGTATTGACCCGATCGGTACCTGTGTTGGTATGCGCGGTTCGCGCGTACAAAGTGTCACCGGTGAACTCGGTGGTGAGCGTGTTGATATCGTGCTGTGGTCCGATGATCCGGCGCAGTTCGTGATTGGCGCGCTGGCGCCCGCCAATGTGTCCTCGATCGTGGTAGACGAGGAAAAGCACGCGATGGATGTCGTGGTCGATGAAGAAAACCTCGCGATTGCGATTGGTCGTGGCGGCCAAAACGTCAGGCTGGCTAGTGAGTTGACCGGCTGGCAAATCAACATCATGACGGCAGAAGAATCTGCTGATAAAGCAGCTTCCGAGACCGCCGTGATTCGCGGACTGTTCATGGATAAGCTGGATGTCGATGAAGAGGTCGCAGACATTCTTGCGCAAGAAGGCTTTTCTACATTGGAAGAGATCGCCTACGTACCGATTCAGGAAATGCTCGAGATCGAAGCTTTCGACGAAGACACTGTCAATGAATTGCGTAACCGCGCGCGTGATGCGCTGGTGACCGAGGCGATTGCTTCAGAAGAAGGCCTTGAAGGCATGGAAGAGGCACTGGTTAATCTTGAAGGTATGGATCGCATCACGGCCGGTAAACTCGGTTTGGCCGGCGTGAAAACCGTTGAGCAATTTTCCAATTTGGCCTACGACGAGTTTGGTGCGATCCTGGCGCTCTCGACCGATCGCGCACGTGAACTGATTGAAGGTGAATTCAAAGATGTCACCGATGATGAAATGCGACTGATTGATGCGAAATATGACGATCGCGCGAAAGCATTGCAGGCGCATGTCTGGGGGCTTGCCGAGAGTAAGTGAGCAAGTTATTGACCCCCGCTGTAGCGTCACAAGAAAAGAGGATTGAATGGCGAGTAACAACGTAGCCCAGTTTGCCACCGAGCTGAAAATGCCGGCAGATTTGCTGCTGAAGCAGTTGCGTGATGCGGGTGTTGAGAAGCACTCGGCGGACGATGCTTTGTCTAAGGAAGATAAAGACAAGCTGCTTGGTCATTTGCGTAAAGTGCACGGTGGTGCCTCGGGTGACGGCGAGAAGAAAAAGATTACGCTCACCCGCAAGGAAACCACTGAAATCAAGCAGGCCGACTCGAGCGGTAAGTCACGCACGATTCAGGTTGAAGTCCGCAAGAAGCGTACCTTCGTCAAGCGCGATGAAGTAGCACCTGCCGAGCCACCTGCGGCGGTGATTGATGATGCCGAACTCGAGCGTCGCAGCGAAGAATCGCGCCGACAATCTGAGCTGATTGCGCGTCAAGAAGCTGAGCTTCGTGAGAAGCAGCAGCAACTCGAACGTCTCGAAGCGGAACGCGAGGCTGCGCAAGCGAGTGAGGCCGAGCAGCGTCAGGAAGCGGTTGCTGCAAGCGCAGAGGCCAAGGCTGAACTCGCCAAGCGCGAGAAAGAGGCGGCGGAGCGTGTCGCTGCAGCCGAAGAGGCGCGTAAGGCAGTCGCCGACGAGGTAGCACAAATTAAAGCCATGATGACGCAGCCGCGTAAAGTCATCAAAGCACCTGAACCCCCGCCGCCCGCCACTCGCGCAGAGGGTACGCTGCGTCGTCCGGCGACCACCGCCAAGGCAGGCGAGAAGCGCGAAGATAAAAAACCGGGCGAGAAAAAATCCATCAAATCGGCCAACGT
>CAZZMV010000009.1:21620-23476 GCA_964655425.1 uncultured Bifidobacterium sp.
CCCGAGGCCTATGGTGGCGATGCGCCTTTCATTCCGGTGTCCGCCAAAACCGGTGAAGGCATTGATACCTTGCTTGAGAACGTTTTGTTACAAGCAGAAGTTTTGGAGTTGACCGCTGCTGTTGATGCGCCGGCCAAAGGTTTGGTGATTGAAGCCAAGCTCGACAAAGGACGTGGTCCGGTTGCTACTATCATGGTGCAGAGCGGTACCTTGAAGCGTGGTGATATCGTATTGGCAGGCTCGTCGTATGGTCGCGTGCGCGCCATGCTCGATGAGAACGGCAAGCCGATCAATGAAGCTGGCCCATCGATTCCGGTAGAAATTCAAGGCTTAACCGAAGTGCCTGCTGCAGGCGAAGAGACGATGGTATTGGCTGATGAGCGCAAGGCGCGCGAGATTGCCTTGTTCAGACAGGGCAAATATCGCGACGTGAAGCTGGCCAAACAACAAGCCGCCAAGCTCGAGAACATGTTCGAGCAAATGGTCGAGGGCGAAGTCAAAAACCTGGCGCTCATCATCAAAGCGGATGTACAGGGTTCGCAAGAAGCCTTGGTGGCATCACTGCAAAAGCTGTCCACTACCGAGGTGCGTGTGCAAGTCGTGCATGCGGCGGTCGGTGGTATCAGTGAATCAGATGTCAACCTCGCGCTGGCTTCCAAAGCGGTGATCATCGGCTTCAACGTACGTGCTGATGCATCAGCGCGTAAATTAGCCGAGACCTCAGGCATCGACATTCGCTACTACAACATCATTTACGACGTGATCGATGAGATCAAGGCGGCGATGGGCGGCATGCTGACGCCAGAGAAGCGCGAGCTGGCGCTGGGTCTGGTCGAAATTCGTCAGGTATTCCATGTCAGCAAAGTCGGTGCGATTGCGGGTTGCTATGTGCTGGATGGCATGGTCAAGCGAGGTTCGCACGTACGTCTGCTGCGCGACAACGTCGTGATCTGGACGGGTGAACTCGATTCCCTGAAGCGCTTTAAAGATGACGTGAAAGAAGTCAAGTCAGGATTCGAGTGCGGTCTGTCATTGAAGAACTTCAACGACATCAAAGAAGGCGATCAGCTCGAGGTATTTGAAGTGCAGGAAGTCGCTCGTACCCTTCAATAACAAGAATGCCCTGGACCCCGGCCTACGCCGGGGCGACCCTCCTTTGAACTTCGATGGCCAGACACAGTAAATCCATCCCCGGCCGAAGTCAGCGCGTGGCCGATCAAATCCAGAAGGATTTGGCCGAACTGCTTGCGATGGAAGTGAAAGACCCCCGGGTGGGTATGGTCACACTGACCGAGGTACAACTCACACCCGACTACGCGCACGCCAAGATTTTTTTCACGACCCTGATTGATGATCCGTCGGCGGTAAAAAAAACTTTGGATGGATTACAAAAAGCAGCCGGCTTTTTGCGCGCACAACTCGGTAAGCGTTTGCATATTCATACCCTGCCTGAACTGCATTTTGTGCACGACACTGCGCCTTCGCGCGGCGCTGCACTATCGAAGCTGATCGACGAAGCGAACGCGACCCGAGCCAAAGACGCCGACGAGTAATCTGTCCTCAATCAAGTTTCTTATGACACAGCCGGAAAAACGCAAACGCGTGCCGGTGCATGGTGTTTTACTGCTCGATAAGCCCGTAGGCATGAGTAGTACTCAGGCACTCGCAAAAGCAAAATGGCTGCTGAATGCGCAAAAGGCAGGTCACACCGGCACACTCGATCCGTTCGCGACCGGTTTACTGCCATTGTGCTTTGGCGAGGCGACCAAGTTCGCGCAGGATTTGCTCGATGCGGACAAGACGTATGAGACGGTGATCCATCTCGGCATCAAGACCAGTACTGGCGATACCGAAGG
>CAZZMV010000010.1:0-9633 GCA_964655425.1 uncultured Bifidobacterium sp.
ACGCTGTACGCAACTGACCAGGTATTTGTCGGTGTGACCTATCAGCCAGGTCATGGTCTGTCGTCGGTATCTGCCATCAATGAAGCAGAGGCGCGTCGTACTGGCTCGGCGCAGGCGAGGGAGGTCACCAGACTCGAGCTGCTGAACCGGGTACGCAACCTATGGCAGCAAGCCGATTCATCACGGCGCGAGCTAGCCACGCTGGCTGAATTAGTCAGCTCTACCCAACAAGTCTATGAATCTTGCTTACGCCAGTTTCCGGTTGGTCGCAGGACCTGGCTGGAAGTACTGCTCGCCAGACGCGATGCGACGCAGGCGCAGTATGCAATGTCTGATACCCAATGGGCTGGCTACGCGGCTGCACTAAAACTTGATCTAATCACCGGAAATCTGGCAGCGCGCAACTACCGGTTGAATACCGAGGTATTGCCATGAGTTTACTGGCAGAGACTGAAGATATCGGTAGCCACCCGCAGCCATCTACTCGAACTGCGCAGCAGTGTTTCATACACGCCATCCTGAAACGACGTTGGGTGTTCATGGAATCCGTGGTGGCGACTTTTGTCATCAGCATGCTCGGTTTGGGTGCTTCGTTTTACAGCCTGCAGGTTTACGACCGAGTTATTCCGACGCAAGCCCATGCAACCCTACTTGCACTGACAGTTGGTGTTGGCATTGCAGTGCTATTTGAATTCGTTCTCAAGCAAGTGCGCTCGCTCATGGTAGACCGAGGCTGCAAAGCCATTGAAGAAGAGTTGTCAGATGTTTTCTTTCGACGCATGCTGGACATTCGTATGGAGGCACGTCCACGCAGTGTCGGTAGCTTTGCGGCCCAAGTGAGGCAATTTGAACTCGTTAGAAGCTTCATGAGTTCATCGACTGTTTTTTTGTTAGCTGACTTGCCGTTTTGTTTTTTATTTGTCGGCGTCATCGCCATGATCGGTGGCTGGCTTGCTTTGATTCCGCTGCTACTATTACCTGTCGTACTGATTACCTCTTGGTGGCTGAATTGGCGGATTGGCCGACTCACGCGCGAACAATTACGCGACACTCGGCATAAAAATGGTTTATTAGTCGATGTGATTGACGGCATCGAGAGTATCAAGGCTGCCGGCGCTGAAAGCAGCATGCTGCAACGCTGGCGCGAGTTGGTTGCATCGAGCGCATCACTCGAACTGGATACTCGGTATCTGTCGACTATGTCGTCACATCTCGCTCAGTTACTACAGCAACTCAGCTATGTGGCCATCATCGGACTGGGTGCATGGATGGTAAGTGCCGGTCAAATTTCCATGGGTGCACTGATTGCTTGCTCTATTTTGAGCAATCGAGCACTTTCACCAATTACCTACATCGCTAGCTGGGCTACCCAGTGGCAGCATGCCAAGGAAGCGCTACGCGGCCTTGATCAGATGATGCAGCTTCCTATCGATCAACTCGATATACGCAGCGCGATTATTCCTTCATCCTGCCGGGGTGCGCTGCTGATGGAGCAGGCAAGTTTTGCTTTCAATGACAAGCTCACCGCTTTGCAGCCGCTCACGCTGTCGATTGCCGCAGGGGAGCGGCTCGCAATTGTGGGTCCAGTCGGGTCAGGCAAATCGACATTGATTCGGCTGCTGTCCGGCTTGTACCGCCCACTCACCGGCAAGGTACTACTCGATGGTGTCGATATGGCGCTGCTCGCACCGGTATTTTTACGTGAACACATCGGCTATTTGCCACAGGATGTCCGATTACTGCAAGGCACTTTGCGCGACAACCTCACGCTCGGTATCACGCCACCCAACGACAGTGCGCTGCTCGATGCAGCAAAACTCACTGGCTTGGATCGAGTAATTAACAAACACCCGCTGGGCTTGGGACTACCGATTCAGGAAGGTGGACGCGGACTCTCAGGTGGACAGCGTCAGCTGCTCGGCTTGACCCGCTTGCTGCTGCGGCAACCCGCGTTATTACTGCTCGATGAACCAACGGCCGCGATGGATGCCGAGTTAGAGGCCACGACCATGCAAAACTTGCTGGCCACGATATCCGATGAAACGACGGTCGTGCTGGTGACTCATAAAGCCAGTCTGTTGCGACTCGTCGACCGCGTGATCGTGATGGGCCAGGGTCGCATCGTCGTTGATGGTGCGCGTAGCGACGTACTGTCCAAGCTAAACACACCAGCACAGTCAAAGACATCCATATCTTCAAAACCGAACGAGCCTGGCTTGGTTGTCGCGCCAAATATGTCACAGGTGTCCGGATGAATCAGTCCGAGAGCGGATCGCGCTTGGTGATATGGATCAGCCTGCTGGCACTGATCTGCTTTCTGGTGTGGGCATCGCAAGCGGAGCTGGAGCAGATTACGCGCGCACCCGGACAAATCATTGCGAGTGGCCGCACCCAAGTGATTCAAGCCAGTGACGGCGGCGTCTTGCAAGCACTGCGCGTGAAGGAAGGCGATTTCGTCGAACGTGGCCAACTGCTCGCCGTGCTGGATGGCCAGAAGCTGCGTGCGGCTTATCAAGAGACCCGCTCGCGCGAACTGGCGCTGCGCGCCACCGTGGCTCGACTGCAAGCAGAGCTACTGGGTGGTGAGCCGACGTTCAGCGCGGAGATGAATAGCTACCCGCAGTTCCGTACCAATCAATTGGCACTACTGCAAAAACGCCGCGCATCAATCAACGAAGAAACAGCATCGCTGCAGAAGCTACTCGAGCTGGCGCAACGCGAGCTGGCCATGACGACACCGCTGTTAAAAACTGGCGATGTTTCACAGGCGGATGTATTGAAGCTGGAAAGGCAAGTCGCAGATTTACAGGCGCAAATTACTAATCGTCAGAACAAATATTTACAAGATGCGCAGGCCGAACTATCCCGCGCAGAAGAAGAGCTGGCCGGTATCCAGCAAATTCTCGCGCAGCGCGCTGATCTGGTATCACGTACCGAACTGCGCGCACCGATGCGTGGCGTGGTAAAAAATATTCGCATGACTACGCTTGGCGGTACGCTGAAACCAACCGAAGAGCTGATGCAAATCGTACCGATACAAAATGAATTATTGGTCGAGGCGCGTGTACGCCCCAGCGATATTGCTTTCATCCATACCGGGCAGCCTGCCAGCGTAAAAATCGATGCCTACGATTACACCATCTATGGCTGGTTGAATGGCAAGGTCAGCTACCTGAGCGCCGACACGCTGACCGACGATCTGAAACAAGGTGAGCCTGCTTATTACCGGATGCAAGTACAGGCTGAGCAAAAGCATTTGGGCAGCCAAGCCGGTGCTGCAATACAGCTTCAGCCAGGCATGACCGTAAGTGTCGAAGTCAAAACCGGTAAAAGTACCGTACTGCGCTATCTCGCCAAACCTATCACTAAAACTTTGCAGGAAGCTATGGTAGAGAAATAGCCAAAAAATCCATCAACACACGTACGCGATGCGGTACTTGTCGATTACCGGGCAAGATAGCGTACAAACCGAGCTCAGGTAACGCAAACTCTTCCAGTAGCTTGACAACGCGCCCTGTTGCAAGATAGGGCTCGGCAACAAAATCCGGCTGCACGGTGATGCCCAGACCCTGGGCAGCCGCCTCGGTCAGCGCCTCGCCGTTGCCTGCACTGATACGTGACGGTATGACGAAGTTTTTCCAACTGCCATCGACGCGATAGGTCCAACTCGATGTCGCAACCGGGCTGTTATAGGCAAGACATTCATGTTGAGCGAGCGCCGACGGATGCAAGGGCTTGCCGAATCTTGCCAGGTAATGGGGGGAAGCCAGCGTGTGCAAGCTGATGCTACCCATTTTGCGAGCGACCTCGTTCGGTCCGGGTTGGGCGGTGATGCGAATGGCGAGGTCGAAGCCTTCCTCAATCAGATTCACGCGGCGATCGGTGTAGTCCATATCAATCGATACGTCCGGATGGTCTCGGACAAAGTCGAGCAGCGGCGGCAAGACGCGCTTGAGACCAAAGCTAAGCGGCAGGCTGACGCGAATATGCCCCCGCGGACTTTGCCTTTGCTCAGCGATACCGGTCTCGGCGGCCTCAACCAAATTCAGGATCACCCGGCATTTTTCCAGATAGGCCGCGCCGGCCGAGGTCAGCGTCAACCGTCGCGTGCTGCGCGCCATCAGCTTGACGCCAAGATGCTGCTCCAACGCAGCGACTTGCCGGGTGACGACCGATCGGGCCACCCCCATTTGCTGCGCCACCGCCGAAAAACTACTTAATTCGGCAACTCGGACAAACACGCGCATTGCTGACAATCGATCCATTGTTGCGTAGAAAGGAACAAAGATTTGCAGATTGTCTCCTTTTTTTCATCCATTAGCACGGGTAAAGTTGCGGCCGTTGAGAGGAGTCTTCAAAGTGAACTTGCCTACCCTATTCCTGCCGCACGGCGCCCCGACCTTCGCACTTCGCCCGGGCGCTGCCGGCCTTGCCATGAGCCGGGTCGCTGCCGAACTGCCGCGCCCGCGCGCCGTCGTGATCGTCAGTCCGCATTGGGAAACCAGAACGGCAGCGGTTGGCACTGGCGAGCGACTGGAGACCATCCATGATTTTTATGGTTTTCCCGCCGAGCTCTATGAAATCCGGTACCCAGCATCGGGTTGCCCGGAAGCCGCGCGCGAGGTGATCGACACGCTAAGAGCGGCTGGCTTGACGGTGGATGAAGCGCCATCGCGCGGCTTGGATCATGGTGCATGGGTGCCGATGCGGCAGATGTACCCGGATGCTGATGTGCCAGTCGTCCCAGTCTCCCTGCAGAGTCACCTCGGCGTAGAAGGGGCGTATCGGCTGGGCCAAGCGCTGGCACCGCTGCGCAATAAAGGCTTTCTGATCATCGGGTCGGGCAATATCACGCACAATCTCGGTGATTACCGCACGGCCAGCGTGCAGTCTGGCGCACCGTTTGACTATCTGCGTGAATTCCCGCACTGGATGACCGAGCAACTACAGCAACACAATCTCGCTGCACTACTTGATTACCGGCAGCAAGCACCCGGCGCAGCGCGCGCGCACCCAACCGATGAACACTTGCAGCCACTGTATGTGGCGCTGGGCGCTGCCGGTCCGCAACCTGAGGTCGAGCATTTACACACTGGCATCAGTGATTATGTTTTGGCGATGGATGCCTATGCATTCAATACCAGACATTGAACGGGCTTAAGGTATAGATTCAACTGGGAATAAATGATGAACAGCGCTGACAGTAACGAAGTCACTAGGCCACAGCAGTACACCGGTACGGCAAAGGTTTTGCATTGGCTGATCGCTTTACTGATTATCGGCTTATTCGCGCTCGGGCAATACATGAGCGATCTGTCGATGTCACCACGCAAGCTACAGCTGTACTCGTGGCATAAATGGTTTGGCGTTACCGTATTTCTGCTGGTGCTGATTCGACTTGGCTGGCGACTAACGCATCAACCTCCGCCACTGCCTGCGCAAATGCCCAAGTGGCAGCGTACAGCGTCACATATTGGGCATACCGCTCTGTATGTGCTGATGCTGGCCATACCCCTGTCTGGTTGGCTGATGAGCTCAGCTAAAGGTTATCAAACGGTTTGGTTTGGTGTACTGCCGCTGCCCGATTTACTCGGTAAAGATAAACAGCTTGGCGATATGCTTGCAGAGCTGCATGGTGCACTGAATGGTTTGATGATGTTAATTGTCGTCATTCATGCCCTTGCTGCGTTAAAGCATCATTTCATCGACCGCGACGATGTTTTGAAACGAATGCTACCTTCACGCAAGCCATCGCCAATCAGTTAGTTATTCAGTGCAGCACAGTTAAGCAGTCAGTCGTACTTACCCCCATGTAGTTAAACTTTAAACCTAGGAGAAACAACAATGAAAACCATCAGCCGATTATTTACGACCTTGGCACTAAGCGCCGCAGTTGTGGCACCGGCGTTTGCTGCACCTGCTACCTACGGTGTCGAGCCTAACCACACCTATCCACGCTTTTCGTACAATCACCTTGGTTTTTCAACCCAGCAATCGCGCTTTGATAAAACGACCGGCGCAGTGGTTTATGACAAAGAAGGCAAGATGGGTTCGGTCGATATCACAATCGATACCCGCTCAGTGAATACCGGTTCGGCACTATTCAACCAGCATATTCAGGGAGAAGATTTTCTGGATACCGCTAAATACCCAACGGTTACTTTCAAGTCCAGCAAAGTCGTGTTCGATGGTGACAAGCCCGTTAGTATCGAAGGCGACCTCACTATGAAAGGCGTGACCAAGCGCGTCACCTTGACTGTGACACGTTTCCTGGCAGCGCCCCATCCGATTCAAAAGAAAGACACGATTGGTGCAGATGCATACACCATCGTCAAACGGTCCGATTTCAATATGGGTAAATATGCCCCAGCGGTCAGCGATGAAGTTCGCATTGATATTGCGATCGAAGCATTGAAGCAATAAGTATTCGACACGCCATGCAAAACGCCCGGAAATTCCGGGCGTTTTTGTTTTGCGCTATCGCCTATTATCGGGTCTCAGGCAGATAGAATTTCTCCTTCTCTAGCCGATAAGACCAAGGCAATCCAGCATTCTTCCAGCCATTCACCACACGCTTGCCCGCACTTGCGCCGTCTTTCGCAATATCGCCCTCAAAGCCATCCACCACAGTATAGACCTGGGTATAGCCCGCCTCCGCAAGCTGAGTTGCAGCGCGGCCGGATCGATCACCCGAGCGACAGATCAACACGATGGGGTCGGTCTTACCAAGACCCTTGGCCGCCGCCCGACGAGCGATTTCTTTTTCAAAGTCTTTGTTCGGCTCGAGCTGAAATCGACCAGCCTTTTCATCCCATGCGGCATTTGGCGGATGCTCAAACATCGGTATATAGGCATCCACACCGGTAGCAACGCCGGTATAGATAATCTCACCGCGGGTACGAATATCTACAAATAACAGCTTGTCACCAAGTTGCTGCTTCATATCATGTGCTTCTTTCGCATCAAGATACAAGCCAGGCTTGGTGCGCTTGCTACTGGGGACTTGCGATACATCGACCGCACCTGCAGCTGTCGATACGATAACCAAACTCGCAATCAGAATTCGCAGCATTGAAAATTCGTGGTTTTTCATAAAAACCTCTTTTCCAATCAGGCAGATCTACCCGCAGAGGCGGCATCGGCATTCTTCTTGACCGACCCGATCTGCGCCTCGAATGCACGTAGACGCTTGTACACTGAAATCAACTCAACAATCGTGCTCCAGCTACGAACCAAAAATTGGAATGACATTTCAACGCGACCAAATGCGCGGACAATCTGCTGCATCACACCTAGCGTGATCGCACCCGCTACAACAGTGGGCCCGAGTGCGATGTACGGTACCAATACGCCGAACTGCAAGTAGCTGAATTTGGCGATATCGAAATACATGTAGTGAAAAAATAGTCGGAAATAATTGTCACGCACATGTGCGAACAAATCCTTGACTACCGGCTCGCTTGCTCGTTCGGCATCATCTTCAGCGTGTACAAGTTCTTTGCGATAAGCAGCCTCGACACGCTGGTTGTTAAATTCCAATCCGGGTAGCTTGATACCGACCAGCGCAAGCACGACTGTACCCAATAATGCGAACAAAATCGCGACATAGACGAGCGCATGCTCGACCTCGCCAAATACCGGTACTTCAGCGACTTTCTTGGAGAGATTCCATAAGATGGGCAAGAAAGCAAACAAGGTCATTAATGAATCCATCATGTTGGAGCCCAAAGACTCCATGATGAACGCAAAGCGTTTAGTGTCTTCCTGAACGCGCTGACTCGCACCTTCAATATGACGCAATGTTGACCAATGGGCCATGTAATAGTCATTCATGGCTTGACGCCAGCGGAATACCCAGTGCTTGGTGAAAAACGCCAATAGCACCGCCACCATGACATACGTGCCCGCCAGTTTTCCGAAGGTCAGCAGAAAGCCGAAAAATTCCTCAAGCGTGACATTACCTGGTTTGGCCAGTGCTTTTTGTACGACATCGTAAAAGCCGCCGAACCACTCGTTAATCGCGACATCAATCTGGACCTGATACCAGGTACCCAGGAGAATGATTACAGCCCCTGGCCATGACCAGAGCAACCATTGGCGAGATAGAAAAAAAGACTTGAACATAGATGTCTCTGTTGAAGTTATTTTATTTTGAAGTCTTCACAAGGATCAGCGCGCTTTATCGCTGTGCTGATCCAGATGAAGTCATAGCGATTTGCCGAAGACTTTACCAGCTCCTCGAGGGTCTGGTCATTCTCAATAAAACCGACTGCCGCGATTTTCAGCTCAGGGGCCAAGCGCTTGAGCACTTGGGGAACACCATAATCCTTGCGCACATGACCATTACCTGCCAACAATACTGCAGGCTGATAATCGAGTAGCGCCTGCGCCATCGATAGATCAGTCGCACGCTGTACCAAGCGCATGGGTTGCAAATATTTGTCTGGCAGCTTGCCGCAATGACCATCGATTAAATCCTGGTCGAGTCGCTGCTGCGCGCTTTCGTCCAACATCGCCAATTTATAAGACTGCGCCAAGCGGCCGGGTAGTGCTGATGCGCCATGACTAAACAACTGCTTGGAAAAACCTTTGGGTAGATTGCCGCCAATCAGTGGTAATCGGGTACTACGTACCGAATCGAATAATGAAGAATGCAATGGCCAGCGCCAAGCCTTGGCATCGAAACCGGCCGCCTCCAGATCACTCAAAAGATCGCTCTGATCCGCGACGTTAGCCTGCGATGGCAGGTGCTCGGCAACCACGGTCAGCTTATGACGAGCTATTTGCTTGATGAGTCCCGCACGCTGCGTGTGATGCTGTGCATTATCATGAAGCTCACCGAGCAAGACCACATCATTTTGCCGTAGCTGATCGATTAACTGCTGTTCGCTAATCTGTCGCCCGCTATTCAAATCGATGATCTGCGCGCTGGCTGTTTGAGACACGACTAAACAACCCAAAATCAACCATGGTCGGCACACCAAATCAAATACTGAAAATAAGGAAAACTTGGCGAAGCGCTCCCTGATCTGCTTACAATCAGCGCTAAAGAAGCCGCTTGAGGCGAGATCAGACATAGCCTTCGATACCAGAGACATGTTTTGGGCGCTAAAAAGCGCTAATCTGCCTTGATACCCTCGACTTGTATCGCGAGTTTAATCTCGGGGGAGAATCGGGGCAGGCCGATATTCATGCCGAAATCACTCCGATCAAACCGACCATGCGCGTCAGCACCACAAACTTCGCGCTTATGTAACGGGTGAATCAAACACTTGAAATGAGTAATGGTGAGCGACAGAGGCTTGGTGATGCCGAGCATGGTCATCTCGCCATCGACCGCGATCAGCTTGTCTCCTTCGTACTTCAGCGCAGTACCCTTGAAAGCAACGACGGGATATTTAGCGACATTGAACATCTCGTCACCACGCGCTTTTTCATTCATTTTGGCATGGCCAAAATCAATGGTACTGGCATCAATCGAGATCTCGACACTTCCACCGGATTTTGACTGACGATCGAGGATAATTTTCCCAGTGGTCTTGGTAAACTTACCGCGCCAGAATGACAATCCCATATGATCTGCTTCGAAACTGGGGAAAGTGTGACTCGGGTCGATGTTGTAGACCTGTGCAG
>CAZZMV010000010.1:9733-23315 GCA_964655425.1 uncultured Bifidobacterium sp.
AGGCGCACTACCTGCATCAACGGGCTGGGCCACTGTGCTGACCTTGCCGCCATCATCAGTCAATACGTTGACGAGTTGACTGCCAACGCGAAGCAAGCGCGTACCGGCAATCATCGATGAATTACTGACGCGACGGCCGACAGCCTTGCTATCGCCGATAGGCAAGTAATTACCGTTTGTGTAGTTGAATGCGTAAGACCAGCTCTCGGCCTTGGGCCGGCAGGCATTGCTATCGGGCACATTACTCACGATGGATAGCACGCCAAGTTGCTGCTCCGGATCCAGCACCACGCGCTCACCGGAATCGGTTTGGGTGTCTAAATCGACATACCAGCCTTCATTGACCAGCCAATCCACCGAGTCGTCACTGATCGATCGCTGCTGTGCATCGCCCGACACGAGCAATCGCTTTTGAACCATGGATGGGTTTGCACGAAGATTACCCAACCCATCCGACGTCAAATGATCGCGAAAGGTGTAGATGGACTGAACCGACTTGTCACTGACATCGCTGCTACCCAGATAGCGCCCAGTGGCTACCGTGGCTACCGGTAACTGCTGATTACCTACGCGAATCAGGGCAAGCTCAGGCCGGGTCGTGATTGGTTGTGGGGTATTACCGCGCACTAGGCTGGCCAGTAAAACCACTTCTTTTGTCGGTGCGGCGGGCGCATTAATATCGAAGCGCCATACATTACCGAGCAGATCACCGCCGTAGATACGTTGTGCAGTGTTATCCAGCAGCGAATCTACCCATGCGTTGAGTTGGGCTAGCCCAGCAGGTTGTTTGTTAGTACCTGCGCCAGTATCAATCTTTTTTAAAACTTCGCCAGTCGCTGCGTTAAGTACAAACAATACGCCTCGGCCATCACCGGGCGAGACATTGTTATAGCCGGAAGCAATCAGCACAACCCAAGTACCGTCGCGTCGCTTGGTAATAATTGGCTTGGCAATCGCGTAACCCAGTTGGGCATCGGTGTCGGCATTGATGCGCCAAAGCAGCTTGGGCTTGTCGGCTTGGGTAATATCAAGGGCATAGTACTCGCGCCCCGCGGCGCCCATCCCGCCCACCAGTATCGTGCGCCAATCATTTGGCTGGCAGTTCGCACTTGGCGCGAGGACACAAATATCACCAACCACGGGCGAGCCATCCAGCACATAACGAAAATTTTTTCCAAATGCGTTATCCGCCAGACGCCATAATTCAGGAAGTACACCGCTGGGGATGAAAGCCCAGCGCTCTCTTCCGCTGGTCGCATCAAACGCGTGCAACATCCCGTCATTAGCTGCCAGGTAGACTGTACCGGGTCGATCGGCAGCAATGCGATCGCGATACTCGCCATAGTTAAGATCTGCATAGCGAAATGCAGGCGGCCCGACAAAAACCGGCTGCGCATTAATCGGCGCACCCAAGGGCTGATCTCGCCGACGGAATAGATGATGGAGATTTTCAGGACGAGCCTCGAATTGAAACTGTCCACGCAGGTAATTCACCAGATTGGCACCGAGAGCCATCGCTTGCTCTGCCTCATTCATCTGAGCACATTGGCTAAGGCGGTTTAGGGCGGCCGCGCCACAACCACCAAAAAATACGCGCTCGTGAGTATTTAGCAGCTCCCACTGAAACGCTTTTAATCCGTTGGGGCTGTTGGCGGCCGGTATATAAATCACGCGATCATCGCTTGCAGCAGCAACACGTTGGTTGAGTTGCGCACTTGCCGACCATTCAATTTGGTTTGACAAGCTACCGTCGCTCAGGTTGATTCGTCTGGCCTCCAGTTCGCCATCCCAATAAAGGCTGCGATAACGGCTGGAGAACAGTAAATTGTCACCCTCGGCAGGTTCCTGACTGCTGGTCGCAGACGCTGCAGCAGCACCGGTCGCCGCACGAATCGCGGAAAGGGATGCTGACAGAGCCTGCGCGAGTGATTCGGGGCTGCGTGCGCTGAAGTACCGCCCTCCACCATTGACAGCGGCGTGCCACAAATCATCGATGCGCTCCGCACCCGGCGCATAGATGGGATCGGGCCAGTCCTTGTTACCGTTTACGATTGCCCGAAAATCCCCCTCGATCGCCAGCTCGTAATCTTCCCGGTAATGCAGTGTGCCGCTGGCACCCAAGCCCAAGGTATGCGTCACCATGTGCTGGTGCGATCCGCCACGCAGGCCAGGTGGACGAGGCACGTTGTTGTCACATAGCTGATTGCGGGGCCCACAGTTACCCAGCGTCGGTGTACGCAGATCATTTTCGAAATACCAGGCGGCGACATCTGCGAGCGTATTCGTTGAACGACCGGCACCGGTGACTTCGGTAAATGGCGAGACCATATACGGGAACGAGCCCGCAGACTCGATCACAGGCGTCGAAGAGATAGCACCTGCCGCAGCGGGCGCCAGAATAAACACCTTGTTTGACTGCGCAAATGCGTGGAAGCCCTGACGAGTAATTTGCAGTGAAATCCAGTGAGCTAACTGCGTTGCTTCAGTAACTAGATCGGCACCGGGCTGATGAAGAATATTGGCATAGCTGTTCATCAAATCAACGCCATCGAGTTTCAGGCTGATCAATACGCTATACCAAGGATCAGGCTCAGTATGGCGCGGCTCGACCGTCAATGTTGCCATCCGTGCAGCTCGGGCGCCCGCGCCACCGTCATACATTGGGCGCGGTAGGACCGCATCGACATTACCTACATCTGTCACGCCGTCTAGTTGCTTCGCTGCATAGCTTCCGGATTCATCTTGACTAGTCCAGTAACCATCCGTCGACAGAATTGTGGTGTTCTGCTGGCAGGCATACTGCAAGGGGTCATCGCCACCGGTCAGTAACTTACCCGCATACAAGCGGCCCGCTTTTGCCAGCGCAGCGCGTAAAGGTGTGCCGCCAGTCGGTTTTGCAGCGTAAATTTTCTTATAGAAGTTCTTTCTATGCTCGCCAGTAAAGTCATCAATACGCAGGAAGTTGATGCTGCTGTCACTGACACCAGATTCACTGATGGTCGAGTAGCCGACACGATAGTTGCCATCAATCTGGCTGAATGCACGCCCGATCGCAGTTTTCATGGTCAGTAATCGGGTGCGGTGATAGCTGAACCAATTAGCGAAATTGGTCGTTTCATCCGCACCATTTTCACCAGAGCTTGTGCTGACCACCACCTTGCGCCAGTTGCTGCGACCTGACGCACCCGAGTCGTATTGCGTATCCCGACAGTGATCGTCTGGCGAGCCATCTCCTAACTGCGCCAGATTGTTACCGGTGTAAACAAAGTAATGCGCGGGTTCGGGCCGATTCGGCAAACCGCTCTCAGCTGGCTTGCAGCCCCCTACCAAAGTACTGCAATCGCTGCGATAGCTTAGGCTATCTTGGCTGGTAGGTACGGACGGTGTCGTGTGTTCAGACCGCCAAGGCATGAAAGCTGCAGAAAGATCAATGGTGATCGCACCTTGAATGTAGCCGTCATACGACGCTGAGAAGAAACTCTGCTGCGGATACTCACTACCGTTAGCATCAACGGGTACTGGATACTTAATCTGTGGGTTGTAGTAAATCTTGTTGCACGCACTAGTGCGATATCCAACCGCATTTTGATACTGATTTGATACCACTTCGTCGCCCAGAAAACTCCACTGCATACTGCCAGAGTCATCCAGAATGAAATAAATATTCGGCTTCACCGGCGTAGCGAGCAAAAAATTGATGGGTGCCTGCGCCAAATCTGTTAATGCAAAACTACTCGATACATACATCCAGCCTAGACAAGCTAATACAAGCCTAAGATGCAGAGTTGAACCCATGATGAATATTTAGAAGTGAACTAAGGTCTGTACGAATGCAGTGGTATTACGCGGACCGCGTACGTGAACGGTGATGCGGTAGTAAACGGTATCGGATGATTGAAAGCGTTTCGAAGCACCGTAACTCAGTTGACCACGATTGCCACTTGCGCCTGCGGCCGAGCGAAACAGCAAACAGCTGTTATTGGCCGCGTCGGGGCTACCGGTGCTGCGACACAAGCGATGAATGACATAGCGCACACGATGGCCTGCTGCATCTACCGCCAGTGTGGGCGCCGCGCTCAAGCAGACGACACCTGTACGACGTACACATTGATCATCATCCCAGTCAATCAAGGCGGTAGTTTTGGCATCTGCTTGACCGGTGAGGTTCATCCCCGTCGGCAGGCTGGCGTAATAGCCGGCATCCGCTTGGTCTGTGAGCAGCTCGGTGCCCGTGGAGCGTGCGGCAAGCCATTCAATCGCTGCCTCGCTTCCAGATTCTGCCGCCAGCACGGCGGCTTCACGAAAAGCGAAATTACCTGCGATGAGTAGGCCGGTGGTCACGGAACGTAACAACGCTAAAGCACCCAGCGCCATCACAATCAATACAACCAGTGTCACAATCAACCCGGCACCGTTGGACCGAACCAATCCACGGTTCGACATCATAGGTCGCGCCAAAGCTGATTGCGTAGCGGCACCTCGGCTTGTAATACACGGTAGCGCCAGCATCGCCACTGCGGAATATGCGCCAGGCTGATATCCGTCGTGACTAATTCGCCCGTCTCATCGCCTGCCAGCCAGGTCGGCATAGGCGCATCGCAACTTGCTTCACGACGCTGGGTACTTCGTACCACCAGCGCGAATCGAACTGCCACCAGTCGTTGCAAGTCACCCGCGTTGCCCGTCAGTCCATCCGCATCTGCATCGACCATCACGTCGCTCCAGCGGTTGACCTGAGGCGAGGCCTGAGTACCGATGCGTGTATCAAAACCGTATTGCAACTGCAAATTGACGATGCCATCCGACTGTGTCGATGTCGTCCAACCGCTGCTTGAGGTATTGAAATCGGATAGCTGTAATCGCTGCGCCGAATCAACCATCAAACGCCGATAACGCAATCGACCGAGGTTAACCACCGCACTGTCAGTCGCAAACACAACTCCACTTAACAACCCACTAAATTCAGTCGGCTGGATGGTGTAAGCCCCAATACTCATCGCTGCGACGCTCAGCAAGGCACAGTCAGTCTGGCCGGCGGTGTGAAGCAAGAGTTGCGTGCCCTCCGCAATACCCAAGATGCTGTCGAGCGTTACGGTCCCAGAGCCAACGGTGTACGGCGCGATCAAACGTGCAGCAGGTAATGCCTGCTCGCTAGCGGCGAGCACCGTCAATGTATCCGGCGCGCCGTCGTCACCTTGGGTGATGGTGACGGGTGCCAAGGTGAAGTTGGCATCTGGTGTTCCGGCGGCGGCACGATGTACCTTGCAACCAAGCACCGTCGACGGCCCCAGGCCATGACCGGCATTGCGCAACTCTCTTGCCAACCAAGTACTGGCGAATGCCGCATTTACTTGCGCATCAGCACCGCTACTCACCGAGCGTCGACGTGCATCAAACATCACCATCACATTCAGAATTACCAACGTCGCGACCATGCCAATGGTCAACCCGACCATCAGATCGATCAGGCCAAGTCCATGGGTTCGCCGACAATAAAAATGACGCATCAGCTAATCAGTCAAACGCGTCACAACGACGAGTTGGTGTTGCTCGGTGTCTGACGGCGATTGCCAATGAAGCGTTAGGGTGATGTTTCGACTATCGTCAATCTTTAGCTCGGGCTGATTACGGTCGGCGGTAACCCCGGGTAGTGTTGATTGCACTCGCACCAGCCAACGTTGATATGTATCTGAGGCTGAATCAAATCGCTGCCGCAGCGATTGCAGTGTTCGATCACCTGACCACATTTGACCAATCAGGTCAGAGGCTAGAAAGCTTGCCTCGCTACGGTAACGGGCGTTATCACTTTGCTTCAGTGCTGAAGTCAGCAACATGAGTAAAGATAATAGTCCGACCGAGAACACCACTAATGCCAACAGACTTTCAATCAGCGCGCTGCCCGCTGTGCGCGATGAAGCAAGTGGTGCAAGCATGAAACTTTAATCGCAATACTGCGGATGACCCACACTTGCCGCGGGATCGCAGATGCGTGCCATACCCTGCGCCGAGACCAGCACCACCATACGACGTACGTCAGCAAACTCGTTGTAGGTGACGTCGATACGCGCCACGCTATCCCCCGTCGCAATATCAGGTGCGGCACCACTGGTATCAAAACGTACGCTGGCGGGAAACTCCTGGCCGGCCGTGATCGCGGTAGCCGATGACGGCATGGTGCTTAACTTTGCCGCACCCCACCGTACTGCGGTACCCATGTCAACTGCATGTTGTCTTAAAGTGTCTGGACAGCGCGCGGTGACCTGCACACACGTCATGCGCCAACCGGGTCTGCCTTCGGCATCAGGAAAATCAAGCCGGACTGACGCATTGCGCGTCAGTGCCTCAGCACGGGTTGCATGAAGCGCGCTCAAAAGCAAGGCAGCGCTTGATCTCACCTCAATCTCCCTGACCCACTGCCCCATGGCAGGCGCGCCTACTGCAATAACGACTGCTCCCAGCGTCAGCACGATCAGTAACTCAACCAGCGTCAGGCCGTGTACGCGTTGATGCGACGCAGCGATCAGCATGTCGCTCCCGGCTTCATGACCCAACAGTCACGTGGGGCTGTTCCCCAGCGCTCGGGTAACAACACGGTACGCGTTTGACCCTGATGATTAATGGTGTAGCTGAACTCCGCCATGGCAGCGAGACCTGTCGCGGTAATCAGGAATGATTGACCATCCGTCGGTGATGCACAGGTGTATTCAAAATGCTCGCTTGAAGGCAATGCCACGCCGCAATCGGTACCGTTCAGGTAACTTCGATGGTCTTGGTAGTACTGCTCAAGACGCAAGGCACTTAACTGCAAACGACTACTCATTTCTGGCAGATAAGATCGCAACGTATGATCACGATAAGCGGGCAAAGCGAATGCAGCAATGACTGCCGCGATTGCCAAGGCGACCATCAGCTCGACCAGACTGAAACCAGCCTGAAAAGGATTGTCGGTCATCGCACACCGCTAACGGAGAGTAGTATCGGAATCAACCTATCAAGCTTGATGAATTCCGAGTATTCCGTCAGTCAATGTTAGCCACGAGACTAACGATTTGAATGAATTGTTCGATCAGAGAAACGACCAGCCGATAAGTATCTTGCGCACTACTAGGAGGCAGTCGCGGCTGACAGGTCGGGGTGGTCTATCAAGCAGCGATGACTTGGTTTGCCGGTAATACACAGGCATCGATCACACGCAGATCATTGTCGCGCGCGAAGTCACGCAGAAAAAAATACGCCAGCGGCTCCAGTGCGTGCAAACGATGATCCACCAGTACTGATCGGACCCCCTCGATCAGAGCGGGAGTCACGTAGGGGGAATATCGGAGATGGCGGTCAAACCCGCCACCTTGGTCGGGATGAAAACGACTCATGATGCCGCACAATCGGTCGGCCCAATCACTCGGTCGGAAGGGACGACCCGTGCTGGTTTGACCCTGAATGATGAAATCAGTGGCCGTAGCGGAGGAGTCTGAGGGGATACTGGACATCGTGAGGAGCGGCTGAGGCAATATCTTACCGGAGCACGCAAGCCATTAAAAGACATCACACACTTGCGACGGTAATGAAACCGAAAAGCACCAGCCAAAATTAGCGTCTGCTGGCGACGCGTTCGATGATTAGGCGGGGCTCCGAAGACAATCCATGAAGTTTGGCAATGTGCCCCACAACAACGCCAGCGACATGTTCAGCCCAGCCAGTTCGCCACCGAGACCATCAGTAGCAGCAAAATCCAGAGCAGTAGTGCACGCCATATGAGGCCCACCGTACTTTGCAAGGCGCGCAGCGAGGGCTCGTCCCCCGGCAAGACTTCTATATCGGGATTCGATTCAAGCGCTGCGATATCGACATTCGGCAGATCAGGCGCATACTCCGCGGGCGTGCCGAGTCGAACACCCATTGCGCCACTTGCCGCTGCCAGAATGATGCCCTCTGATTCATTTTGCCAACGGCGAGCAAAATTTCGCCACGCGTACACAGCATCCTCGAAATTTCCGACGATGGCGAAGGCAATCGCGGTTAAGCGCGCGGGTACCCAATCAATCCACTGGAAAGCGCGCCGGGCGAACACACCAAACGCTTCATCCTTCAGGTGGTCGGGCTGACTCCAACCACGCGACAGATACTCGGCAACCCGGTACAACACCGCACCGGCTGGCCCGATCGGCATCAGTAGCCAAAAGAAAACACCGAATACATGCTGGTGAGTGGTGATCAGCGCACGCTCGACCGAGATGCGCACCACTTCATTGGCATCCATCGCGCTGGTATCGGCACGTATCCACTCCGCCAGCAGCCGACGCGCCTCGGGCAAATTACTTTCGTTGAGCGCAATTTGAATCGCCGAAAAATAATGGCTGTAGTGCCTGAACCCAAGCGTGAGATAGACGATCAGTATGGTCCAGAGCAGCTGAGCGATCACACTGAACGCACCGAGTAACCAATAAATCATCAGCGTCGGCAATACCAACAGCGACATCATCACGATCCAACCTAGACGACCATGCTCTGCACGTCCTGCATTGAAGCTTTGCTCGACCTTGCTCGCGAGCGCAATGATCCAGCCGTAAATCACGTTATCCCTGCGCAGCGGCCGGAATTGTTCCAGGACCAGTGCGATCAGAATGGAGAACAGAGTCATGGCTGGTGAACAGAAAAATTCGCGTCGGCCTCTAGCTTAACAGGTAGCGTGCCGACAACGTTTATCCGCTAGGCAGCGCGAAGGAAATGGAAAAGATTCCTCACCATCGCCGCCGTCGCACCCCAAATGAAGTACTGCTCATAGGGCATGGTGTAGAAGGTGCGCCGACCGGGGTGGTTGGGGAATATGGCACTGCGGCGCTGATGATTGGCACCATTCATCAGGAAGCTCATCGGCACCTCGAAGATTTCAGCGACCTCGAAAGTGTCGGCTTCGAGCTCGAACGGCGGATGCACCAGGGCGGCCACGGGCGTGACGCGAAAGCCGGTACCGGTTTGATAATCAGGCAGACAACCAATCACCTCGACATGACGGCGTGAGAGCCCGATCTCTTCCTCGGTCTCTCGCAAGGCAGTCGCAATCGGATCAACATCGTCAGCATCAACTCTGCCGCCGGGGAAACTGATCTGGCCGGCATGATCATTCAGGTGTGCTGTGCGGAGTGTGAGCAATAGCTGAAGCCTGTCTGGCCGGACAACCATCGGCAGCAGGACAGCCGCAGGTACCGGCTCGCGCCGATTAGTCTCCAGCTCCGGCTCGACGACAAACTCTGGCGTCCATATAGCCGGTTGGGCAAAACGACCACGTAACCACTGCGCCGCGAGGCGAGATTCGGGCAAGGCCGGCTCGTTGGCCACCGCATCGATGTCGGCTTGTACCGGGTCGAAAATCATGCGCTTGCTACTGTCTGTCTATCGTGAGTGAACCGCCATCGGCAGAGCAAAAGAAAAAGGGCACGCTGGGTGCCCTTCTCGTATACATATCGGCGCTTACTGTGCCGCTGCCTCAGCCTTGCGGGTAGGCAGCTTCTCGCGGATACGCGCCGACTTACCGGAACGCTCACGCAAGTAGTACAGCTTGGCACGACGCACATCACCACGGCGCTTGACCTCGATCGATGCGATCAGTGGTGAGTACAACTGAAAAGTACGCTCGACACCCTCACCTGAGGAAATTTTACGCACAATGAAATTCGAATTCAGGCCACGGTTACGACGAGCAATTACCACGCCCTCATAAGCCTGCACACGTTTGCGGTTGCCCTCAACCACATTCACGTTCACCACCACGGTATCACCGGGTGCAAATTCAGGAATATTTTTACCAAGACGCGTAATTTCTTCCTGTTCGAGCTGTTGGATCAGATCCATTTTTTTCTCCTAAACCATCTTGCCGGCGCATAAGCGCCCCACATAACACCGCAGCCTAAGCGACACCTGCTAACCGTTTGACTGTACTGACCAAGCCGGCACGCCTTGCTATCGAGGCTTTGTGAGGCACTCTACTGAACTTCATGCCCGGTAGAGGATGGGGTTTAACAAAATCGGGCTTACACCCGTGACCACGATCGACTGCGTTCAGCTAATAGCGCAATCGTTACTGCAACTTCAACTTCTTCAGCACGGCTTCATCGGCTTTGCTTAACAACCCCTGCTCGCGCGCCTTGGCGATCAGTTCGGGCCGCTTGCTCAGCGTGACGGCTAAGGACTGCTCGCGCCGCCATTGTTCTATCTCACCATGGTGCCCGCCGAGTAAAACCGATGGAACTCCGGCACCTTGGTAGACCTCGGGCCGGGTGTAATGCGGACAATCCAACAAGCCATTGACGAAACTATCTTCGACTGCGGAGGCATAGTCATTCAGCACACCCGGTAGCAGACGAATCACTGCGTCCATCAACGCCATCGCTGGCAACTCGCCACCCGACAGCACAAAATCTCCCAGGCTGATCTCTTCATCAATACAGCGCTCGATCAAGCGTTGGTCAACTGCCTCATATCGACCACACAACAACACCATGCCCGGCATATCTGCCAACCGTTTCACTTTATCGTGATTCAGCGGCACACCCTGCGGCGACAAATAAATCACGCGCGGTACGGGCAACCCTGCTTGCTGCTGCCTGGCTTTTGCTGCATTGATCGCGGCCTCAAGCGGCGCAGCCATCATCACCATGCCCGGACCACCACCGTACGGTCTGTCGTCTACCGTGCGGTGTTTATCGCTGGTGAAATCCCGTGGATTCCAAACCTTCAGCGCCGCCAGGTGCTGCTCGAACGCGCGACGCGTGATGCCGTACCGGGTCAGTGCATCAAACATCTCGGGAAAGAGTGTGACAACATCGAACTCCATCTTTCCCCCTGCTCGCTTTCGCGATCAGTAACACCGCTCAGTAATCCTGCTCGGCAAGCCTGCCCGGTCATCCTGCCTAAAAATCCTTTTGCCAGTCGACCGTAATTTGCCGATTCGACTGATCTACCTTATTCACGTAGTGGTCAACAAACGGAATCAACAACTCCTGCTCGGCCTTTTCGCTCGACGACTGGGGCTGGACCCGTAGTATCGGGTGGGCGCCATTGTCGATCAGCCCGACCACCTCGCCCAACGACTCACCAGCGAGGTTGATTACTTCGTGGCCGATCAGATCGACCCAATAAAATTCTTCATCGCCTAACGGTGGAAAGTGCGCACGCCGGATTTTCACAGTCGCGCCGCGCAAATTTTCGGCTGCGTCGCGACTCTCAGTACCTATCAAGCGGGCAACCACATCTTCACCCTGCGCCCGCACCTGCATCACATCAACATCATGCAGCGCCGGCTTGTCCAACCACCACGTCTTTGCGTGTAACAGTGCACTGGCTTCAGCAGAATAAGGCTTCAACCTGACCCAGCCGGCAATACCGAAAGCACCAGACACATGCGCCACCAGCACCAGATCATCGGGGATTGCAGGCCCCGAGCTGCTGCCAGCGGTCAAATCAGGCCGCTTTCTTGGCTGACGATTTCACCAGACGCTGGACAGTGGGCGACAACTGCGCGCCGACGCCCTGCCAGTGCGTGAGACGGTCTTGGTTGATGTTGAAGCCAACTGCCGCGCCAGAGGCGATCGGGTTGTAAAAACCAATGCGCTCGATGAAGCGACCATCGCGGCGATTACGCGAATCGGCGGCAACGATGTTGTAGAACGGGCGCTTCTTGGAGCCGCCACGGGACAAACGAATAACGACCATAATAATCTCGAGAAAAGGGGTACGGACGGGAAAAAAGACCGAGATTATAGCGGGTTTCCAGAGTCAAAACCAAGCCCATCCGCTTGTCTTTTTAGAAAGCCTCGGTATCAAGCGCCAGTACACCCGCACTGCCTTCGACAATCGCGTCGCGTGAGGCAACTGCGGTGGCCACAAAATGGTCGGCAAAAAAACGTGCAGTGGCAATCTTGGTCTTGAAGAACTCGGCATCGCCGCCGCCGGCCGCCAACTTTTGCTGAGCAGCCTGCGCGGCACGCGCCATCTGCCAGCCGCCAAGAACCACGCCAGCCATTTTCAGGTAAGGCACGCTACCGGCAAAAACCGCTTTGATGTCGTGCTTGATGTTGGCCACCATGTAGTCAACCACCTGCTCCAGCGCATCAGCTGCCGCAGACAGGCGACGTGCAATCGCGTGCAAATCGGCATGATCAGCTTTTGTCAGGTCGGCGGCCGTGGCGCGCACTTGGGCAACGATACCCTTGGCCACCGCGCCGCCATCGCGGACGGTCTTGCGACCGATCAGGTCGTTCGCTTGAATTGCCGTGGTGCCTTCATAGATGGTCAGGATACGGGCGTCACGGTAATACTGCGCGGCGCCGGTTTCTTCGATGAAGCCCATACCACCGTGTACTTGCACGCCTGTCGAGGTCACATCCAGCGCCATTTCGGTCGACCAGCCTTTGACAATCGGCACCATGAATTCATAAAAAGCGAGGTTCGATTTTCTGCTCGCTTCGTCGGGATGATGATGCGCAGCGTCGAATGCTGCAGCAGTGACATAAGCCAACGCGCGCGCAGCTTCGGTCTGCGCACGCATGCTCATCAGCATGCGCCGAACATCCGGGTGATGAATAATTGCGACCGGCCCGCTCGAACCGGCGAGATCACGTGACTGCACCCGGTCTTTGGCATACTGCGTTGCCTTTTGGTAGGCGCGATCAGCGACTGCAATACCCTGCATACCCACGGCAAAGCGCGCCGCATTCATCATAATGAACATGTACTCGAGGCCACGATTTTCCTGCCCCACCAGATAACCGGTCGCACCACCGTTATCACCATATTGCAGCACCGCAGTCGGGCTCGCTTTGATGCCCAGTTTGTGTTCAATCGACACGCAGTGCACATCATTGCGCGCACCGAGCGAACCATCGTCATTCACAATGAATTTCGGCACGATGAACAGCGAGATACCTTTCACACCCTCCGGCGCATCCGGCGTGCGGGCCAGCACCAAGTGAATGATGTTCTCGGCCATGTCATGCTCGCCGAAGGTAATGTAGATCTTGGTACCGAAAATCTTGTAAGTACCGTCACCTTGCGGCACAGCGCGTGAGCGCACTAATGCCAAGTCCGAACCCGCTTGCGGTTCGGTCAAGTTCATGGTGCCAGTCCATTCACCCGATACCATTTTCGGGATATACCTCTGCTGCTGCGCCTCGCTACCGGCGGTCATCAATGCCTCAATCGCACCATCGGTGAGCAAAGGACACAAAGCAAACGATAAATTAGCGGCGTTGATCATTTCGGTGCAGGGTGTGCCGAGCAACTTGGGCAAGCCCTGACCACCAAACGCCTGTGGATGCTGTAATCCTTGCCAACCTGCTTCAACAAAACCGCGAAATGCTTCCTTGAAGCCCGGGGTGGTGCTGACTACGCCATCGCGCCATGCACTGGGTTGCTGATCGCCAGCCCAATTCAGTGGCGCCAACACCTCGGCACAGAATTTTGCGTTCTCTTCCAGTACTGCTTCAGCTGTGTCCGGCGTGGCGTCTTCGCAGCCGGGTAATTGACTGATGGCCTGCAGTCCGGCGAGTTCGTTCATCACGAACAGCATGTCTTTCAATGGGGCGAC